>CAMWJL010000066.1 GCA_947174565.1 uncultured Prevotellaceae bacterium | reverse complement strand
GCAAATATATCACAATTTGACCTACCAGCGGCACGGTTCCCCCAGAAAATGCACTTTCCCACCCTCCTTTTCCGCCCTTCGCCCCCATTTCACCCCCGTTTATGGCTTTCTATCTTCCCATTTTCCTATAAAAATAGTTTTCTTTGTTCCGATGGAATCAAGAAAACTATAAAAATTGCAACAAAGAAACAACGTTGCCAATAAAACTATAAACCAAGTTTCCGATAAAGCGATTAAACAATCTTCCTATCTTTATCGCTTTATAGCGAAATAGGAAGATAGGTTCATAGCAACTTAGAAACCATGGAAACTATCCGAACGGGCATCCGCCCCTTCATGCCCACCCTGCCCGAAATGACACGCGCACCCTGCGCATATTCACTCACGCACCCTGCCCGAAATAATATGCGCAGGGTGCGCACTTGCATATCCGCCGAGTGTCCACTTGCAGATGCTGGCGGTGCGCGGCGAGATAAGACTTGTGAATCGGATTTTTGGCGTTATTTCAGCACAGTACGATACAAGGGTACAACGAGGGGACAAAGCATCACAAGAATGGCAGTTTTCGATGCTAAGTTCGCTTATAATCAATAAAATAATGCGCTATTCGTGCGATTCCGAACGAATCTGTCGTTTGTTTGATGAAAAACCATTATTTTTGCAAAGCAAGATGTCTCAGACGAAATCAAATGGGAGCAATATTCATAATAAAACGGCTTACTGATATACATCTACGCTTTTGACCATAATCCTCCTCACATTCATGTGAAGCATGGGGGAGAGGAATTTACGATTAACATTGGCGACAGATTTGTTGAGGGACGTGCGAAATCAAAGCACATAAAGCTGATAAACGAGTTCATTGACAGCCACGAGACCGAACTCCTCGAACTTTTGGGAAAGGCGCAGCGTGGTGAACGTATAACTAAAATAGTAAGATAATATGATTCTGACAGTGACAGATGCGGAGTACATGGGTGAATACACCATTATGTGTACATTTAGCGATGGGGTAATCAAAATCGTTGACCTTACCACACTCTTGGAATATCCTGCATTCCAAGAACTTGCAGACAAGGAGCAGTTTGTGCAATTCGGCTTGCAAGGAACCATCTTCTGGAAAAACGGGGCAGATATTGCTCCAGAGTATCTTTATGAGCATGGTGAATTGGTTGCATAATCACAATGCTGGATAAGTAGATGTTGAAATTATGATATAAAACTCGTTGGTTCAATAAATTCGTGCATATTTTACCAATCGGACAACAATTACATGCCCTCGCCCGAGAGAATTTCATATTATAGGGGAGATATTTAACTTGTATCCACTATTACCTCATTATACGCAAAGATGAGATTTTATCATATAACCCAAAAGGCTGTTTTATTCGTTTCTGTTCTCCTTCTGACAATATCGTGTAAAAAAAGAGAAGAACAACTGGCTGCAAATAACCTATTATATGCTCAGCCTGTTGATTCTGTCACGGAAAGAAACATTTGTGTGGATACCTGCATAATAGGTCTGAATATACACAAAACATGGTCGTTTGACTATAAAGACGGGACTTTCCCTAATGATACCATCTGTGAGTGTGTAATTAAAGGTCTTGCCATAGAATCTGACAGTGTTTTCTATATAATAGGTGGCAATCCGACTTTTATCGCAAAATATAATGGAACGACCTTGCTTGGCAGAAAACGTCTTGACATCAATTTTGATGAATCGTACAATGCCTTGTGTCAAATATATGACGATTCTGTTTATTTCATTTGTGAACAAAACAAGACCATATATTCATTGGACAATAAATTTCACTGTTCAGCAACAGCATACAACCTGCCTATAGAAGCAGAAGACAGCATTGTTTCCGGACGTATGGAACATGATTCTTACATTCTTGTAACTCAAAAGAAACATACACATGGAGCAAATTCTGCGAATTTTACCACATGGCATTTCAGCTATCCAAACCATCTCAAAAAGAAATATCCAGAAGCATCCAATTTGTATGCTCGCGTATCTGGATATATCCCATTGCGTGAACCCGAGAACAATTTCTTCTATCATGGCATGGTGGATGGATACAGGTTGTTCCTTACCCCTCCGGAATATGACAACTGTTCAATCATAGTGGCTGACGCTTCCGGAGATTGCATCTACAAAGACACATTCAAGCAACTTCCGCCTATTGCCGCTGTAAGTGGCTACGAGGATCATTATGGGGCATTGCAATCCGAAAATCTTAGGGTCGTCTCAAAAAACAATTTGTATATGACAGGTTACGATAACGATACACACCAATTCTTCATTTTGGAGTATCGCATCTTCAAATAGAGGTATTTAGAGAATGCTCTATTTTCTCAATCGGACGATGATTGACGAAATTGACATATTGCATGAACGTTATTCCTACTCGGTATTGGTTGTTCGGCACTCTCTTCATTTCACGCTTGCATTGATTCTCCTGATTTTTGCTGAAATGATATTTCTTGGTTGCTTCACGGAGTAGCCAGCAGTTCCTCTGTCTTGTCGGAGAACTTCCGAAGGATGGGGTGGTGTATGTAGAATTTTTTTTGTACCTTTGTCGGCAGAATCAGTAAAGCGAAAGAGGATGAAGAACGACGGAGGAAGGCGGACGGTCGCCACGGCGGAGTCGTGTACGGGGGGGCGCATCGCTGCCGCCATCACGGCTCGGAGCGGTGCGAGCCGCTATTTCATGGGTGGGCTGGTGGCCTATCAGGACGAGGTGAAGGAGCGCATGTTGGGTGTGCCGCGCGAGATGATTGAGCAGTGTGGGGTGGTGTCTCGTCAGGTGGCGGAACAGATGGTGAGGGGTGCTTGCCGCCTGTTCGGCACGGATTGCGCGCTTGCCTCTACGGGCTATGCCGAGGAGTGGGAAGGTCATGCGGTGGAGATTTGGGTGGCTTGGGGCACGGCGGAGGAGGTGTATTCGATGTGTCTGCGTGAGGACTTCGGACGGGTGAGGAATGTGGAGGTGGCTGCGCAGTGTGTGCTTGAGCGGTTTGAGGAGTATTTAAGGGGTGAGAGGTGAGTATTTAGAGGTGAGAGGAATGTGAAGCAGACAGACGTTCTCGCTCCTTAAACATTCCTCTCACCTCTAAATACTCACCTCTCGCCCCTAAAAAAACAAAAAAGTATGCGCGCGGGGGCGGCTCTTTCTGCAAGAATCGCTATCTTTGTGGCATGAATCGTGCCACAAAGAAGAGTGACGGCTGGATATGGGGCCTGGTGTGCGTGTGGTGTATGCTTGCGCTCCCCGTGGGCGGACAGACGGCGAAGGGCGTTGTCCGACAGGGTAGGGTGGAGGTGTGCCGCGTGCAGCTCGTCCCCGATGTGCCTATGAATGAGGTGCGTGTGGAGGCTTTGGTGCGTGTGGCGAGGGCTGGAAAGTACACCCTCACTTGCGTGCGCTCCTCGTATCCCGACGAAGACCCCGTGGCTGCTACGCTCGTGGTGCCTCTGCGCTTGCAGCAGGGGGAGAACGAGGTGTCGGTGCTCATCGACATGGGCGAGAATCCTCACTTGTGGAGCGAGTTCCACCCCGACCTCTACCGCCTGCGCATGACGCTGACTGATAGGAAGGGGGTGGGGGAGGAGGTCGTCGAGACCTTGGCACTGCGCCAGTGGGAGACCGATGACGATGCCGCCGTGGGGAGGGACACTCCGAGGTGGATGCTCAATGGTCTTGCCGTGCTCCTGCGTCCCGTGGATGAGGGGCGGATGGACCTGCCCGTGCCGCCGTCCGACGCTCCGTCTGCCGACTGGCTCCGCTTCTTCCGCCACGCCCGTGAACGGGGCTTTAACCATCTGCACTCGGTCTCCGAGGCGGTCGGCACTGCCATGCTTGCAGCCGCCGACACTGTGGGCTTTTACCTCAGTGTGGATGACCTTCCCGACACGCTGACACGTTTCGACAACCATCCGTCGCTGATGCCCCGTGTGCCACATGCTGACACGCTCCTTTACACCGCGCCGCTCACCCTCGTGGTCGAGACAGCCGACACGCTCCTGCCCACCGACACGCTGGCAGCCAGTGTCCTCCTCGCCAACTACACCGAGGACGACCACCGCCAGCCCGTCCGCTGGCAGCTCTGCAGCGTCGATGCCGGCGGACAGCCCGACGGGCATTTCAGTGCCGAGGGCGAGGAGGACTATGTGGATGTGCCTCAGGGCGAGGTAGGCCGTGTCGCCACCATCATCGTGCCCCTCAATGGCATCGTGCCTCCCCGTCGGATACGCCTCAGTGTCAGCACCGAGGGGGCAACCTGTTGCCACGACGTGCAAGTGAGAGATAAGTAGTAAGAGGTGAGGGGTGAGAGGTGAGAGGAATGTTTGGGCAAACGGCATCCTCACCTCCTGACACTCCTCTCACCCCTCACCTCTTCTCGCTCACCCCTAAATGCCACAACTGAACCCATTGTCAAAACAGACTCTCACCCCTCACCTCTTCTCACTCACCCCTAAAAAAATTCTCATGAAACGAACAATTCTCCTCTCCATGCTCCTGAGCGTCTGCACCTTCGTGCTGGCGCAAGACCCTGACTTCCAGCTGCCCCGATTCTTTGCCGACGGCATGGTCGTGCAGCGAGACGCAGCCGTGCCCGTGTGGGGCAAAGGCACACCGCGCCACAAGGTAGTGGTCACGTTGGCTGGCAAGAAAGCCACCGCCCGTGTGCAGGACGACGGCACATGGCGCGCCACGCTTCCCAAGCTCCCGGCCGGCGGCCCTCACACCCTCCTTGTGCAGGAATGGCAGGGCGGTCGGCAGGTGGAGGAGCGGCGCATGGAGAACGTGCTCGTGGGCGACGTGTTCCTCTGCTCGGGTCAGTCGAACATGGAGCTGCCCATCCGCCGCTGCATGGACGCGGTGGGCGACGAGGTGAGGGACTACACGAACGACAACATACGCTACCTGAAACTGCCCCATCAATTTAATTATGTGCGCCCCAACACCGATGTGCGCGTGCTGCCGTGGCAGAACATCACGCCGCAGAACTGCGCCGAGGTGAGCGGCATCTGCTACTTCATGGCGCGCGAATTGCAGCGTCACACAGGCGTTCCCGTGGGCATCATCAACTCTGCCGTGGGCGGCACACAGGTGCAGGCGTGGATGCCGCACGAGGTGCTGGCTCAGTTCCCCGGCTATGCCGACGAGCTTGCCAAGCCGAAGTACCATCAGGAGAATTGGGTGGATTCTGTCCGCAGGGCCGAAGACCGCGCCGGCATGGCGTGGGAGCGGCAGATGATGGCGACAGACACCGTGGTGGGCAAGTGGCGCACTGAGGGCTACGACTTCTCCGCGTGGCAAGAGGTCGATATGTTCTCCAACTGGAGCCGCGGCAAGAACGGCTCCTACTGGTTCCGCACCACCATCGACCTGCCAGCCGACTTGGCTGGACAGGGGGCGGTGCTCCGCTTCGGCGCAATGAAGGATGCCGACACCATCTTCGTCAACGGGCAGTATGTGGGCAACACCACCTACGAGTATCCGCCCCGTGTCTATGCCGTCAGAGAAGGCATCCTCCGCGAGGGCAGGAATGACATCGTGGTACACCTCATGTCGCAGAGCGGCATGGGCAACTTCACACAAGGCAAGCTCTACCAGCTGGAGGTGGGCGGCAGGGTGTTCCCCATCGCGCCGCGGCTCCAGATGGCGGTGGGCAGCACGATGCCGCCGAAGCCAGCCGCCACCTACTTTGTCGATACGCCCACAGGGCTGTACAACGCCATGATAGCCCCCCTCGGCGACTTCCCCATCAAGGGCATGCTCTGGTATCAGGGCGAGTCGAACATGGGCCACACGGACGGCTATGCCGACCTGCTCGAAGCCATGATAGCCTCGTGGCGCAAGCAGTGGAAGCACGACTTCCCCGTGGTCATTATGCAGCTGCCCGGCTACATGCGCCACCACGCCTGGTCGGTCGATACGGGCTGGACACGCATCCGCGAGGAGCAGTACCGTGCTGCCCAGCGCATCAAGGGCGCAAGCCTCGCCCCCACCTTCGACACGGGCGAGTTCAACGACATCCATCCGCAGGACAAGCTCACCGCAGGACTCCGTGCCGCGCGGCAGATGCAGCGGCTGGCCTATGGCGACGAAAGCCCCGAGTGCGATGTGCCTCGTCCCCTTGAGGCACAGGCAGTTGGCAATAGGCTCACCATCCGCTTCGGACAGGTGGGCAGCCGCCTTGTCCAGCGCGATTCCATCACCGACTTTGCCGTGCTCGTCGATGGCAGGTATGTGACCGTGCCAGCACGCCTCTCGGGCATCGACACCGTTGTCCTCACCCTGCCCGAAGCCCTCCGCTCGGCCTCTTCCACCACCGTCCGCTACGGCTGGGACGACTATCCCCACCCCCAGCTCTTCACGCAGGAGGGCGTACCCGTCCCCCAGTTCCAATTAGAAGTGACGCTCTCGGACGGACGGCAGGATGGGGCGCAACGCCCCAAGGTGGGACTTGTGATTGGCGGCGGCGGTGCCAAAGGGGCAGCCGCCGTCGGCGTGCTTAAAGCCGTGGAGCAGTCGGGCGTGCCCGTCGATATGGTGGTGGGCACCAGCATCGGCTCCATCGTGGGCGGCCTCTATGCGCTCGGCATCCGCAGCGACAGGCTCGACTCCATGTTCCGCGCACAGCCGTGGGCCGACCTCTTTGCGGGTTCGTTCATGGGCGACAGCATCGTGCGCACGCTCCGAGGGCTGACGGGTGGCAGCACTGCGCTCAGTTTCGACGACCTGCCCGTGCCTTTCCGCTGCGTGGCGGTCGATGTGAAGACGATGCGCGAGGTGGTGCTCGGCAGCGGCGACCTCGCCACCGCCATGCGTGCCAGCATGGCTATCCCCGTGGTTTTCAAGCCTGTCAGGATGGACGGCATGACGCTGGTCGATGGCGGTGTGCTCAACAACCTGCCTGTGGATGTGGCGCAGGAAATGGGTGCCGACCGCATCATCGCTGTCGATTTGACGGTCAACAAGCATGAGGCCGACCGCTCCTCGTCCCTCCTGTCCCTCTTCCGCCCCGACCTGCGGAAGTATGCCCAGAACTGCCAAGCCGCCGACATCTACATCAACCCCGACCTCCGAGGCTATGGCGCGCAGGATTTCAGCAGCCAGAAAATCAGCGAGATGATTGCCCTTGGCGAACGGGCAGGGAACGCTTCGCTCAAACAGCTCAGACAGCTCAGGCGCGAAGTGGAGAAGCCCCGAAAGTGAGCCGCCTCTCCCCTCCGCCCGAAGTCAATTTTTTACCTATAACTCATTAGCATTCAACCCTATGAACAAGACATTCCTCCTCGCCCTCGTGGCCACCGTCCTCTCCCTGCCCAGCGTGGCGCAGGAGAGCGAGAAACCTGCCCTGTTAGGGCGCAAGCTGACCGACTATGCCAGCACGCCCAAGGTGGGCGGATACTTCATCGGCAAGTACGCTTACAGCGACCAAGCGGGTGCGCATGGCGGCGACGGCTTCAGCCAGCGGTTCATCCGCGTGTATGTGGATGGCAGCATCCTCGGCGACTTCAAGTATCGCGTGCAGGCGCAGGTGAACAACTCTTCCATGCACATGAAGGACTACTTCGTGGAGTGGGCGCACTGGAAGGAGCTTGCCGTGAAGGTGGGACAATATAAGCGTGCCTTCACCTTCGAGAACCCCTACAACCCTTGGGACGTGGGCACGGGCGACTATTCGCAGGCGGCACGTCAGTTGGCTGGCATCGGCGACAAGGATGGTGACGTGGTGAATGGCGGACGCGACCAGGGCATCCAGCTCTCGGGCGACCTCCTGCCCTCGCGCAAGGACGGACACCGATTCGTCCACTACCAGTTGCAGGTGATGAACGGTCAGGGCATCAACGCTGCCGACAGGGACGGGCGCAAGGACTTCATCGGCACCGTGCAGGTGCAGCCCGTCAAGGACCTCTACGTCGGGCTGTTCGGCTGGACGGGCAACTACACCTCCGCCGCCTCCGTCAGCACCGACCGCAACCGCTGGGCGGCTGCCGTGAAGTATGAGCACAACGACTGGGCGGCACGAGCCGAGTATGCCCATGCGCAGGGACTGCTCGCCAACTACAAGGGCGAGGGCAAGGCCGATGCGTGGTATGCCACCCTCGGCGTGCCTTGCACACCGTGGCTCAAGGTCTATGGCAAGTATGACGCCTACCGCCCCACCAAGTCGTGGCGCACTGCCAAGAGCATCTACAGCCTCGCCCCCAACGTGCAGCTCCACAAGAACCTCCTCATGCAGGTGCAGTACAACCATGTGCATGACCGCTCGCTCGTCCACAAGGACTACAACGAGCTGTGGGCAGAGCTGTATGTGCGCTTCTGACAGCGTGGGCGGCGAATGCTGAGTGAGAGGTGAGAAATAAGAGGTGAGGGGTGAGAGGAATCTGCCCCCGTTCCACAGCATAAAAAACGGAGTCCCCGACATCGGTCAGTCGATGTCGGGGACTCCGTTTTGCCGATGTCGGGGACATCGGTTTTGAGGGGATTTTTGAGGGGTGAGAAGTGAGTGGTAAGAGGTGAGTGAGAAGGGGTAAGTGGTAAGAGGTGAGGGGTGAGAGGAATGCCTGTTTGCTTCACATTCCTCTCACCCCTCACCTCTTCTCACTCACCTCTAATCTCTCACTTGACGAACACTTTTTTGCCTTGGTGTACATAGTAGTTGCCAGCGGTTGGGACGGTCGCAACAGTGCCGTTGAGCGAGTAGTATTTGGCATCGCCCTTGTCGGCATCGGCATTGGGAGCGTTCACCGCCGTCACGTCGGCAGTGGCTTGGATGCCGATTTCAGCGGCGGACGACCATGCCTTGCCGTTGATTTCAGAGCGCGCCACGAACTTCAGATAGCGTCCGCGTGTCGGTGTGGCGAGCGGAGCCACCTGCTGGGCGGTGGTGTTCTTGAACTCGCCGCTTGCCACAGCGTTGCCCCACGTCTTGCCGTCCTCGCTGAGATAGACCTCATACTGCTTCACCATGCCGTTGCTGCTGCCGTCAGCGCGCGCCGTGTAGGTGAAGGCGGTCACTTCGTATATCTTGCGCATATCGACCACGAGGGTGTGCGGACAGGTGGGTTCGCTGCCGGCATACTCGGTGTGCCAGAACGTGCTGGGGTTGTTGTCAAACGCCTTCGTCGCCTCGTTGCCGCCGTGCTGGCTATCGACGCTGACGAGCCGCCACAGGTTCTTGTTGATGTAGAGGTCAAGGTTGTAGGACATCACGGGGCTGTCAATCAGACCCTCCGCCGTGGCGTAGGTGCGGATGGTGCAGGCATCGTTGTTGGCAAACATGGCGTTGTACTTCTGCCATTCGCCGCCGTCGATGCTGTAATAGATGGTAGCACCCTGCGTGGCGGTGGTCATCTTGATGCGCCCGTTGCTCTCGCGCTGGCAGTTCACGGGCTGTGCCACAGGCATGCCGACACGCGTCATCGCCGCCACGTCGGTCGCCTTGTCGAACGGCATCAGGAGGAAGCGGAAAGCGGTGTTGGCAGCCTTCAGCTCATACTGGTCCATCACGTCCGCACCGCAGCTGGCGTTGCCCAGTCCTCGTGTGGCAGCGTCGAGCGACACGATGGTGTTCTCGCAGGGCTTGAAGTCGTAGGTGTGCTTGGCGCGGTTGTTGCGGTCGGTGTAGTTGTCCTCCACACGGAAGTGTACAGCCGAAGCCGCCATCTGGTCGGGGGCCACAAAGGCGAGACCCGTTCCCTCGCTGTTGCTGAGGGCTATCCAGCGCACCTCCTGCTTCGTGCCGTGCTCCTGCGGCTTGATGTAGTCCTCGCGCTGGGCGGTCACGGTGCTTTCGTAGATGGCTGGCAGACAGGCCTCCTTGCGGTCGGCATAGCTGTCCCACGGACCGCGTCCGAAGTAGGTGAACTGCTCCATTTCGGCAGGCATCTCGCAGCGGAAGCCCATCTTAGGCAGCACGGCTCCCGTGGCGGAGGGCTGGATGAAGGTGTTGACCATCACCACGCCGCTGGCGCACACGATGAAGTTGTACTGCACGTCGAAGCGTGTGCCGTTCTTCCCCGTGTAGCGTGTGTTGAAGGAGACCGTGACGCTCTTGCCGTCGTCGCTGCGCATGATGTCGCTGCTGGTGGCACGGCCGATGAGGGAGTTCAGCCCCATGTTGTCCCATCCCTCACAGCGTCTGCCGTCGTTGTCGGTGGGCAGGCGCATGGCGTTGAACTTGAGGGGCTTGGTGATGAGCTTCTTGTCGCCGTAGGTGTAGCTGCTCAGCACGCCCGTG
This sequence comes from uncultured Prevotellaceae bacterium, assembly GCA_947174565.1. GTDB lineage: Bacteria > Bacteroidota > Bacteroidia > Bacteroidales > Bacteroidaceae > Minthosoma. The sequence continues at coordinate 5,148 of CAMWJL010000066.1, read as the reverse complement.
CTCTTGTTGAAGGCGACGCTGAACAGGCTGTTGGACAGCGTGAGCGTGGTGCTCGCGTCTTCCACCTTCAGGTCGGGGCAGTTGGCGAGCTGCGCAAGGTCATAGTCAGGCTTCGTGGCAGCCTTGAGGGGCAGTTTCTCCTCTGCCACCACATATCCAGCCGCTGCCCAAGGCTTGTCCTCCTTCTCTGTGGCGGTGAAGCGGATGAAGGCTTCCTTGGCGGCATCCACCGCGTCGGCAGCTGTCACGTCGAGGGTCACGATGGTGCTGTCGTTAGCCGCCACTTCCGTGTCGATGGTGCCGCTGGCGAGCACCTTCCCCTCCTCGTCCTCCACCTGATAGGCGACGTTGTAGGCGGTGCTGGGCAGGAACGCCATCTTGTTCTTCACGCGGAACTGACCCTTCTTGTTCTTGATGGCCTTGAACTCTAATGGCTGGTATATCTTCTTGGTGTTGTACGACTTAGCGGTCAGGCTCCAGTCGGGACGCACGAGTCCGTTGATGCAGAAGTTGTTGTCGTTCGGGTTGTCGCCAAAGTCTCCGCCGTAGGCCCAGTATTCGGTGCCGGCAGCGTTCTTGGCAAGGAGTCCCTGGTCCTTGAAGTCCCAGATGAACTCGCCCGTGAGGCAGGCATACCGCTCGTAGAGGTCGAACATGTCGCGGACGTTGCCCATCGAGTTGCCCATGGCGTGGCTGTTCTCACACTGGATGTGCGGCTTCTGCCCCGTCTTGCCCTCACGCGATGAGCCGATGCCCTTGATGCCGTTGTAGTCGAAGTACATGGTGGAGCTTACGTCGGCATAGTCGCTGTTGCCCTCGTAGTGGGTGAGTCGTGTCTTGTCGAGTGCCTTGATGGCGTTCGCCACATACTGGAAGTTGTTGCCGCCGCCCGACTCGTTGCCGAACGACCAGATGAAGATGCAGACGTGGTTGCGCATCCACTTCACATGGTTCTCCGAACGCTCCACCATGGCGTGGCGGAACTTCTCCACGGAGGAGAGCTTCTGATTGGCGTGGCACTCCACGTTCGCCTCTGCCAGCACATAGAGTCCGTACTTGTCGCAGAGGTCGTAGAAGACGGGGTCGTTCGGATAGTGCGATGTGCGCACCGCATTGATGTTCAGCCGCTTCATGGTCTTGATGTCCTCCTCAATCTCCTCGTCGCTGATGGCTCGCCCGTTGATGGGGCTGAAGTCGTGGCGGTTCACGCCGTGGAAGACCATGCGCTTGCCGTTGATGATGAGCGCGCCGTCGCTGCGGATGCCCACCTCGCGGAAGCCCACCTTGCCGCCGCGCAGGTCGATGGTCTTGCCCTGCTTGTCGCGCAGCGTGAGCACGAGGTCGTAGAGGTTAGGCGTTTCGGCACTCCACAGGCGTGGGGCCTTCACGTCCATGTCGAGGCTCAGCTCCGTGTCGCCGCCGATGGTGGCTGTCTGCGAGGCGATGGGCGCAGTGCCGTCGAGGATGCGCGCCTCCACAGTGCCCCCCTTCACGCCGTCGATGCCCGTGAGGCTCACCTTCACGTTCGCCTTGGCATCGGTGTAGGTGTCGTCGAGGTCGGTCGTGAAGAAATAGTCGCGCAGCTGGCTCTTCGGTGCCGACCACAGGAAGCAGTGACGCTGTATGCCCGTGAGCCGCCAGTAGTCCTGACATTCCAGGAACGAGCCGCTCGTGAAGCGATACACTTGCAGGGCGATGGTGTTCTCGCCCTCCACCAGATAGTCAGTAATGTTGAACTCCGAGGGCAGGTAAGAATCCTCCGAGTAGCCCACTCGCTGCCCGTTCACCCACAGGTAGTAGCCGTGTCCCACACCGTTGAAGCGCACATACACGTCGCGCCCCGCCCAGTCCTGTGGCACGGTGAACTTCCTGCGGTAAGTGCCCACGGGGTTGGTCATGTCGCCGCTGTAGGTGAACCACCCCGGACGGCTCGCCATCACGCTGTACGTCTGCTCGTTGAAGGAGAAGGGATACGCCACGTTGCAGTAGAGCGGCTTGTCCCAGTTCTTGTTGTTGTGGACACCATACACCTGCCAGCTGGAAGGCACGTCAATGTCGCTCCATGCCGCATCGTTCACGTCCTTGCGGCAGAAAGCGGTAGAGGCCAGGCTGGGGTTCTTCACCCACATGAATTTCCACTTGCCGTCGAGCGACTGGTAATAAGGCGACTCCTTGAAGTCGTTGCTCCTCACGCCGTCCTCCGTCGCCATCGGGATGGCAAGCGTGTGCGCCGTCTCACGGTTCACGCTGGTGATGTCGGGATTGTCCCACTCGGTGCCCGTCTGGGCCTGGGCAGCTCCTGTGCCCACGATGAGCGCAAGGGCTGCCAAGGCCGTCCTCGCGCTGCGTCGGTTGATTGTGTTCATGTCCAATAGGTTTTGGTTCTACATTGTTCTTTTGTCGGTGCAAAGGTACGCATTTTTTCTCAGATGTGATACCCCCCCTGTGTCACGTCCTTTCGTTTTTGTAACCATGACGAGCAGCCCCTCTACAAATAAGGATACCCGCAGGTGCGCCTGCGGGTATCCTTAAAATGAAAGAGTTCTGTAATGACCTGTCAGTTATTCCTGTATGTAGCAGTTTGGCAAAACTCACCAGAGATCTGTGTCGAAGGAGTTGCGACGGGGAGCTTCCATGATAGCACCCTCGAGTTCTTCGATTCCTTGTGCAAACTCATCATAAATTGTTGCTCTATTGTCCGACGCGCAAATCACACGCTCCGCATTCATGATGATAGTTTCCGTCTCAGGCTTCAAATATGTCTTTTTCATTGTCTTTTAATCTTTTATGGAGTGATACATTTATTTTTCAGCATTGCCTTGCCCTTCTTGATGACGATGCCCTTGTAGGAAGCGTCAACCTCTGACCAGACAGGTTGTAGAGGATGCCGTCCTCCGCGCCTGTTGCCTCCGCGGCCTCGATGCCCGTCGTTCCCTCTTCGCTGCCGAAGAAGATGGCGCGCAGAGGCGCGTTGCCAGCTGGCATGGCGAGGTAGCAGCGGTTAGCCACGCCCTGCTCCGTAATGGTTTCATTGACATAATAGAAGCCCTGTTCTCCACCCTTAGGAGTCTGCAGCACATAGCTTTCTGCTGGGATGTCAATACCTGCCTGATAGATGCCAGTGAGCAGTCCTTCTGTGACAGTTTCGTTTTCAGGCTGTCTAACTCCCCCCGTGAAAGTCTTTTCGAGGTTCTCTTCTGTCTTGTTCAGCAATATGACTGGAGTGTTGGCAGGAATCGTGGTTGTCACTTCCTCTGTCTCCGTATATGTGACCTCCGCATCTGTCATCGTGCCTGTCACCGTGTATGCCTTGATACCTTCGGGGATGGTCACACCGAACGGAGCGACAAACGTACCCCATTTGCCAGCCTTCACGCTCATGTTGGCGGTGGTGCATTCTTCGATTGTCCACATCGTATTGACATCGCCTGCACCACGGTCTGCAGTGCAATAAGTACCGAAGTTAAGACTTGCCTGATTTGTTCCCACGAGACCATAGGAGGTTTGGATGTGGTATTCATTATTGCCCAAAGCGGTGAAGCTCAATGCAATGCGCTTATCAGCATCAGTGGACAGGCGGTTGCCGTCACCGAGACCAACAGAAAGCCCTCCTTCTGCGGTAAGATAATACTGATCGTCTTCTACAACGAATGACAGTGGAGTACCCTCTTCCTGAATCGTGACACCATCAGCGAGGTTCATGTAATGCACAATATTATTAGCGTTTGTCAGATAGAGGACGTACTGTTTCTCAGGGTCAGGAAGATTCATGCTGGCAGCACTGTTGTATTCCTCTTTGGCGGCAGCAAGAGCGGCGATGGCTGCATCGACTTCTGCTTGGGTTGCGTCTTCGTTGTCGTTCACATCCTTAGCAGCGTCTATGGTCTGTTGGAGTTTTTCAGGTGCTTTGGGTGAAATCATGAAGAAGTCTTCACCTACGTTCTTCCTGTCATCCACAATCGTTTGAGCCACAGTTATATCGTTAGCCAACCGTTCTTTGTTAGTGGTAGGACGTACAAAGGTGAGCCGGAAGTTATCCGCACAAACCCACCTACCAGTGCAGTTGAACAGCTCCGTGCCGATAGTAATTGTGCCGTCTGCAACGATTGTGGTGACTTCAACGGTCTCTCCGTCAGCTTGAACGGCTGTTTTGTTGTCATTGGCTACGAGATAGAAGCCTTCATACTTTTTATGGAAGGTGGTGTTAGCCTCTGTGTTTCGCATTTCTGCGGTGAGTTTGTACATACCGTTAGGCATGTCGGTAATGGTCTGGAGGAGTGGATTTTCATTTTTGTGGAGACCTTGGTAGTTGTCCGATTTGTCGAAGTAATAACAACCTGTTTTATATCCAAACCAACCACTGTTTTCAACTTTGCCACCATCCGTTGAGGTCCATCCGTCAAGAGTGCCCGACTCAAAGCTGGGGTTGATGATGGCACGGGTCATGTCAGCTCCAGCAGCATTCTGATACTTGACCAAAACGTCGAGGGCTGCATCCACCGTTTGTGCCTCAGCGAGACCGTCGCCTGTAATGGTAGCAGGGTCAATGCCTGCAATGGCAGCATCGTATGCTGCCTTGGCTGCTTGGTCAGTGACATTTGCTTTCATGGCTTCACCTTCGGCAAGCAGTTCCTGGACGGTAGAAATGTAATCGTCGGTGAGCTGTACGAAAGCAAAATAAGTGGGTTCGTCCTCATCGGCAGAAAGCGTGTTGGCTCCCAGATACTTGCCTGTGCCAATGTTCCTTAGTGAGAAGCCCTTACCTTCTTCATACTGAACGTCGTACACATAGCCATTTGTGATTGTGTTTTCGTCAGGAGATGCACTATAATATATATTAAAAACGAATGAGCTTCCATCAGCTGCTGACTGCAAATAGCCGTCCCTTAGAGAATGTAGATTCTGATTTTCTGTTGACCCTCTATCTGCATATTGATACGGTTCGCCCAAAGGAGTCATGGATTGAATAATGTAAAGATTACTGTTTTCCTCACCTGCAATGGTACTGCCGTTTTTCATCAATCTCCATTGGTAACATGAATTGTTGCTTGCGAATGCCTTTGCATCTCATCATAAGCCAAATCCGCGCCCTTGGAGACATAAAATGCCTTGCCGTCTGCCTTGTTGACAATGGCAAGAATCTTGCAT
>CAMWJL010000065.1 GCA_947174565.1 uncultured Prevotellaceae bacterium | reverse complement strand
CGACAAAGGTAGAACAATTAGGAGACAGCACAAAATTATTTTTAGTTTATTTTATGGAATCCTTGTGTAAACCTAAGAATTGGTGTAACTTTGCCAGCGAACAATAAGGATTTGGCTGTCAATAGCGACATTGTTCGGCTATACATTATTTAATATAATAGAAAGTTTTGCCGATTGTCCGCATCAGCCAGTTCGTCAACCAAACTATTTATCATGTCAATTTGGATTGTATTCAAGCTTTTAGGTTCGCTGGCATTACTCATGTTCGGCATGAAAGCCATGAGTGAAGCCTTGCAGAAGATGGCGGGTCCACAGTTGCGTCATGTGCTTGGTTCTATGACCACTAACCGCTTCACTGGTGCCCTGACGGGTATGTTCGTAACCGCCGCTGTACAAAGTTCTACAGCTACGACGCTGATGACCGTCTCGTTTGTCAATGCAGGCTTACTCACGCTCGTACAGGCAATCTCTGTAATTATGGGTGCCCACATCGGTACGACCGTCACAGCGTGGATTATGTCATTGACCGACATGTTCAATGTCACCAACTTCGTCTATCCTGCTTTCTTCATTGGTATCATTCTCATTTACATGAAGAAGCGTCGCATCATCGGTGACTTCCTCTTTGGCGTTGCTTTTCTTTTCCTTGGTCTTGGCACTTTGAAAGAAACAGGCTTCAATTTGGTGGAAGACCCCGAAACCAGCGAAGGCATCAAGGCGTTCTTCTCGGGATTTAACGAGCCGACTTTCCTCAACTCTCTATTCTTCCTGCTGATGGGTACAATTCTTACGCTCTGTGTGCAGTCTTCGGCTGCTATCATGGCTATCACCATGACCCTCTGCTCCACAGGTGTGCTGCACCTCGACCAAGGCATCATGCTTGTCTTGGGCGAGAACATCGGGACGACCATCACTTCCAATATTGTGGCAATGGGAGCTAACACACAGGCTCGTCGTGCAGCCTTTGCCCACATGAGTATCAATGTATTGGGTGTGGCATGGGTCTTGGCAGTTCTGCCATGGTTTCTTGACGGAATCTATCACATTGCTGGATACAACCCTGCAAGCCCTGACTTGAAGAAAGTGTCTGTTGTTTTGGCTACTTTCCACTCCGCTTTCAATGTCAGCAACACCGTGTTGCTCATTTGGTTCATCTCTCACATTGAGAAGTTCGTTTGTTGGGTTATCAAGCCGAAGAATGTGGACGAGGAGGAAGACTTCCGTCTGCACTTCATCACGTCGGGCATCATGAAAACCCCAGAACTCTCTGTGCTGGAAGCTCATAAGGAAATAGAATCTTTCTCCGACCGCATGCAACGCATGTTCGGTATGGTGCGTACACTGCTCACAGAGAAGGACGAGAAGGAGTTTGCCAAACTCTATTCACGCATTGAGAAATATGAAAGCATATCCGACAACATGGAGTTGGAGATAGCCAACTACCTCGACCAAGTAGGTGATGCACACCTCTCCGACGAGACAAAGGCAAAGATTCGTGCCATGTTGCGTGAGATCTCTGAACTGGAGAGCATTGGCGACGCTTGTTTCAACATGGCTCGCACCATTAACCGAAAGTTCAGTGGCAAGCAAGACCACTTCGATGAACAGCAGTATGAGCACATCCATCAGATGATGGAGTTGATTGATACGGCACTCACCCAGTTAAATGCACTGTTGTCGGGGCGCAAGGAAGCATTCAACGTGAACCGTACACTCAATACAGAAAACGAAATCAACAACTTCCGCAATCAACTCAAGTCGCAGAACATCAACGATGTGAACAACCACAAATATACTTATGCCGTCGGCACTGTCTATATGGACATCATCAACGAATGTGAAAAGTTGGGCGATTATGTAGTGAATGCGGTAGAAGCCCGTATGGGCACACGCATCAACGCATAATTGATACAGACGGACAGAACCGCGGGGGCACTTCAAGACGAAGTGCCCCCGCGGTTCTATTTGTATCATTTAGAAGGAGTTAAAGTTGCTTGTCCAATAGGTCAGGACGTAAGGCTTTTGTTCGTGCCAAGGCTTGCTCATATTCCCATTCCTTTATTTTTGCCTCGTGACCCGACAAGAGAATCTCTGGCACACTCCAAGTTTCCTCAGGATTGTCCATCGGATGATATTGAGCCGGGCGTGTGTAAACAGGGGGCTCGAGCAGGTTGTCTTGAAAAGAGTCGGAGAGCGCACTTTCTACATCGCCAATCACACCAGGAATGACGCGTACAATCGAGTCAGCCATCACAGCGGCAGCCAACTCTCCGCCCGTCAGTACATAGTCGCCAATGGAAATCTCGCGTGTGATAAGATGCTCGCGGATACGATAATCAATGCCCTTGTAGTGTCCGCAGATGATGATGATGTTCTCCTTCAGCGATAGCTCGTTTGCCATTGGTTGGTCAAACTTCTCTCCATCAGGAGCCGTGAAGATTATTTCATCATAATCGCGTTCTGCCTTCAGCGCAGCGATGCAAGCATCAAGTGGTTGGCACTGAATCAGCATGCCCGCCGCTCCGCCAAAGGGGTAGTCGTCCACTCTTCGATGCTTGTCTGTCGTATAGTCCCGAAGGTTGTGGACATGAATCTCTGCAAGTCCCTTCTTCTGCGCTCTGCCAAGGATGCTCTCTTGGGTAAAAGGCTCTATTAGCTCAGGCAGAACCGTGATGATGTCTATGCGCATTTTTCGTTTGCAATTATTTTTGTCTGCAAAGATAACACATTTTTTTTGTTTGAGTTTAACCGCCTTAACGCTTTTTGTCACATCAAGAACAAGACGGAAGATTTCGTTTGGAGAAACGGCGGAAATATGAAAAATATTCACTTTCATGTGGATATATCGGCGGAAAGCTCTAACTTTGTCGTCGAAAAGAAAGGTGAAGATTGTAAATCCTAAAATCACTATTATTTTATGGCTATAGTAAAACCCTTCAAGGGAGTGCGTCCGCCAAAGGACTTGGTGGAGCAAGTGGAAAGCCGCCCCTATGATGTGCTTGATTCTGAGGAGGCACGTGTGGAGGCTGGTGACAATGAGATGTCGCTCTACCATATCATCAAACCTGAGATTAACTTCGAGTCGGGCACGAGCGAGTACGACCCTCGTGTGTATGATGAGGCTGCACGCCAGTTTGCTAAGTTCCAAGAGAACGGATGGCTGGTGCAGGATGAGAAAGAACAATACTACATCTATGCGCAGACCTCATGCCTGCCAGCCAATGGCGGTCTGGAAAAGACGCAGTATGGCATTGTGGTGGGTGCTTATAGCGGTGACTATCAGACAGGTGTCATCAAGAAACATGAGTTGACCCGTGCCGACAAGGAAGAGGATCGTATGAAGCATGTGCGTGTGAATGATGCTAACATCGAGCCTGTCTTCTTCGCATATCCCGACGATGAAACGCTGTTGCAGCTGATTGACAAGTATGCGAAGACGACACCTGAGTATGACTTTGTGGCACCGATTGACGGCTTCGGTCACAAGTTGTGGGTGGTGAGTGATGGCGAGGACATCAAAACTATCACAGAGCGTTTTGCCAAGATGCCTAACCTCTACATCGCCGACGGACATCACCGCAGTGCTGCCGCAGCCTTGGTGGGTGCGGAGAAAGCGAAGCAGAATCCCAACCATCGTGGTGACGAGGAATACAATTACTTTATGGCAGTTTGTTTCCCTGCCAGCCAGTTGACCATTCTCGACTACAATCGTGTCGTTAAGGACCTCAACGGACTTACGGCTGAGGAGTTTATCAAGGCATTGGAGACGAACTTCGTGGTGGAGAAGAAGGGAAAGGAAGCGTATCGTGCCAAGGAACTTCATGAGTTTTCGTTGTATCTGGAAGGGGAGTGGTATTCGCTCAAAGCCAAGCCTGGCACTTACGATGAGAACGACCCCATTGGGGTGCTCGATGTCAGCATTTCTTCCAAACTGATTCTCGACAACATTCTCGGTATCAAGGACCTTCGTCGCGACAAGCGCATCGACTTTGTGGGCGGATTGCGCGGTTTGGGCGAGCTGAAACGCCGTGTGGATAGTGGCGAGATGAAGATGGCGTTGGCACTCTATCCTGTGACGATGCAGCAAATCATGGACATTGCCGATTCGGGCAATATCATGCCGCCCAAAGCAACGTGGTTTGAGCCTAAATTGCGCTCGGGGCTCGTTATCCACAAGCTGAGTTGATGGATACTTATTTGACCATATCAAGCCCTTCGGAGGGTCTTTACACTGAAAAGCGAAGCAAGTTTCTTGCCTTCGCTTTTCCTGTTCGTTCGGTCGAGGAGGTAAAGCTGCTGGTGGCAGAGCATCAGAAGAAATACTACGATGCGCGCCATGTGTGTTATGCGTACATGTTGGGAGCCGAACGCACAGAGTTTCGTGCCAACGACAATGGCGAACCTTCTGGTACAGCTGGCAAGCCAATCCTCGGACAGATTAACTCCAATGAATTGACGGACATTCTCATCATCGTTGTCCGTTATTTCGGAGGTGTGAAATTGGGCACATCTGGATTGATTGTTGCCTATCGCCAAGCCGCTGCCGAAGCCATTGCTGCGGCTGAAATCATAGAGAAAACAGTGGATGAAGACGTTTCGTTCTTCTTTGAGTATCCCTTCATGAACGAGGTGATGCGCATTGTGAAAGAGGAAAACCCACAGATGGTTGCGCAACACTTCGACAACGACTGCGCCATGACACTGCGCATCCGCAAAGATGCCATGCCGCATCTACGAAATCGGCTTGAGAAGGTCGCTTCCATTCGGTTCGAGTGACGCTCTTGACAGAACACGCTGATATGGCACTATATGCACACCTTGTGCATGACTTTTCAGACACCCTGCGCGAAATAACATGCGCAGGGTGTCTGATTGTTTTACCGCAGGGTGAGCGGAAAGGCTGGTGCAGGATGCCCGTTTGGAGCGTTTTTGAGTGCTCTTCCATCAAAATACACACAAAAAGTCATAATAAACCTTAACTGAATGTTGAGTTCTGAAAAAAAGTCATTATCTTTGTGAAATTGAAATGCAAGTGGTATAACCGAAACTAATATGTATATATGAATATATCAAGATATGTGATAGCAGGAATGATGGCGGTGTGTGGCACGGCATCGCTCATGGCGCAGAAGGTGATGATTGGCAACTATGTCTTCCCGAAAGACAAGGCTGCCTACTATGGCGAGTTGGAGGGCGGAAAACCTCATGGCAAAGGAAAGACGACGTTCAAGACGGGTGACACGTATGAAGGAGAGTATGTGAAGGGAAAGCGTCAGGGATATGGTGTCTATACCTTTACGGACGGCGAGAAGTATGAGGGAAATTGGCATCAAGACCATCAGCATGGTCATGGCACATTCTATTTTGCCAACAACAACAAATACGAAGGTTTGTGGTATATTGACTACCAGCAGGGGGTGGGTACGATGTATTATTACAACGGTGACAAATATACAGGCGAATGGCTGGAAGACAAGCGCAATGGCAATGGGCGTTACACATGGGCCAACGGCATCTATTACGATGGTGGCTGGAAGGACGACAAGAAGTCGGGCAGAGGTGTGTTCGACTGGCGTGACGGGTCCAGTTACAACGGGGACATGGACAATAACATGCGTAACGGATATGGCAAATATATCTATGCCAATGGTGACGTTTATACAGGCGACTGGAAGGACGACATGATGCACGGAAGGGGCATCTACAAGTTCCGCAATGGAGATATGTATGAGGGTGACTATCAGAACGGTGAACGCACAGGACAGGGCATCTTCACCTATACCGACAAACGAAAGTATGTGGGACAATTCAAAAATGGGCTGATGGAGGGTTTTGGTACTTATACATGGCCCGATGGCTCTAAGTATGAGGGCTACTGGATAGGAGACAAAGAGCACGGACGCGGCAAGTTCACTGGTGCTAACGGGGATGTGTATGATGGCGAATGGGCTGGTGGCGAGATGAATGGTGAAGGAGTGATGCGTTTGTCTGACGGCACAAAGTTCAAGGGACATTTCAAAGACGGCATGAAGAACGGGAAAGGTGTGGAGGAGTCGGCTGATGGCACTCGTTTCGAGGGTTCTTTCCTCAACGACCAAAAGGATGGTGCTTTTGTGGAGAAAGACCGCAATGGAACGGTGTTGCACAAAGGCATCTACAATCGTGGAAAACTGATGGGGCAGTAATCATTCGTCATTCATAAATTTGTAAGAGTCATGCAGTTGGAAGAATTGCTGGAAGAAGTGAAGCAGTTGGCGATGGAAGCAGGAGCTTATATCGCAACGCAACGTGAGAACTTCGATTTGGACAGAGTGGAATCGAAGCAAAGCCACGACTATGTGAGTTATGTAGATAAAGAATGCGAGAAGATGATAGTGGCTCGTCTCAAAGCGTTGTTGCCAGAAGCCGGTTTTATCACGGAAGAGAAGACAACGGTGCAGAAAGACGAGTCGTCAGAGTTGTTTTGGGTGGTTGACCCATTGGATGGCACGACAAACTTCATTCACGACTTAGCACCTTATTGTGTCTGCATCGCCCTGCGCAACAAGGAAGATATTCTGCTCGGAGTGGTGTATGAGGTGACTCGCAAAGAACTATACTATGCCGCCAAGGGAATGGGAGCGTTCCAGAACGGCAGCCCTATACACGTTTCGACACGCTCCGATATGGATCAGGCATTGGTGATGATAGGTTATCCTTATAATGCCGATGCGTGGCGGCAGTTCTGTCTCAACTTGACAGGTAGCCTTTATGGACATTGTGCCAGCATCCGCAGCAACGGAAGTGCGGAAGCAGAGCTTTGTTATGTGGCATCAGGAAAGATTGATGTCTATATCGAGTCGTTCATTCAGCCGTGGGATGTGGCCGCTGGTGCCTGCATCTTGATGGAGGCAGGAGGACGCGTAACTGACTATGATGGGAAAGATGAGCAATGGGCAAGTGGACGGCAGGTAATAGCCACCAACGGCTTGCTGCATGATACCATGCTGCATGAAATCCAGCAGGCGAGAATCTGACCAACTAACTATTAACCTTATAATAACCATAAGTATGATTTTAGACACACTCGAAAACTTCGGCAAGTATGTGGCACTCAATCCATTGTTCCATAAAGTGGCGGAGTATTTGCAGACACACGACCTCTCGGCGCACGAATCAGGCAAAGAGATGATTGACGGTGCTAATCTGTTTGTCAACTACAGCATAACAAAAGGCAAGACTAAGGAGGCGGCTCGTATTGAGACACACAATGCCATGATTGACATCCAAATTCCGCTATCAGGCCCAGAGACAATGGGCTTCACGCCTCGTCAGAATCTGCCTGAGGCTGAATACGATGCAGCCAAGGACATCTGCTTCTATGAAGGTTTGGCTGAGAAGTACATCACCGTTCGCCCAGGCGAGTTCGTCATCTTTTTTCCTCAAGACGGGCATGCTCCCTGCATTGCAGACACAGAAGACATCAAGAAAGTAATCTTTAAAATAAAAGCATAACAACCATGGCAACAACTAAGACCTCTAAAATGGTAGAGATCAAGAAACGGGCTTCCGTGAAGCATATTGGCATCGTGAAGAATGACTCGTGGCTTGAACCTTTTGAGGAAGCCATCTGCGGTCGTCGTGACCATGTACTCTCCAAACTGAACGAACTGACGAATGGCGGCAAACAATCCCTTTCTGATTTTGCCAGCGGCTATCTTTACTTTGGACTTCACAAGACATCCAAGGGATGGGTGTTGCGTGAATGGGCACCGAATGCAACAGAGATTTTCTTGGTGGGTGACTTCAATGGATGGCAGGAACAAGAGGACTATAAGATGACGCGCATCGACAATGGCAACTGGGAAATCAAGCTCAAATCCAGTCAGATGCGTCATGGTGACCTCTACAAGTTGAAGGTTAAATGGAATGGTGGAGAAGGGGAGCGCATTCCTTCTTATGCCACGCGAGTGGTGCAGGACGAGGACACCAAGATGTTCTCCGCTCAGGTGTGGGCACCCGCTCAACCCTACGAGTTCAAGAAGAAGAACTTCAAGCCCGACACCAATCCGCTGCTGATTTACGAGTGCCACATCGGTATGGCGCAGGACGCAGAGAAAGTAGGTACTTATATAGAGTTTAAGGATAAAGTCCTGCCACGCATCAAGAAGGACGGCTATAACGCCATTCAAGTGATGGCTATTGCAGAACATCCTTATTATGGCTCATTTGGTTATCATGTCAGCAACTTCTTCGCTCCCTCCAGCCGTTTCGGCACTCCTGAGGAACTGAAGGAGCTGATTGATAAGGCACATGAACTGGGCATTGCCGTCATCATGGACATTGTACACTCGCATGCCGTGAAGAACGAGATGGAGGGCTTAGGCAACTTTGCAGGCGATGGTTGCCAGTACTTCATGCAGGGAGAACGCCGTGAGCATCCAGCATGGGACTCTCTCTGCTTCGACTACGGCAAGAATGAGGTCATCCACTATCTGCTTTCTAACTGCAAGTATTGGCTGGAAGAGTTCAAGTTCGATGGTTTCCGCTTCGATGGCGTGACTTCGATGCTTTACTACAGTCATGGTCTTGGCGAGTCATTCGGTGGCTATGAAGACTACTACAACGGGCATGAAGACGATGAGGCAATCGCTTATCTCACACTGGCTAACCTCCTCATCCACGAAGTGAATCCGAAGGCAATCACCATCGCCGAAGAAGTGTCAGGCATGCCAGGCTTGGCTGCCCCCTTCAAGAATGGCGGCTACGGTTTCGACTACCGCATGGCGATGAACATTCCTGACTATTGGATTAAAACTATCAAGGAACTAAAAGACGAGGATTGGAAGCCCTCTTCAATGTTTTGGGAGACGACCAATCGCCGTCAAGACGAGAAGACTATCTCTTATGCCGAGAGCCACGACCAAGCCCTTGTTGGTGACAAGACCATTGTCTTCCGCCTCATTGATGCCGATATGTACTGGCACTTCAAGAAGGGCGACGAGAACTTTATGGTGAATCGTGGTATCGCGCTTCACAAGATGATTCGCCTGCTGACAGCCTCCACCATCAACGGCGGATACCTCAACTTCATGGGCAACGAGTTCGGTCATCCCGAATGGATTGACTTTCCACGCGAAGGCAATGGCTGGGGCTACAAGTACGCACGCCGTCAGTGGAATCTCGTCGATAATAAAGAACTGTGCTACCACTACTTAGGAGACTTCGATGAGGCGATGCTCAAAGTCATCAAGACGGTGAAGAACTTCCAAAAGACACCCGTTGTAGAGGTGTGGCATAATGATGGCGACCAAATCCTCGCCTTCTCTCGTGGAGATTTGCTGTTTGTGTTCAACTTCTCGCCCAATCATTCCTACACCGATTATGGCTTCATTGTTCCGCAGGGAAGTTACGACGTGGTGCTCAACACCGATAATAAGCTCTATGGTGGCAATGATTTGGCAGACGACACCGTTCGTCACTTCACGAATTATGACCCAATCTATGAGAAAGACGGCAAGGGATGGTTGAAGCTATACATTCCAGCTCGTTCCGCCGTTGTTCTCCGCAAAAATGCTGAGTAAATTGTGAACAATCATCATTCATCCGAACAGAATACCGCAGGAGTCATCCGTGACTCTTGCAGTATTCTGTTTATGCTTTTTTCCTTCTGCTATCTGTTCTATCTGCAAGGCGAAATCTTGGCAGAAGCACAGTTTGTCTATTCCAAAGGGTTGAACAGCTATCATCTGTTGATGGGTGCTATCATCATTACGGTGATATTACAGCTTGTGCAGTGGGTGGTCAGCAAGTTGTCGCAACTGCCTGAACGCTGGTATGCGCTGTCTTATATCCCGTCTGCATTGTTGTTGACCATTCTTACGGACATCGACAGGGGCACCATTCAGCATTTCTCATTTGGTGCATGGACGTGGATTGCACCGCTGGTGATAGTGGGTTATGTCTTGTTGGTGATGGCGGTTCGGTGGCATCAGTCGTCCAATGAAGGGCATTTCGTCAGCATCAAGTCGAAGATATATCCCGACTTCATCATCCTGTTCACGCTCATGCTGTTAGTGGGATGGATTCCTCAATCGACCGATGTCTATCACTACGAATTGAAAGCGGAGCGGCTCATCTTGGAGAAGGACTATGAAGGAGCAACAAAAGTGGGGGAGCGTTCTCTTCGCACCAGTGCCCGACTCACTCAGTTGCGCATGTATGCCTTGTCCCAACTGGGGCAGTTGCCAGAGCGAATCTTTGAGTTCCCCCAGTACGATGCCTCCAAAGGACTGCTTGATGTCACAGACACGCTATCTACTTACCGATTCTCCCTACAGAGCATCTGCTTCCATTTGGGTGCGCTCTGCGGTCCCAACGTCCGCAGCACCGACCGATTCTATCAGCTTGCGCTGAACGATTCCATCAGGAATCAGCACACCATAGATTATTACCTTTGTAGTCTTCTGCTCGACAAGAAGCTGGACGATTTCGGCAAGCAGCTGAAACGCTACTATTTGCAGAACGATACCGTCAGTGGAGAAGCAGTTCGACTGCCTAAGGCATATAGCGAGGCACTCCTGTTGATGGGCGAGCGTGCGGCAGCATTGGAAGGGCGCATTGTGGCACACAATATCCCCGTCATCACCCTGTCGGACAAGAACATCGTGGAACGCTTCAAGGCGTATAACCAGCTCAAAGCCGAATTGCCCGACTTGACAGAACGCATCAACAAAACCCATCGTGAATTTGGCGACACATACTGGTGGTACTACGATTTCAGCCATCAAGCCAAAGGAGAACTTCAACAACGCTGACCGATGCGGCTCAATCGACCATCCCGATATATTGCCATCCTCCGTTTAGCCATCCCCATCGTCATCGCCCAGTTGGGCAGCATCTTGCAGGGATGGGCAGACACCATCATGGTGGGGCAGTACGGCACACCCGAGCTTTCCGCAGCCGGCTTTGTCAACAATGTCTTTAACCTTTGCATCTACTTCCTTTTAGGCATTTCATACGCCACCACACCCATTGTCGGGTCACTTTTCAGTCAACGGAAATACGGCAAAGTGTGGCAGACGTTGCGCGAAAGCAATGTCGTCAACCTGCTCGCCAGCCTTGTCGTGATGCTCTGCCTCTACATCCTCTATCTCAACATCGACGCTTTGGGGCAGCCGCAGGAACTGCTTCCGCTCATTCAGCCCTATTTCATAGTCCTGCTCCTGTCGCTGCCATTTCTGGCACTTTTCAACTCCATGAAGCAATTCTCCGATGCACTGGGCAACACCAAAACACCCATGTGGGTCATGATTGGCGGCAATGTCGTGAACATCATCCTCAACTATCGGCTCATCTTTCTCCTTGACATGGGGCTTCTTGGAGCAGGCATAGCCACCCTCATCTCCCGTGCCCTGATGGCTATTGCCATTTGGATGCTGATTGGAAAGAGAACAGCAAATACGCCACAATCGACCATCCCCATTTCCATCGCCCCCTCTCGCCAAGGTATGCTTTCCCTCTTTCGGTTGGGACTTCCAATCTCCGTTCAACTATGCCTGGAAGCCAGTTCCTTCAATGTGAGCGCACTTTTCATGGGATGGTTAGGTGCAACCGCCTTGGCAGCCCACCAAGTGATGGGCACCGTGTGTACGCTTGCCTTCATGGTCGTCTATGGCATCGGAGCCGCCGCAGCCATCCGCATTGCGCATTACCGTGGTGTAGGGGAGTGGAACGAAGTGCGCCACACGGCCCAAGCCGCTTTCATCTTGTCCTGCATCATCGACGCCATCCTCGTCACCGTCATTTGTCTGGCAGGTCGCCCCATCGCGCACATCTTCACCACCAGCCACGAGGTGACAGCCCTGTTCCTTTCCTTCCTGCCAGCCCTCATCTGCTATCAGATAGGCGACTGCATGCAAATCATCTATGCCAACGCCCTCCGAGCCATCGAGTCCGTCAAAGCCATGATGCTGTATGCCGTCATTGCCTACGTATTCGTTAGCATTCCACTTGCCTACATCTTTGCCTTTCCCCTTCGCATGGGAGCCGTCGGCATTTGGTGGTCCTTCCCCTTTGGTCTCACCACCGCAGGTCTTTGCTACTACTTCCAGTTCCGTCGTCAAGTTCGGCAACGAACCTCATAAATTCCCCCCTAAAATCGATGTCCCCGACTCCGATCAATCGGAGTCGGGGACATCGGCAAGTCGGAGTCGGGGACTCCGATTTAGAGGCTGTGAAAGCACGCTACACACAGAAGTGCTTTACTGCCTATGTCTGACCTTTTTGTTTTGGGGATAATAGTGACCTTTCTGTATCGAACGTTGGCATGGTTGATGTAAATTCTTACCATTTCTGACATTTTGCCCCCACTTGCTTTCTCCTTTCATCAGTTTTCCCTACCTTTGCCAAGTCATACCCTTACCGAAAGCCTTTCATGGGACAGAGGCGGGCAGACACATTACATATATAAAGGCGTATCTTGCGCTTTGGTTTTGGCGATTCCTGAATCTCGCAAGTTCATTTATAGGTCAAAAGACAAAGCAACGAGAACGTCTCATGGGTGTATTATATACATTCCTCTCATTGGCTCATGGCTATTTCGTATAGTCAAGTAGTCAGTGAGTTGGTTGTTTATACATACACGGCGTGGGGCTTTCGGCGTTGCTCGTTTCGACCTATAGGGCATGCGAGAGCCTACGAATCGCGGAACGAGCGACAGGACTTGCTCCACGTTCTTTTTATCTGTCATGTCCAAACAATCACAATTATCCAAACCGCCGAGAAGGGAGCAGTCGGCATAATCTTTTATAAAAAGATGAAACACATTTTTACACTCAAACCCGTGCTCATCGCCCTATTAGTGATGATTAGTTGCACAATGAAGGCGGAAATCGTTGAGTACAAAACAAATGACGGCTTTGTTTACAATCTCAACTCAGAGACCCAAGAAGCGTCCCTTGCCAAATACAGCGGAGATACAACGGAGGTTGTTGTTCCAGAGTTCGTCACTTACGAAGAGAAGTCATACCGAGTGACAAGCTTTGGGAATCAATGCTTTATGGACTGCTCCTCCCTTTTGTCCGTTGTGATTCCTTCATCCGTAACAAGTTTAGGAAATGACTGCTTCTTTGGTTGCTTCTCCCTCACGTCGATAGATATTCCCTCGTCCGTGACAAGTATAGGAAACTGGTGCTTTCAGGGTTGCAACTCCCTCACATCCATAAAGATTCCTGAGGCTGTGACAAGTTTGGGAAATTACTGCTTCGCATACTGCATTTCTCTTACGTCAATAAAAATTCCCGAGTCTGTGACAAGTTTGGGAAATGCGTGCTTTTCCAACTGCTTCGCTCTCACGGCAATAGATATTCCTGCATCTGTGACAAGTTTGGGAGACTACTGCTTTGAAGGTTGCTCTTCCCTCACTTCAATAGATATTCCATCGTCTGTGACCAGTTTGGCTTGCTTCCGTGGCTGCTCCTCTCTCTCTTCAATAGAGATTCCTTCGTCCGTGACAAGTTTGGGGAATGATTGCTTCTCTGGTTGCACCTCCCTCACGTCCATAAAGATTCCCGAGTCTGTGACAAGCCTGGGGGATTACTGCTTCCGTGGCTGCTCTTTCCTTACGTCAATAGAGATTCCTACATCCGTAACAAGTTTGGGGAATGGCTGCTTTGCTGACTGCTCTTCCCTTATGTCAATAAAGATTCCTGCGTCCGTAACGAGCTTGGAAAATTCCTGCTTCCGTGATTGTTCCTCCCTCACATCAATAGAGATTCCAGTGTCCATGACAGAGATGGGATGGAAATGTTTCGATGGCTGCTCTTCCCTTAAAACAGTAATCTGCAAAATAGAAAACATAATAGATGACGATGAATCCCTATTTGCAGAATCCCTGTTTATGGGAACTCCCATTGCTGATGCGACTTTGTATGTTCCCGAAAGAATGCTTGACACCTACAAATCAACCTCTCCTTGGAATGGTTTTGGCACAATACTGCCTTGGACAGAGGAACTTGAAGTTAGTGTTAACGTAACTCCTGAACTTGGCATTACCCTCAAAACCTACAATGGCAATGTAATGGTGTCAGGTCTTGCGGACAGCACACAAGTATCATGTTATACCGTTGATGGTCGCATGCTTGGCAAGGCATCTGCCGATGGCGGCACTGCAACATTCGTTGCTGAATCCAACAGTGTCGCGATAGTGAAGGTCGGTAAGAAGACTTTTAAGATTTATGTGAAGTAACAGGTGTTAGAAATCATGGATAAAAGAAAGAGTTCGGTGTAATATCGAACTCTTTCTTTTTAAGGAGATATTTTTTAGATGTGTACTCAGATAAGCTCAATGCTTCTCTTTACGAACTTGTTCAGAGCTTCGCCTCTCAATAGCCCGTTTTGCAGGAGTGCCAAGTCTATGAGTTGGCTTACCACTTCTGTCTTCGCATCCTTGATGTTCTGTTTGATGAGCGGATGGTCGGTGTTGAGTACGAGGTTGAGCATTGTTGGCATGTCGCCATAGAATGCCATGCCTGGTTGCAGACGTGACATATCCTTCATGCGGCGCATGTATTCGCTTTGTGTCATGATGACAGGTGAGGCTGTTTCGCCCAGTGCCTGTGGCTCTACGTTGAACTCTATCTTGTCCAGCTTAGGCAAAGCGTTCTTGAAGGTCTCGGTGAGTGCCTTCTTGTCGTCCTCGGGCAGTTCCTCCTTTTTTTCGTCGCTCTTTACGATGAGTTTATCGACCACATCGGAATCGACACGGGTGAAGCGGCTCTTCTCGAACTTCTCTTCGTAGAAGTTGCACATGGCAGGGTCGAGTTGTCCGTCCATCAGCAACACGTTGTAGCCCTTGGCGTTGGCAGCGTCGATGTAGCTGTACTGGTCGTCCTTGCTGTTGGCGTAGAGATAGATGAGATTACCATCCTTGTCTGTCTGCTCGCCTTTGATGAGGGTTTGGTATTCCTCAAAGGTGTATATCTTTCCCTCGGTGTCTTTCAGCAGAGCGAATGTCTTAGCCTTGTCGTAGAAGTCGCTCTCGGAGAGCATTCCGTAGTTGATGAAGATTTTGATGTCGTCCCACTTCTCCTCAAACTGTTTGCGGTCGTTCTTGAAGATGGATGACAGGCGGTCGCTCACCTTCTTAGAGATGTAGGTAGAAATCTTCTTCACGTTCGAGTCGCTTTGCAGGTAGCTGCGGCTCACGTTCAGCGGAATGTCGGGGGAGTCTATCACACCATGAAGCAGGGTCATGAAGTCTGGCACGATGCCTTCCACGTTGTCGGTCACGAACACCTGATTGCAGTAGAGGTTGATTTTGTTTTTCTGAATGTCGAGGTTGGTCTTCACTTTCGGGAAGTAGAGGATGCCCGTAAGGTTGAAGGGGTAATCGACATTGAGGTGAATCCAGAACAGCGGTTCGTCGCTCATGGGGTAGAGCTTCTTGTAGAACTCCTTGTAATCCTCATCTTTCAGCTCTGATGGCTTGCGTGTCCAAAGTGGGGTTGGGGCGTTGATGACATCGTCCTAGTCGGTCTCTACGCTCTTCTTCTCCTTGTCATCCCACTTGGTTTTCTTGCCGAA
>CAMWJL010000064.1 GCA_947174565.1 uncultured Prevotellaceae bacterium | reverse complement strand
ACCTACGACTACACCACTGATGACTATATCATCGCTGGCGACTCTAACCCCAAAGTACATGGCACCTTCGGTTTCAACGGTGAGTACAAAGGCATCGGTCTGAGCCTCCTCTTCAACTATCAGCTCGGTGGCGACTACTACAACCAGACACTCGTGGACCGTGTGGAAAACGTCAACATCGCCAACAACGTTGACCGCCGTGTGTTTAGCGACACATGGAACGCACCAGGCGACTTGGCACTCTACAAGCACATCTCCAGCACGCCTACTACGACCTACGCATCGACCCGATTCATTCAGCGCAACAACATGCTCGACCTCACCAGCCTCTCAGCCTACTACGACTTCAAGTATTGCTCATGGCTGCAACGCATCAAGCTCGAACGTCTGCGCCTCACCTTCTACATGAACGACGTCTTCCACCTCTCTACCGTCAAGGCAGAGCGAGGACTCAGCTACCCATACGCACATACATTCTCATTCTCACTGACAGCAACGTTCTAACCATTCACATTTAACATTAGCAATTCAACATGAACAAAACATATATCTTATTATTGAGCGTAGGACTCCTGCTCGGAAGCTGCAACGACTGGCTCGATGTCCAGCCACGCTCACAAGTGGAAGACACCGAACTCTTTGAAACAGAGAGTGGCTACAAAGAAGCACTTGCAGGCATCTACTCCTCCATGGTTTCCACCAGCAGCTACACCAAAGAAGCCACTTTCGGCTTCATCGGTGTGCTGGGTCAGGAATGGGACTTCTACTATTCCTCACAGTATGACGACGCTGCCGCCTACAACTACGAGGCAGCCATGCCGACCAGCTACATCCGCAACCTTTGGGCAAACAGCTATAGTGGCATCTCCAACGTGAATAACCTCCTGAGCCACATCGACAACCATCCAGAGCTTTTCTCCACAGATAACCATGCCGTTATCAAAGGCGAGGCACTCGCATTGCGCGCCTTCCTCCACTTCGACCTGCTCCGTTGCTTTGGTGTCAGCTATGCGGTCAATCCCAACCAGCCAGCCATCCCTTACAGCACGGCACTCTCTTATCGTGTCTTCCCCCAGCTCACGGTTCACGAAGTGGCGGAAAAAGCCATCAAAGACCTGTTGGACGCTGAAACACTGCTGAAAGCAGCCGACCCCATTGTCACTGGGCGTGAAATCACTGAGACGGTTGATAACGGCTACCTGCTCAATCGCCAGATGCACCTCAACTACTACGCTGTCAAGGCACTCGAAGCCAGAGTCTATCTCTGGATGGGCGAGAATGACAAGGCACTCGATGCCGCCAAGGAAGTAATAGAGTCCGGCAAGTTCTCATGGTCCACCGTTGCCAACATGCAGGCAGGCTATGACCGCTGTTTCGCCGACGAGCACCTCTTTGCTCTCAACAACCTCACCCTCACAGCCGACATTGCCGACCAGTTCTTCGCCGACGGCTCTCAATACAGCTTTGCCGTCACACGAGACCGTCTGCTCGACTACTTCGACAACGCCACGCAAGACTACCGCTACACCTTCCTCTTCAAGTCAGGCTCAGCCACTCATGCCAACAACCGCTACCTGATGAAGTACGACGAAGCCAGCGGCAGCAACACATATTATAAATATAAGATGCCGCTCATCCGCCTCTCAGAAATGTACCTCATCAAGAGCGAGGTGGAATACCGTCAGGGACTCCTTCTGGGCAACACAGATGCCGCCAAAGCCACGCTCAACCAGTTGCGTGTGGCACGCAACCTGCCAGCCCTCAACGAGTTGCCAGCCGACTTCGACCTCGAACTCATCCGCGAATACCGCCGTGAGTTCCTTGGCGAGGGTCAGCTCTTCTTCCTCTACAAGCGTCTGAACCGCACCAATATCCTCTATTCCAATGTCGATGCCGTAGCTGAGAAAGTCTATACCTTCCCACTGCCCATCACAGAAACCGAATCCGCACAACGCGAAGACAACAAATAATCCCCCGACACACACATGAAACACTCCATGATTATACTCGCCGCTCTGTCACTCCTTGCAGTCGGCTGTTCCAAAGAAGAGGTCTCCACTTACGACACCTCACTGTGCTGCCTGAACCTTTGGGTGGGCACACAGGCAGGTGCTGTCTATGAGAGCACCACCTATAACTACTCCTACGCCTACGAAGAGGGCAACGTGACCTTCTACGCACAAATCAGCGGCATGCCCTCCAAGCACGACCGCACCTTCCGTCTCGAAGCTTATGGCGACGACCTCGAACGCATGGGCAACACCATCCGCACCGAAGAATACGTCATTCCAGCTGGCGAAATCGGCGGCACTTATCAGGTTCACTTCAACAGCCAACTCCTGTCCGACCCCACCCTCTTCACCACGGAAAACGGTCGCATCCACTTCCGTATGGTCAGCAACGAAGACTTCTCCATCGGCACAGAAGACCACCAGTCCTTCACCGTAGTGCTGAAGAACTACTTGGCAAAGCCCGACAACTGGGACACAGCCAACTTCCCGCGTGTGGCACTCTCACGCTTCTTTGGCACTTACAGCCGCGTGAAGTACCAATTCATGATTGAGCACCTCCAGCTCATCGACTTCGAGATTAACTACAACACGCAGACCTCCTACGACGAAGAGACCAACGTCATCTCCTACTCCTATGCCACTTACTTGCAGCAAGTTATGCAGCGGGCACTCAATGAGTATAACGAGACCCACGACACGCCTCTCACCGACGAGTACGGCAACCCCGTCACCTTCTAAATAGCTCACATTCAACACAGAACACTTAATATCATTGCAAATGAAACTCTTCCATTTTCTCCTCATAAGCCTCGTCTTGAGCCTCGCAGCCTCCTGCTACGACGACAAAGGCAACTACGATTACCACGAACTTGAAGTGGTGCGCATCGACACCGCAGGTGCCGGTTTCCAACCCGAGTACGCCATCATGCGCTTCGACGTGCTCACCCTCGAACCCAACATCTACTTCGAGGGCAAGCAAGTCACAGCCGACAATCAGGCACCTCTCGACTACCTGTGGACCATCTTCAGTGCCACCTCAGGCTCAGGTTCCAGTGCCGTCATCGACACCATCGGACGGGAACGCATCCTCAATGCACCCATCACTCGCACAGGCGGCAACTACTATGTGCAGCTCGTCGTCACCAACCGTCACGATGGCATCCGCCAGTTCTTCCGCGTCCCTGTGGCTGTGAGCGAAGTCTTCGACGGTGGATGGATGGTCTTCTACGAGCGTGCCGACCAGCCTGGCACTTCCGACCTCGCCCTCATCTACAACCCTTGGACCAAGCTCAACGCCAACTACAACCGCTACTACACCAACCTCTACGAGACCACCAATGGCGAGCCACTGCAAGGACACCCCATCCGTTGTTTCGACATCGCAGTGTCGCTTGCTTCGGGTAACAACTATGTAGGTCTCTGCACCGACCACACCCTCGTGGGCGTGAGCGAGAACGGCATAGAGAAGGCCTTGGAGTTCAACGAGTTCTTCCACGAAGCCCCGAGCACCATGCGCCCCACTTGGTACGGACAGCACGGCTCTGGTGTCATGTCGGGACAAAGTTCAGAAGTGCTCTTCAACGACAACACCATCTACACCAACACCTACTCCTTCAGTGCCACTGAAGGCCGCACCACCCGTTTCGGCGTGCCCAAGTTTGCCGACGGACTCGGTGAACTCGCCCCGTGGAACGCCGAGATTCCCAACACGCTCAACTACGGCATTGTGGTCTATGACCAGACCAACCAGTGCTTCCGTTACGCTGCCTACAACTCTGCCCAGCTCGAATACTTCGGCGAGCAAGACCTCTCGGCAGCAGCCTTCGACATCAACCACACGGGCATGACCCTCCTCATGGCCGACTGGGGCAAGGGCACCAGCCAAGGCGTGGGTCTCCGTCCCTACGACTACATCCTCATGGCAAAAGGCGAGAGCCGCTATCTTGCCGTCGCCAACTTCTCCTCGTCCTATCCCACCGACAACAACATCGGCATAGGCCTCTACCCCATGGACGACCTCTGCCCCGACATTGCCAACGCCACCTCCATGGCAGCCAGCCACGTCGGCAACTTCATCTACTACACGGCAGGCAACAATCTCTACAACTTTGCCTACGACAGCCGCCAGCCCGCCACCGTGGCATGGACAGCTCCCGAAGGCGAGGAACTCACCTGTGTGCGCATCATGAAGTACTACCACGGCACAATTTACGGCTATGGCATGGTGCCCAGCTCTGACAACCTTGTCCATATCGCAACATGGAATCCTGAGACGGAAGAGGGGCATGTGTATGAGTATCTTATCAACCCTGCCAGCGGTATCCTCAATAGTTCGGAGTGCTACGATTATCCTATTCCTGGAAAGGTGAAGGATATGGCTTGGAAGTTTTCTATGCAGTAAATAACGAGTCTTTATAGCCTGACTCGTCGGGCTATAAAGACTATAGAAACTATAAACCAATAACAACCCTAAAAAATAACCCAAAATGAAAAAAATCACACTTACCCTCACCGCCCTCATTGCCGCAGTGGCCATGATGGCACAGGGCATGGCCTTCGAGCCAGAAGGCACAACCCTCGAACAGGCATCAGCCAAAGCCAAAGCAGAGAACAAGCTCATCTTCCTCGACTGCTTCACCCAGTGGTGCGGCCCTTGCAAGAAGATGGCACGCGACGTATTTCCACAGGAACAAGTCGGCGCATTCATGAACTCACGCTATGTCAACCTCAAAATCGACATGGAGAGTGCCTATGGCGCACCGCTCGCCAAGAAGCTCCAGATTCAGGCCTACCCCACCTTCGTCATCTTCAACGCCAACGCAGAGGAGATTGGTCGCTTCGTGGGTGGCTGCGCAGCTGAAGACTTCATCAAGAACGTGGAAGAAAAGAGCAAGGACAACTCTTCTGCCGAATTACAAAAGCGTTGGCAGGACGGCGACCGCGACCTTGAGTTCCTGAAGACCTACTTGGCCACGCTCAACGCCAGCTACAAAGGCAACGAAGCCAATGACGTGGCAGAAGCCATCCTCGACCCACAGGCCGAAACTTTCGCCAGCGACAGCACGCTGAGCATGATTTTCATGCGCAACATCACCAACCCCTTCTCCAAGGCGTTCACCTACACCGCCAAGCACCCCGAGACACTCAAGGCAACCCTTGGCGACATGCCCGTTGACATGAAAATCCGCAATGTGCTCAACAACTTCCCCCGTCAGGTCATCAACGAGCACGACGGCACTGCCGACCTCGACCAAGCTCAGTTCGACCGCTTCGTAGCCCTGCTCAAAGAGCTGAAACTGACCGATGCCGACCACTACCGCCTCTCTACCCTCATCACCCTGTCCAACAAGCAGAAGGACTTTGCCAGCTATATCAAATACATCAAGGAATACCTCAAGAACAAGAACCTCGATGCCGACGACATGCAGTTAGCACGCTGGGCACAGCCCTTCTCCAGCCCCACCGACCAGTCGCCACAGAAGGCTGAGATGAAGAAAATCCTCCAGAAGCGTCTTGACGACATCCGCTCAGGCAAGCGTCAATCCATGAAGACGGTGGGCAACATGCGCCTCTCCCGTCCCACCGACGACCTCCTGCAAACCATCATCAATGCCATGGACGGCAAGATGCCGAACCAGGGATGAGACCCCAAAAGTCAAAAGGGAAGTGAGCCGCTTCGGTTCACTTCCCTTTTGCTATAAAATCGATGTCGGGGACATCGACAGAACGGAGTCGGGGACATCGACCAATCGATGTCCCCGACTCCGTTTTTTAGGCTATTTATTCCTTAGCGCACCAGCACCTTCTTCACCTCACCATTCTTGCGCACAATGTTCAGACCCTTCTGCAACGTCTGACGGCGTTCACCGTTCAAGCCATAGATGCCATCGGCTGCGACAGGAGCAGCTTCAACAGCCTCCACACTGGTCTCCAGATACTGAGCAAAGACCTCCTGCGACACGAAGTGGAGCGTAGCGTTGATGAACACCACCTTCTTGTTCGCCTTGATGGCAAAGCCAGCCTTGTAGTCCTGCCCCTCATCCACACGGTAGCGGCGCGTATATTTTGTCACCTGCGGATTGCCATCGTCATCCGTCCATTCCCAATCCCACACCACACTGTTGTAAGAAGTCGTAGGCGCACGATGCTTGGCAAGTCCCGTGCTGGGCAACTCCGTAGGCTCATCGGGGGTGTAGTCGCTCCACCAGTCATAGAAGTAGTAGTGGATGGAGTCAACCGTCTCGTTCAGCTTGATACAATACACGGCTGGGTATGGGTTGTGACCCAAAACGTCATAGACACCGCCACCTGCACCACCGCCATACACGGTGAGTCCACCATCGGCATCGTGCCAAAAGTCGAAGCGAGAGTCGAAGAAATAAGCATTCAAAGAGCCGTTAGGATTCAAGCCATACAGCTCAGCCTCATCAATGCTGGCAATGCCCAATGCCTCGCAGATGCTGGGCGTGTCGATGAGCGAGAACGTGGGGAAGTAAGTCTGATCCACAATGGTCAACGCCATCGTGCCCTCTACGTCAATCGTCTTCACCACCTCAGGACCATTGATAGAGAAGCTGATGGTGTAGGAATCCTCCTGATTGAGCGACAGCGTGTCCGTCTTGAAGGTGGCAATATTGGCACGACACAGCGTTGCGCTCGTGGTCACAATGCGGTAAGAGTGACCCTCCACATAGTCATAGTCAAGCACGATGTCTGTACCCTGACGAGTCGATGCAGAAGCCTCAATAGGCTCGGTAGCATCATCCACATAGATGTTGTAATCCAACCCCAGTGCATCGAAGAACCCGAGCACAAAGTTCGCTGGGTTGGAGAACGACAGCACGATACCATCACCATTCAGGTCGTTAATGTCCTCATACACTTTGCCATCGGGGATGTTCCATGTGGCCTCTCCCCACTGCCAAGTTTGAGCCTGCATGCCCACAGCCATCGCCAGGGCAAGAAGAGTAAGTAATGATTTCTTCATAAGCAATTTTTGTTTAATGTTGTTAAATCAAGCGGCAAAGGTAACAAAAAATGAGGTTCTCCACAAAACGCCATACGAAAAAAGACACAAGAAGACCATAAACACACGATGAATAGCAGAAAAAGCCTTTTTTCAGTGCTTTCAGCAATTTCTTAGCGTTAAAGGCGAATGCTTTGTACAGAAATGATTAACTTTGCCACACGACATCTAACTGACACTGATTCATTAACCGATTGAATAACGATGAACTTGACTATTAACTATACTATATCACGGCGGTGCTGGGCTTTCTTGTTGCTCCTGCTCGCCCTGTTCACACCCCTCCGAAGCACGGCACAGGTGGCAAGACTCTATACCAACCGACAGGGTCTGAAGACCAACAACTGCCACAGCGTTTATATCGACTCGCGCGGACTCGTGTGGGTGTCTGGAGCCAACACGCCAGGCATCTTCGACGGCTGGCGTTTCTACTATTTCCCTGCCGAGACGAAAAACGGGAAGCAGCTCTTCCAGACCACTTACCGCGTACAGGAAGCGACCGATAACCACTACTGGATTTGCACATCAAACGGACTCTACCTGCTCGATGCGCGCACGACGGAGTTCCAGCGTTTCTATCTGAACGAATACGAAGATAGCATCTATGGTTATGCCATCAATGCCATCATCGACTATCCCAAACCGAACCACAAACTGGTGACGACCGATGGCTTCAACAGCTATGTTATCAACACGGCGACAATGCAGGTGGATACCGCCCTGTCGAAAAGCGTCAACGAACAAACCCTTGACGGGTTCGTCAACCGTCCCCTGATTGACAAGCATGCGCACCTGTGGGCAACGACCAACAACAATCCCCTCATCTGTGTGGATTTGAAGAAGTTCCAGCGTCGAACTCCCCAATACTCGCCTGATGCTACAGCCATGATGGAAGGATGCACCGTGACATGTTTGCTGGAGACAAAGACTGGGCTGCTCATCGGCACGAACCACGGACTGCTTGCCTATGATGAGGGGGAGAATATGGTAAAAGTGTCGGACATCCCTGCCGAGGGCATGAACATCCGCACCATCATCCGCACCCACGACCAACGCATCCTCATCGGCACCGACGGACGGGGCATCTGGGAGTATGCGCAGGAGGGCAACGCCCACACCTTACGCCCCCTCTACAGCCAAGTGGCACAGTCGGACCTCTCCTACGGCAAGGTGATGGCGATGCAGGAAGACAACAAGGGCAACGTCATCGCTGCCTTCTTGCAAAAGGGATTGGTGGTGATTCCGCCACAAAGCGACTGTTTCCACTATCACCCCATCTCGCCTTTGGCAAACGGACAGAACTCCACCTGCGTCACCTCAATAGCTATCGACGCGCAACGCAACTACTGGGTGGCAACCGACGGCTGCGGCGTGTTCACCACCAACGGCATGAAACTGGCGACGGCACACCCCGTGAACGACGGGCTTCGCTCCTTGCTGGTGCAGGATGTGGAGGTGGATAAGCATGGTACTGTGTGGGTGGCGTGTTATGGCGGTGGCGTGCAGTATCTGAAGAACGGCAGCTGGACCGACGAGGGTCTTTCCTCGCTGGGGCATCGGGAACAAGCCATGACTATGTACTATGACGCTGCCCATGACCAACTGCTGGTAGGCACCAACGGCAGTGGCATCTTCCAAATCGATGCTGCCAACCACACGGTGAAGAAGGTGGAGTTGCCTTTTGTCTATAACCAATGGATTTCGATCGTGTTGCGCGACCGTCACGGCACACTTTGGATAGGCACCAGTTTGGGGCTTTTCTACTACAATGCCAAGACAAAGAAACAGGGAGAAATCACGCTCGACGGTGAGCGCATCTGCAACGCTTCGGCTATCTGCGAGGACGGCAACCTCATCTTGATAGCCAGCAACCGAGGACTCATCATCTACAATGTCAAGAATGGGCAGCAAACGCTCATTGCGCAAGAGGAAGGACTCTCGTGCAGCGACATCCGTGCCATCACCACCATGGAGAACCACATTTGGTTGGCTACACGCACAAACATCGCGTCGGTGGATAAGCAGACCCACGAGGTACGCAACTTCTCTTCATTCAACGGCTACGAGGTCGGCGAGTTCCACCGCAACTCAGCCATCAAGCCTGGCATGGGCTACATCCTCTTTGGCGGCGACAACGGCATCATTTGCTTCACACCCAAGCTCATCAGCAATCGCCCCACAGAAATCAAACATATCTATTTCACGGACTTCAGCACACCCTTGCACACGGAAGAACTGGACGCTAACATCTTCTATGCCAAGAAAGTGTGTCTGGAGAACGACAACAGCTCATTCACCATCAACTTCTCCTCGGCAGAATTGGGCGACCCTGGACGCATCCACTATGACTACATACTGGAAGGACACGAAGAGCAGTGGCATATAGACGCGCCTACGCCCTCGGCTCACTACTCCTCCCTGCCTCCAGGCAACTACACCCTCCGTGTACGTGCCTATCCTGAGGACAACCCTGCTGCCAGCACGGAAAACACCCTTTCCATCCATGTCAGTGCTCCTTGGTATGCCACCATCTGGGCTTACCTTGTCTATGCAGTCCTCATACTGGTCATTGCCTATCTAATCTATCAGCAAATCAAAGCTCGCAAGCGACAGCAGGAACTCCTGCGCCAGTCGGCTGAAAGCGCACGCATGAAGGAAGCGAAACTGCATCTCTTCACGTCCATCACCCATGAACTGCGTTCGCCACTCACCATGATTGAGTCGCCATTGAAGCAACTGATGGAGGAGGATACCAACCCTGACCACCAGTCACTTTATGCCGTGATGCGCCGCAACTGCGACCGCTTGCTGGGCATTGTGAAGCAAATCACCGACATCCGCAAGATAGACTCTAAACAGCTGGAACTAAAACTGGAGGAATGCGATTATGTGACTTACAGCAACCGCGTGTTTGAGCAGTTTGAGGGTGTGGCAAGCGTGAAGAACATCAGCTTTGAGGTGACGCACAAGGAAGAGACCCTCCCCATGATGCTGGATGTGACTCACTTTGAGAAAATCATCACCAACCTGCTCTCGAATGCCTTCAAGTTCACGCCCGAAGGGGGGCGTGTGACTGTGACAAGTGGGGTGGCTGGCAACGAGGTGGAACTGACCTTCTACAACAGCGGTTCCCACTTCAACGACGAGGACTTAGCACACCTTTGGGAGCGTTTCTATCAAGGCAGTGCTGGCACGGATGCCACAGGCTCTGGCATCGGTCTCAACTTGGTGTATGAACTGGTGAAGATGCACCACGGCAACATCAAGTTGGAGAACATTGATGGCAATGAGGAGAAGGAACAAGGCGTGATGTTCACCCTCCATTTCCCTTACTACAACACACCTAAACCTGCCATCGAGAGTAACAGCAAGGACACGCTCCTGCTGGTGGACGACGACACAGAACTGGTGAGCTACATGAGCAGCCAACTGGAGAAGGATTACAACATTATCAAGGCTTTCTCGGGCGAAAACGCTTGGAAACAGGTGCTGTCACAGCGTCCAAGTGCCGTGGTGACCGATTACCGAATGCCGAATGGTAACGGCATGGAGCTTTGCCAACGCATCAAGGGCAATCCTGACACCGATAACATCCCCGTCATCTTGCTCACGGGCGAGGGCGACGAGACACTGCAGCTGCATAGCCTGAACGTGCAGGTGGACCACTATCTTGAGAAGCCTGTCAACATCGTCATGCTCCGTTCCGCCCTTCAACAGGTGTTGCGTGTGCGTGAGAACATACGCAACAAAGCCCGTCGTTCCAAAGTAGTAGATGAGATGCCGAAACCTACGATGGAAAACGCTGACGACAAGCTCTTTAGCCGTGTGAACGACATTATCAAGAAGCACCTTGACGACTCGGAGTTCTCTGTTCAGCAACTGAGCGAAGAGGTGGGCATCAGCCGCGTACACCTCAATCGCAAGATGAAGGAACGTTATGGCATTTCGCCTAACATCTTCATCAAGTCGTTCCGCCTCAAGCAAGCTGCCTATCTGCTGACCAACAACCGTGTGAATATAAGTGAGGTGGCATATAAGGTGGGCTTCTCAAGCCACTCTTATTTCACCACCTCGTTCCATGAATACTTTGGCATGTCGCCAAAGGAATTTGTAGCGTTCTATTCTGTGGAGGAGAACGCAGAAGCCCTCCAAAAACTGCTGGAATAAGCCTACTTCACATAGACTTTCCGTCCTGCTTGGATATAGAAGCCTCGCATTGGTCGAACGACTCGTCGCCCTGTCAAGTCGTAGCAATCAGCCGAGGCATTTTTCTGTCCCAACGTTTCTGTCTGAAGGTCTTCCACGGCTGTAACAGGCGTTTCACCATCCATGCTAAGGAACACTTCTTTCAGGTACATGGTCTGTGAGCCATCCGTCTCTATACCTACCATATATATATGTGAAGGGTCCACCTTCTTTCCATCTGGAGTCGTCATCTGATTCAAGTCAATGACAGCCGACGACTGAGTGCCGAGTTCGTAGCTGTAGCAGGGTTTCAAGTAGTCGTCAACGTCGAAAATCTTCAGCACAGGCTTGCAGGTCGTCTTTTTCAAGAGGTTCAGCACCAAGTAATTGCCAGCAGATAGGTCAATACCCTTGCTGTAGCGCCATCCGCCGAAACCTTGCTTTTGAGTCGAGAAGGAGTAGATGCTGCTTGTCTTCTTAAAAGTTCCTTGAAGGAACAACGAAGGATTGAAGGCGTCAACGCTTAAAGGAAAAGGGGTCTCGCTGGTGTCGAAATCTATCTGCTTTTTAGTATCCAAAAGTTTTATCATGGTCTGCCCATAACGCTTGCCTATCATGCGATAGCCTTCAGCGGTGAAGTGCAAGCCGTCGGAGGCACCAGGGCAATTCTTAGAGGATACAACATGAGCATTGGGGATGACAGACGGAGTGTTGGCAATGACGGCATTGTGTCCCCAGCATACACCACCTTTATCCTGTGCAAGCAGCTCGCCCACCAACAGCAGTGTCTCTTCCTCGTTGAGATTCAAATCCTTGAGCATGCGCAAATATATGCGCTTCACCTTCTGTGGCCAATCCTGCTGGCTGTTGTTGGAACAGCCCTGATGCAGGAGGATACCCTTGATGACACCCACCTTCTGCGCTTTCTTTGCCAAGTTGATGAGGGTGCGGTAAGGATTGTTGTTATACTCGCGACAATAGCCCTTAAACCAATCGGCATCACTCCCTGCTATCACACTGGCAACTTGCTCTTCATCAAAGAGTTCTATCGAGCAACCACCAATGGCGACATTGATGACACCCACCTTGATGCTTTCGGGCAACTCTTCCACCATGGTGCGACCGAAGTAGTCGGCAGGGGTCAAACCCGTATAGTCGCGACAAAGCGGAGGATAAGCCACATACCAGTTGCCTTTGGTGCGTTCGCACGAAGGCATATCCACCGCTGCCATCATTCTAAAACGTGGGTCAACATTCTCGCGGTCCTGCGCCTCAATCTTCGCATTGCCCTCCATATTCGACTGCCCGAAGCAGAGGTAGATGTGAAAGTTAGGGTCAAATTCCGTAGGCTGCTCCATCTGCCCTCCGTTGGTTCTCTTCGTAAGATTAGCAGCCGACTTCTCAAACACGCTCATAAAAGCGTTCAATTTCCCAATAGCACCAGTACGCTTGGTATCCGTGTCCATCTTCTCAGGCGCATAGGTGTCCAGTGCTTTCTTTAGATTGACATACACACCTTTAGATGTCATCTCTGGAGTGTCTTTCCACTCAACCACCAGATTTTGAGCCTTCTGATAAGTTGCCAAGAACTCTTCCTCAACGGTCTGCAAACTGAAACGCTTGCAGAAGTTCCAAATCTCTCTGGCATTGCCATCCATAGGCCAGTGACCACCATTGTTGTAAGAGAAAAGCTCCACCTCACTGCCATTCTTGTCGCTGCGCCACACTTCTTTGTCACCCGTGTACCATGAGCCAGGATTGTAATTCTCCACCTTCTTGTAAGTGGTGTACTCATTCATCTTTGCCATATTCTGCACATAGTCGTGAATGCTGTATTGCGTGTAGTTAAACACGTCATCGCCATAAGCATGACAATGGATGAGGTTGACGGGCTTCTTGCACGCATTCCATGGCTGCTCGCTGAACTGCACACCGCTGGTAGGGGCAAAAGCGGCAATCTTGTCCTGCACGTTAGCCATACAGTGGTACATAAGCATACTACCCATCGAGAAGCCTGACCAATAGACACGGCTTTTGTTAATGCCATAGCGAGTGTTCATCTCGTCGATGGTCTGAAGCACAAAGTCCTGATCCTTAGTGCCACCAATGTCCCAAGTGTTACCATCGCTACGCAGGTAAGTCACCACAAACTTCGCTGTATCAATAAGGTTATAGAACTTGTCGCTATCGTACTGATACTCAGGATTCTGATTCATGCCATGCGTAACAATCATCAAAGGCATGGGAGACGGAGATGCGGTATTCGGTGTGAACACCACCATATTGCGTTTCTGTCCGTTCACCGTGATGTCAATGCTCTCTTTCTTGTAGGCATAGAGAGACGTAGCCACAAGGGTGAACACAAATAAAAGGAAAATAGATATACGTTTCATTGTTCTGATTACTTATTACTTAATGAAAACTTTCTTCACTTGTCCATTGGAGTACTTCACCACATGGATACCACGCTCATTGGTGCTGATGCGACGACCGTCGAGCGAGTAGTGCTTAGCTGTGGCTATTTCCACGTCTGCCTCAGGCGACTCAACGGATGTAGCTGGATTCTCGCCATCATAGCTCAAGTAAATCTCTGACAGATAGAGTGTCTGGTCAGCACCAGCTGAGTTGAAGCCAGCGATACGGATGTGGCTGGGGTCGATGGTTTCGCCCGAAGCATTCTTCATGTCGTGCAAGTCTATCACAAACAACTTATTACCTGTCATGTCCAACTTGTAAGGCTCAGCCCAATAGTTCGCCGTATCATAGATGCGGAAGAAGGTGTTCTTGAGCGCATTCCTAACCAATTTGATAACCAAATACTTGTAGTTGGAAAGATCCACACCCTCTTCTTCGTCGAAACGCCAGCCTGAGCATCCGCCCTGCTTCAGAGAGAGCGTACTCATAGCCGATTTATGACTTGCTGAACCATCATAAAGAATAGTTGGATTAAACCACTCATTGCTGAGTTCAAATGGATTCTCAGGCACCACTTGCTTAGGCTGGTAGCGTTCAGCGGCAGGATAATCGACCTGATAGTATTTCTCATACCAGTCGAAGCACGCCACACCACAAGCCTCGTAAGGGTCAAGACCTTGAGCCTCCATAGCTTTCTTGAAAGCAGGAGTCACAACTCTCTTGTTGTCTTTCACATAGTCATCAATGTCAATGTAGTCGCCTGTGCCTGTCAGCGTCATTGAAACATTGCCATAATAGTCGAGGATGGCTTTATAAGCCTTACCCCACTTGGAAGTGGAAGCAGTCGCCCATGTGCCATAGTTTCCATAGACAGGCTGTCCAAACTCGTTGTAATTTTTGATATTCTCTGAGTTCTGCGGACTCCAGTCCACCTCTGTGATAACGATAGGGTTGGTGCGAATGATGGGACACGACCGTCCAAACTCAGCAATGGCCTCAGAAGGCACACAATGGCTGTCGCTGTTACCATACCAACCAGCATAGTTGTGTACGGCATAGCCAATGTTGTCACCCGTAATGGGGTACTTGGCATAACTGCGGTAATTAGACTGATAACCAGTGCCAGGCACCCAAATGATTCCCTTGAAACCATTGGCACGAATCTTGTCAACGATGGGCTGGAAGAAGTCGTGCAATGCCTTGTCGGAATCCGTACCGTTAGCCATGTGGACATTGATAGGCTCGTTAGCCAACTCAATACCCACCTGTCCGCAATACTTCTTAACAGAGTCGTTCTGAGTCACACGGTCCCATACGTCAAGCAAGAACTTCTGATAGCTGCCCCCCACAT
Source organism: uncultured Prevotellaceae bacterium (assembly GCA_947174565.1). Lineage (GTDB taxonomy): Bacteria > Bacteroidota > Bacteroidia > Bacteroidales > Bacteroidaceae > Minthosoma. The sequence goes on along the minus strand of CAMWJL010000064.1, from coordinate 691 downwards.
AGATGTCGCGAGGACACACGCCTGGCGGGCGCATGATGATGTAAAGCCCTTTCTTCAAACCTGCTTGGGCAATCTTCCAATAGAGGGTACGCATATACTTGGTGAGTCGTGTTCCCGTATAACTGCTGAAATTAGCTTCACCTCCGTCAATCTCGCCCTTGTCGTTATACGGAATCTCACGTTCGTCCATAGGCCAAGCATTCTTCTCGCCGTTGGTCCAACAGGGGTCGAGATGCAGACGGAAAATGTTGCAGTAAGCTCCCTGCTCATGGTCGGTGATAGCCGTGAAGAGTTTGTTGAAGTAGTTCACACAAGCAGCGACGTTGTTGTCGGTGGCAGAGTTGCCCCAACGCCAGCTGTTGAAGTAAGGGCTGGGAGTGTCCATCACACCATGCAACACCACCTTGTTGCCGTAAGGGTCTTTCAACTGATTGCCATCCACATGCAGGGGCTGCAAATTGCCATAAGCCACTTCCTGCGCCATGGATGTCATGGATGCCATCATTGCCACGATGGCGAGAAACGTAGTTTTCAATCTCATATAATCGTTTGTTTTTTAGGTTTGGCCTCAATCTGTTTTCGGCATACTACTATTTATTTTTACAAAGATACAGGTTTTCCTCCACCTACACTTCCACCGATGTAACACATACTTGCAATTATGTAACAACAAAGGTGGAGGCTCCTGTGC
>CAMWJL010000063.1 GCA_947174565.1 uncultured Prevotellaceae bacterium | reverse complement strand
CGGCATCGCCTTCCACGCCAAACCGCGTGTGGTGGCGAATGCCCAACAAAGCATCAACACCATCGGCTTGGACGGCGTGCTGTACTTCCTCGGCTTCAAGGACAGCTATTTGGACGAGAAAGCTCAATAGACAACCATGCTTCAAGCTGTTTTCAGTATAATGAACAAACTCAAAACCAATTTGATATGAATAAGCATCTTTTACTGACCATTGTTACATGTTTGACACTGACCGCCAGCGCACAAACTGGCTCTGACTACATGCAGGCGTTCAAGATAGCAGACGCAAACGTGGCGTTCGACGTGAATGCCAAAGGCAAAGAGTTCCGCGTGAAATGGGGCATGGACACCGCATGGAACTGGGATTTCAACGTGTATTGCGGTGTGGCGCACATCGGCAAGGGAAACTTCGAGACGGGACGCATTTCCTTCCAACCTACCGCCGAGGTCATCGACCACGGTGACGGCACTTACGAACTGACAGACAAACAGAAGGAAGCCATGCGTAGCCGCTGCAAAAACATCTTGCTGACGGGCTGCAACAAGGTGGAAATCAACAACGACCAGGAGGATGCCCTCAATAAGGAGAACGGCAATTACAGCAAGTACCAAAGCATCTACCTGAACAAGCCCGAGGCATGGTACAAACTCATCAAAGCCAGCGTAGCTTACGCCAAAGAGTGTGGCGTGGAGGTGGTGAGCATCGCCCCCTTCAACGAACCCGACTACACCGCTTGGGGACAAGGCAGCAAAGACAGCATGAAGGAGATTTGCCGACTCATCAAGGCAGACCCTTGCTTCGACGGCATCCGTGTCTGCGCTGGCAACACGCTCAACTGCGACTGCGCTCTCGAATGGTACAACCACTGCCTCGACTACATTGACGAGGGCAATACACACCAGTTAGCAGGCTCATTCGACAACTATGCCGCTTTCTTCCAAAAAGTGAAGCAGGACGGCAAAGTAGGCACTGCCGACGAATTGCACAACGTGGGTGAAGCCATCGTGGGTACGGAGTACGGCATGGAGACTGGCATCTGGTGGGGCTTTGACTCGAAGGCTCGCGGTCAGTTCTGCATCGACAGCAACGAGGGCGTGCGCATCGGCTATGGTGAGAACCGCCCCGCATGGACCAGTGGTGCAGTTTATCGCAACGAGCAGACAGGCGAGGTACACGGCTACCTTGGCTCCAGCGAACGCCAAGCTTTAGCCTCATCCTTCGCCTTCATCAGCACGACCAAGGACGTGTATTTCAACGGATACGGCCCTACCAGAATGTACGTCTATGACGTGCCAGGCGGTAAGAAGGGCGACTATCAGGCAGAGACTCAAATCAATGCAGAACGCCTGTTCGACATCACATGGGGCGAGGATGTAGCACCCTTCGAGGTGAACGGCACATACCAAATCATGAACATCAGCAGCAAGAAACTGCTGACCATGAACAACAACGATGCCACCATCGATGCACGCAACGGCAATACCAACCAGCAGTGGAACGTCTATCCAAGCCACACGACGGGCGATTGCTCCTATTGGTTCATCGACAACGCTGGCAACACGAACATGCACCTCAACTCTGTGCTGAACTGGGGAAACCTGAGCAGCATGTTCCTATCGGGCACCAACGTTATTACCTATAACACAGGCACAAACCACCCGATGGAGGAACAATGGTATGTGAAGTACGCCCAAAACGGGGCTTACTACATCATCAACCGCCTCACAAACAAGTACCTATACTGCAACAGCAGCACCAACGGCACATCCATCACTTCCAAGACTCCTCCTGCGGAAGATGCCAAGCAATCGGAAGTGAACAAGTACCTGTGGCGTTTCCTGCCCACAGACCTGAAAGTACCGACCCTCACTGTGCTCAAAGCTCCTGCTGCCCCGACAGCACTGACCGCCAAACAGCGTACCGCCAGCATCGAACTGGCTTGGCAAGCTCCTGCTGACCCTGATGTCATCGGCTACAACATCCTGCGTGCCGAAGTCGCCACAGAGGAAGATGCCACACCAGCCTATAACACCATCGGTCGCTTGGTCAACAAGCCCACTTTCTTCGACAACACCGTTGTGGCTGGCAAGCAGTATCTCTACAAGGTACAAGCCGTAGATGAGCACTATAACCGCTCCGACGCTTCCGAACCCATCTTGGCAGCCCCTCTGCGAGAGAATGCCCTCATCTGCCAACTACAGTTCGACGACAATCTCTTGGACAACTCAGCCAACCACATCGACCCATCCTTCTATGGTGTTCCCAACTATTCCACCACGAAGAACTCCGGCACCAAGAGCCTCAACCTCACAGGCACGACCTACGCCATGCTCCCATACGCAGCCGCCCATCAGGACGAAATGACCATCGCCATCTGGGTGCGTTGGAACAGCAATGGCAAGAACTGGGAACGCCTTTTTGACTTCGGAAACGGCGAACAGCAATACATGTTCTTCACCCCCAGCAACGGCTCGCAGATGCGCTTCGTGATGAAGAACAACGGGGATGAGCAAATCCTCACCAACAACAAGAAGCTTGCCACCACCAGCTGGCACCACATCGCTGTCACGCTGAAACCAACGGGCGACAAAGTGCAAGCCATCCTCTATCTGGACGGCACAAACGTGGCCGAGAGCAACGACTTCACAATCAAACCATCTGACATTGCTCCATCCCTATGCTACATCGGACGCTCCATGTTCCCTGCCGACCCGCTTTTCAATGGTCGCATCGACGACTTCCGCATCTACAACTACGCTCTCACCGCCGATGAAATCGCAGCCGTGATGGAAGACCGCGGCGAACTGTCAAAAGACCTGAACGACCACGTTGAGGACGCGATACCAACCAGCATCCATGCGCCCGAGTCGGGAACTAAGTCATGGAAAACCGACAGCGAGACATGGTACAACCTCAACGGTCAACCCGTCAGCGAGAAGCAGAAAGGCATCCTCCTTCAGGCAGGCAAGAAAAAACTGAACAGATAAACCTTTCCCCATACGCAAGACACTCACACATATTATATTATTATTGACATCTAACCAACTTTAACAAACTTTATATGAAAAAAACAATTCTGCTACCCATCGTAGCACTGCTCTCCACAGTGGCTTGGGCACAGACGGTGGAGTTCTACACACCACGTACCGTGCGCATTGTGAAGACAAACGGACAAGACAGCGAGAAGAAATCCCTCGTGGTCATTGCATCCCCCGAGAAAGTGAAGGTGAGCCAGTCACAGCACGACGGTGCCACCATCTACAAGTCATCCGCCCTCACAGTCACGGTGAAGGACGGTTCTGTCTCCTTCGCCGATGCGAAAGGCAACCTCCTTACCTCCGAAGGTGAGAATGCCTTCACCCCCATCAGCAACGGTCCCGACAAGGGAGCATGGAAGGTGAAACAGACCTTCAGCGTCGATGCCGACGAAGGCATCTATGGCATAGGCCTCCTCCAAAACGGCAAAATGAGCCAGCGTGGCGAGAACCGCCGCATGGAGCAGAACAACCTCGAAGACTACGCCCACTTCTACCAGACCATCAAAGGCTACGGCATCTACTGGGACAACTACTCCCCCACCCGTCTCGTCACGCCAGCCGAAGGACAGGCAGGACAGGTGGAGCTTGAGTCCGAGGTAGGCAAGATGATTGACTACTACTTCATCTATGGCGGCGATGCCGACGGCGTGATAGCCGAGATGCGCCACCTCTCAGGCTCAGTGCCCATGATGCCCCTGTGGACCTATGGCTTCCACCAGTCACGCGAACGCTATAAGTCACAGCAGGAGCTGCTCGAAGTGGTGCAGAAGTACCGCGACCTGAAGATTCCGTTCGACGGCATCATTCAGGACTGGCAATACTGGGGCAGCAACTACACCTGGAACGCAATGGAGTTCCTCAACCCCGACTTCGACCGCGCCCAGCAGATGATAGACGAGGTACACAAGCAGAACGCCCACATGAGCATCTCCATCTGGGCATCCTTCGGTCCTGAAACCAAAGGCTACAAGGAATTGAAGGAGAAAGGCCACCTCTTCACTTTCGAGACATGGCCTCAAAGCGGACTTCCACAGTGGCCACCACGCATGGACTATCCCAGCGGCGTGCGCGTTTATGACCCATTCAGCAGCGAAGCGCGTGACATCTACTGGCAGAACCTCACACGCCTCCACAACATGGGCATTGACGCATGGTGGATGGACTCGACTGACCCAGACCACCACAGCTATAAGGACAGCGACCTCGACCAACCCTGCGCTATGGGTTCCTACCGCAGCGTGCGCAACGCCTTCCCACTCATGACCGTCGGTGGCGTGTATGACCACCAGCGTGCCGTTGACAGCACCAAGCGTGTCTTCATCCTCACCCGTTCCTACTTCGCAGGACAACAGCGTTACGGAGCTAACACTTGGAGCGGCGACATCGGTTCTTCGTGGGAGAGCCTCCGCAAGCAAGTGCCCATCTGCCTCAACTACACGCTGACAGCCAATCCACATGTGAACGCCGACATCGGTGGCTTCTTTGCCAATTCTTACAACACCCAGGGCTTCAACTCCGCCACTCGCAATCCGCAGTATCAGGAACTCTACACCCGCTGGATGCAGTTTGGTGCGTTCACCCCCATGATGCGCAGCCACGGAACCGAAGTCTATCGTGAGCTTTACTACTACGGCAAGCCTGGCGAACCCGTTTACGACGCACTCGTCGATGCCGTGAAGCTCCGTTATCGCTTCCTGCCCTACATCTACAGCCAGTCGTGGCAGGTGACCAAGCACAACGACTCCTTCATGCGCGCCCTCTTCATGGACTTCAAGGCCGACAAGCAGACATGGAACAACAACCGCGAGTATATGTTCGGCCGCAACATCCTCGTATGCCCCGTCATCGACCCACTCTACACCACAGAGAAGATTGTGCGCACAGACCCCATGTCGGGCTGGGACAAGCAGGACGGCAAGCGCGAAGAGTACGCTCCCGTGGATTGGAACGCCGCCAAGACCTACAACGTCTATCTGCCAGCAGGCACCAAGTGGTATGACTACTGGACGAACACCCTGCTCGACGGCGGTCAGACCCTCGCAGCCGCAGCACCGCTCAGCCACTCGCCACTCTACGTCAAGGCTGGTTCCATCCTTCCCCTCGGTCCCGATGTGCAGTATGCCAACGAGAACCAGTATGACAATCTTGACATTGTGGTTTATCCTGGTGCCGATGCCACCTTCACCCTCTACGAAGACGAAGGCGACAACTACAACTACGAGAAGGGAAAGTACAGCACTATCTCGCTCGTGTGGAACGACCGCAGCAAAACCCTCACCATCGGCAAGCGCACAGGCTCTTTCAAGGGCATGCCTGCTCAACGCACATTCCACGTGAAGCTTGCTGGTAAAGAGGGAACGTCAGTCACCTATACTGGCAAAGCAAAAACCATCAAGCTATAAATAAGACTTAACAACTGGACGAAAGATGTCCAGTCACCCCTTCACAAGACAAGGCGGGCCAAGACAGCAGTTCTGTTTTGGTCCGCCTTTTTTCATGAGGGAAAGTTTGGTGTAATTACCCCACAAAATCGATGTCCCCGACATCGACCAATCGGAGTCCCCGACATCGGTTGGTCGGAGTCGGGGACTCCGATTTAGAGGCTGTGAAAGCACACTCAACGCAAGCGTGTCCAACGGGTGTGTCAGACCTATCTCCCGAGGACGACGAAGACCTTCTTCCATCCAAAAGGATTCAGTGGCATTTTGAGACGTTTGGCAGAGAGCAACCATAAAACAACAGGCAATTAACAATAATTAACGCCGAGGGGGATAAAACGAAAAAATAAGAACGTACCTTTGCCACCGTTACGAGCCGAATGCTCATTCAGGCATTGAAGACCGCAACAATCTCGCTAACCGAGAAAGTTTCAAACACTTAAAGTTCATCGAACTCATATTTATTTAACCTATTTATCATTTATGAAGAGACTTTTACTTTTCTCAGGCTTGTTGCTCTCAGCAGCTGCGGCAAGCGCACAAGTGACTCCGAAGGTGCAACCCGAGACACTTGTCAGTGGTCAGGAGTATATGCTCGTCAACAGAGCACAACGAGCTGACCAGTACACCAGCAGAACTTCATGGGACGGAGCACTCTATTTCTTAGGAGAGAGTGACTCTAAGTATGCCGACCACTTGCTCACCGCCCTTGACAACGGCGACGGCACATGGTCGTTCTATCAGAACAGAGGCACAGAAACCATCGACACAGGTGAGGTGGATGGCGACGGCAACCCCATCACCGAGGAAGTGCCTGTGTATAACTACCTCGCCATCCCCACAGGTACAGACAACGTGAACCTGAAAGCCACCGAGCTTGCCCGATGGACAGTTACCCCCAGCGAAACCTATGCCAACTTTTACCAACTGACAGCTGGTGAAGGCAACAACCCCAACTGTGGGGGCAAGCTCCTCCACCTCAACGCAGGAGGTCAATACTTCATCATCAACGAGCCTATCAACGGAGCCGACTGGTATCCAGACTTCTATGGCGGAGCCGAAGATACGGGCGAGTTTGATGAAAACGAAGATCCTATCTACATCTTTAAGGACTCCACTTCCATGAACTGGGGCTTCGTTTCTCCCGACAACATCCCTGCCTACTACGCCAGCCTCGCCTATGTGGCAGCCTTCGACCAGATAGCACAGCGTTTCGACGACGACGATTTCGGCGAGGGTTACAAAGCCACCTACGACGCAGCCAAGGCTATCTATGATGAAGCAGCCACCATCGAAGACCTTGAGGCGGCGGATGTGCTCACCATGCTGCAAGCCAAGATTGAGCTGCAAGCAGAGATTGAAAAGGCCATCCAGCTCAACGAAGAGCCTGCGGACGCAGTACTGCAGAAAGCGATTGACGAGGCTGTAGCCACCTTCACGAACAAGACCGCAGCCGACGAAGTGAGTGCGGCAGTGAAGGCACTTGCCGACGCTGAACTAAACTTCTCGTTGGGTAACGGCGACGTGACCGCATTGGGCAAGAACATGTCGTTCGAGGACTTGTCGGCACAAGGCGGCAGTGCCACTTCTGGCGTTGCAGGTGCTCCTGCTGGCTGGAACATCACCATCAACGGCACACCTGTCACCACGGCTGACGAGGTGAGAGCCGCTGGCATGACGGCTTGGCACGGCGTGAATGCCGACTGCACGGGCGAAGAGAAAGATGGTGACAACGGATTTGGCATTTGGAACAACAGCATCCCTAACTACGAACTCTCACAGACCATCAATGGCGTGGAGAACGGCAGCTACGTTGTTCGTGCCGCCCTCATGGTAGGTGCCAACAATAACGGAAGCCGCCGCACCACGCAGCGCATCTTTGCTAACCTGAACTCCACTTACTTCGGAGCCGAAATGGAGTATGACGAAACGGAACTTGACAACAGCGAAGCATACGGTTTTGCAGGTCTCATAGAGCCAACAACCGACACCGAGATGCAGGGCATCGAAGTACGCGCCTTCGTCTATGACGGCACGCTGACCTTTGGTGTCCGCACCGATGGCAACTACAAGGCAGCCCTCCGCACCTCCACCAACGGAGCTGGCGGTGACGGTTGGTTCAAGGTGGATAACTTCACCATTCAGAAGGTGAACTACGAGGTGGAAGATGCCCTCAACATCCTCACCCACTACACCAACATTCTTGACAACTATGTTTCTGATGCTGTCATGTCAGACGCCAAGCGCACACAGGCAGAGGCACTGCAAGAAGCATACAGCAACATCGACGCAAGCAACACGCAGGAGGAAATCGTTCAGAGCATCCTCAGTGCCAAAGACATGATTGTTCAGGTGAGCGCATCTGTCAAGGCTTACCAGCGTTTGCGCGACGCTATCGACGAGCACTACAACACACGCGACATGTACGACCACAAGAAAGGTATCCAAGCCTACTCGGATGCCATCGACGAGGCGGATGCCGCTTACAGCGATGCCCTGCTCGATAGCGACGAGGAGATTGACGCTCTCATCAAATCGCTCAACGATGCCCTTCAAGCTTGCATCCAGTCGGACGACATCACCCCTGGCGACGACCTGACTGACTACATCCAGAACCCATCCTTCGAGGACTACTCACTCCAAGGCAGTGACAACAGCAGTGGCGTGGAGCACGCTCCTAAGGGCTGGAATCTCTATCTCAATGGCACTCAGGTTTCTACAGCAGCTGAAATCAGTGCGGCTGGCGTGGCCAACTGGTGCGCTATCAACAGAGGCGACAACATCAACGTGGAGCTTGAAGACGAAAGCATCGTCACTCAGCAGCCTTCGGATGGCGAGCACCTCTGGGGCATCTGGACAGGCACGATTCCTGCCGTTGAACTTTCTCAGACCATCAAGAACATGCCAGCTGGTACTTACACCGTCATCTGTGACGTGCTTGTACAGTACAACTGGGCAGGCGACTGCATCACCACTCAACGTATCTTTGCCAACGACTACGTTGCCATGTACTCCAGCGAGGACCGCTACGAGGCGAACCTCCCTGCCGACGCGCTCATCGCTGCCGACATCGACCGCCTTACTCCCGAGGCAACCATCAAGCACCTCACTTATGCTGGACATCAGTGCGAGGCTCCACGTTCTGACTACTCTTACCCTGTGAGCCTCACCTTCGGTCTCGCTGAGCAGGGCGACATCACGATTGGCTTCCGTACCAACAACATCGGTTCAGACGGCACTGCGCTCGAATCGGGCAAGGGCTGGTTCAAGCTCGACAACTGGCAGCTCATCTACGAGAGTAACGAAGTACCAACTGGCGCAGAGGTTGGTGCTGATGCCACAGGTATTGACACGGTGGAAGAAGCTGCAACACAGACAACTGTTGAGTTCTACAGCATCAACGGCACTCGTCTTGCTGCTCCACAGAAAGGCATCAACATCGTGAAGATGTCTAACGGAACGGTCGTTAAGACATACGTTCGATAAGTCATCACAATTCCTACGAATAAAAAGCGGGGGCACAACATTGTGCCCCCGCTTTTTATTCGTACCTTTGTAGCCTGAATCATAGACCTGTCGGATTAAGCATGTATCACATTCTCAAGACCATCAGCGACACCCTCAGCGGCAAGGCGAGCATCTTCATCATCCTCACCGCTGTGCTCACGTTCTTCTTCCCCACACTCTTTGAGTGGGTGAAGGGCAATACACAGACCATTATTCTGGGCATCATCATGCTGACGATGGGGCTGACGTTGACACCCGATGATTTCCGTCTGTTGGCAAAACGCCCCGTGGATATCCTCATCGGTGCAGCCGCACAATTCACCATCATGCCATTGATGGCGTTCTCGCTTGCATGGCTGTTCAGTCAGGTGCCTGCCTTTGCCCCGTACAGCACGGCAATGGCTATCGGCATCATCCTCGTGGGGTGCTGTCCTGGCGGCGTGTCCAGCAACATCATGTCCTTTCTCTGCAAGGGCGATGTGGCTTACTCCGTCGGCATGACCTGCGCCTCCACCCTGCTGGCTCCCGTACTCACTCCCTTATTAGTGCTTTGGCTGGCAGGAGCGCGCGTCGATGTGGATGCGATTGGCATGTTCCAGCAGATTCTCATTGTCACCATCATCCCCATCGCCATCGGCTTCTTCCTGAACGTATGGCTGGGGCATAAGGCTGTGTTCCAAAAGATTCAGAGTTGCATGCCAGGACTCTCCGTCGCCTGTCTGGCGTGCATCGTCGGCGGTGTCGTCACCACGGTGCATGACCCGCTGGTGGCAAACGGCATCGTGCTCTTCCTTCTGACCTTCGGGATGGTGTTCTGCCACAACACCATTGGTTACATTCTTGGCTACTCCGTGGGACGGCTCTGCCATTTCTCCACAGCCAAGACACGCACCCTCTCCATCGAGGTGGGCATGCAGAACGCTGGACTCGGCACCAATTTGGCAATGACCTTTTTCGTGGCGACCAACCCGATGGCAGTCGTTCCTTGCGCCATCTCCTGCGCTTGGCACAGCATCAGCGGCACAATTTTAGCAAACATCTTCGTACATAGAGATAAGAAATAATCATGGTACTGAACTACATTTGGATAGCATTCTTCCTGTTGGCTGCCGTGTGCGCCATCGTACAGAGCTTCATGGGCAACACTGGCGTGTTTGCAGACATCATCAACTCGACATTCGACAACGCAAAAACGGCATTTGAAATCTCATTAGGATTAACAGGCGTACTCTCGCTGTGGATGGGCGTGATGAAGATTGGCGAGAAAGGAGGCATGGTGAATACCCTCTCAAAGGCACTCAGCCCTGTGTTCACACGCCTCTTCCCCGACATTCCCAAGGGGCATCCTGCCATGGGGCACATCTTCATGAACATCGCTGCCAATATGCTCGGGCTTGACAATGCCGCAACGCCCCTCGGCTTGAAGGCAATGGAGAGCATGCAGGAGCTTAACCCCAAGAAGGACACGGCAACGAACCCTATGATTATGTTCTTGGTACTGAATACGTCAGGATTGACCCTCATCCCTGTCAGCATCATGGTTTATCGTGCCCAAATGGGAGCGGCACAACCCACCGACGTGTTTGTCCCCCTCCTGTTGGCGACCTTCGCAGCCACCTTGGCAGGCATCATCATCACCAGCATCTATCAGCGCATCAACCTCTTTCAACCCGTGCTGCTCGCCACGCTTGGTGGTCTCTGTGCCCTTGTGGCAGGCATCATTTGGGGCTTCTCGCAGATGGACAAAGAGACAATGGACACTGTGAGCACACTGGTTGCCAACATCATTCTCTTTGGCATCATTCTCGCCTTCATCATCGCAGGAATGACCAACCGCGTCAATGTTTATGAAGCCTTCATCGAGGGAGCTAAAGACGGCTTCGCCACCGCTGTGCGCGTCATCCCCTACCTTGTAGCCATCCTCGTAGCCATTGGTGTGTTCCGTGCCAGCGGCGGTATGGACCTTCTCATTCAAGGTATCACCCGGCTCGTCGAATCCTGCGGTGGCAACACTGATTTCGTCGCTGCTCTTCCCACCGCCCTGATGCGCCCCCTATCAGGTTCTGGAGCGCGTGGCATGATGGTTGATACGATGACCACTTACGGAGCCGACTCCTTCGTTGGTCGCCTCGCCTGCATCTTCCAAGGCTCCACCGACACCACGTTCTACATCCTTGCCGTCTATTTCGGCTCTGTCGGCATTCGCCACACACGCCATGCCGTCACCTGCGGCCTCCTTGCCGACTTGGCAGGCATCCTCGCCGCCCTCGCCGTTACCTACTTCTTCTTCGGATAAATACATCCACTTTCAACCTGTAAAGTAAAAGAGGGGCGCATCATTCCAGATGAGCCCCTCTTTTTTATATTAACGCTTTCTATGTTTAAATCCCAATATTTTGACTAATACTTTGTACTTATGCCGACATATGATATTCAGCATCAAAAACTTGATGATTTCTGACCATGGCAGTGATAATGTGTATAAGTTTGTTCTTGACATTGTTCAGTGCGACCTGCATCTTCTTTCCCCTCTCCCTAAGCCGCAAATAGTATCGGGAAAGAACCGGATTGAATCTGACGGCCGACAGCATGACCTTGATTTGCCATGTGATGCACATGCGGTGCCGTATGCACGCTGGTGCCCGAATCCCCGCCAAAGGGGGCTATGCCATAGTAGCATACAATCTTTCTCGAATTGTGGCTGAACCTGCGGAAGTTGTCCGTGTAGACCATCAGGAAGACCGCGTTCTGGCATCCTATGCCAGGCACTGAGGTCACGATTTGGTATATGTCCCTGAGCTTCCGAGTCTGTCAGTTCCGCTATCCGCTTGTCCAGCTTCTCTATCTCCTTGTTGAGCATGGAAACCACATGCCTGCCGCTTTGTGATATCATTGTTTGGGCGAGAGACTTCTCCATGGTGAGTTCCTTTTCACCTCTGCGGACTTGAAAACAGCACCTGTGCATAAGTACCTGCCTGTACAGGAACAGCTCATGCAACTGGTACAATGACTCGCCAAGCGGCTCAAATATGACAGCCTTGTCGCAGTACCTCATGGCATACTCGGCAATCATGGAGGCATCCGAACGGTCTGACTTCATCCGCCTGATTCCGGAGGCATCCCTGATGCTCCTGGCATTCTCCAGCCACATGTCGTATCCCTTTCCATAAAGGAAATTGCACAGGGAATTGCTGTAGCCGCCCGTGTTCTCCCCAAAGAAGAGCCACAATGACGGGTTAATACCGCCGCAATGCTACTCCACCCACTTGACCAGACGCCTGAACCCTGATGCGGAATTCTTGAATTCACCATACACTCTTGGCGCTGTCTCGGACAGCCCTCAGGCTATAATGACGGCCACGTCCACTTTTTCTTTTGAATAGTCGATGCCAACAAAGAGATTTTTCATATTTTTGTAACAGTTTATGGGATTGGTCAATAGTTGTATGGACTAACACTCTAATTAGGCTCTGTGCCGACAACTTTCTATATAGTCTCTGCAACTATGTCGGAGAGAACCTAAACGTTTTATAGCCTTGTGGCTGCGTGAGTTCTTGGCTTGCCTCTTCGACAGACCGGTTTCACCTTTATACAACAAAGGTAAGAAACTGTCTTGAGTTATCTGTAATTTACATTACATTTTCTTTAATATAATGCGACTTCGTCGTTGCCTATGCAAAGTTAGAGTGAGTTCGACGAATTTGGTCTATTGGACATTTGGGTGAAGAAAGTTCCTCCAACAGGACAGATAATGGGATATGACCTAACTTCAAATTAGGGGACAGATTGTTCTGTAAGAGCCTTAAAGATGGCCAATTCCAATAGAAAGTATCCTCATCTTCAGCTAATCCATCATTCTGACAGAAGTATACAATACTGCTGTGACATTTATCAGAATATACTGTGCCAAATATGGAATTACAACATCCATGACAGAATCCTATGACCCATATACAAATGCAGTGACCGAACGTGTAAACGATATCCTCAAACAGAAGTTTTCTTTGGAGGATTATAATTATCCTATTGAAATAATGAGAAAAATTGTTGCGGTTGCCATTCGTATATACAATCGAAAAAGACCACATTCTTCATGTGCTTTTATGACTTCAGAAAGGATACATCAACAAAACAAAAAATTCAAGTGTATAAAAAGTCTCATCAAGGGGGAATCCCTTTGATGAGACACTAGAATGTTTTAACTTTGTATAATCAATAAATAAATTTTGTAACACCTATTTAGGACGCGTCATTTATGTCCTCACTCGTTCGTGTTCTCCTCTTCCAACGAGTAGAAAGAGCTGCCATCGAAGCAGTGAGTACAGATTTGGCACTTCTCCAAACCAATGGCTTGCACAATGGTTTCAATAGTGGAGAATTTCAAGCTGTCAAGATTGAGCCTGCGCGCAATCTCATCGACCAAAGCCTTGTATTCGGGCGACCCCGTGGTGGCATAAGCCTTGATGCGCTCGGCTGGCACTTCCACATTGTCAGCAGTTTGTGCGTCGTCCAACATCGTTGCGGTACGCGAGTGGGTCTCCAAATCCTTGATGACACGACGCGTGATGAGTTCCAGTTCCGACTTGCTGGCTGAGAAGTTGACAAACGGACAGGCGTAGATAAGCGGTGGACAGGCAATACGCATGTGTACCTCCTTCGCTCCCAAGTCTTTCAATATCTTCGTGTTCTCACGGAGCTGTGTGCCACGCACGATGGAGTCGTCGCAGAACAGGCAACGCTTACCACGCAACATATCCTTGTTGGGGATGAGCTTCATCTTGGCAACGAGGTTGCGCACCTCCTGATTTGGCGGCATGAAGGAGCGCGGCCACGTTGGAGTGTATTTGCTGATGCCACGCTGATAGGGCGTATGGTGTCCTGCACTATACCCCACTGCCATGCCGATTCCTGAGTCGGGAATGCCGCCAACAGAGTCAACCTCCGTCGGGTCTTCTTCGCCCATTACACGTCCTGTTTCAAAGCGGACTTCCTCCACGTTCTTCCCTTCATAAGACGAAGTGGGGAATCCGTAATAAATCCACAGGAACGAACAAATCTGCATCTTTTTGTTGGGCTTACGCAGCTGCTCCATCCCGTCTGCACGCAGACGGACAATCTCGCCAGGACCAACAAAATAGGTGGTCTCATAACCAAGATTCGGGAATGCTGTGTCTTCGCTGGTGACTGCCATTGCGCCTTCTTTTTGTCCCACAACGATTGGTGTACGTCCCCAAGCATCGCGAGCGGCAATGATGCCGTCCTCCGTAAGCAGCAACATGGAGCATGAGCCTTTCACTGTGCGGAATACATGCTCAATGCCATCCACGAAATCCTTGCCCTTCACAATGAGTAAGCCAATCAGTTCAGTGGGGTTAATCTTTCCTGAAGAGAACTCCGACAGGTGCATATTCTCCTGCAAGAGCTGGTCGGCAATCTCCTCCAGATTATTCACCTTTGCTACTGTGACAATGGCGAAACGTCCCAAATGACTATTGAACAGCATGGGTTGTGCATCAGTGTCGCTGATGACGCCAATGCCTGCCTCGCCTTCAAACTTGGTCAGTTCCGCTTCAAATCGTGTACGGAAGTATGTATTCTCGAGATTGTGGATGGCGCGGTAGAAACCCTTCTCCTTGCTATAAGACGCCATACCGCCCCGACGTGTTCCGAGGTGCGACTGATAGTCAGTTCCATAGAAAAGGTCAGCCGCACACTTTTCCATGGCTACGGTTCCGAAAAAACCTCCCATATATCGTTTCGTGTTTGAAATTCGGGCGCAAAGGTAGGGATTTTAATTCAGAATTAACCGAAAACAGAGAGAGAAGTTCATGCTGAATTATGAATTATGAATTATTAGTTCTATCTTTGCAACCATAAAACAAAACAAAGAAACCATGAGAAAGAGAGCTGACTACATCCAGAGCATTGAGATAAAGGCTTTGTGGAAGGGGGGCAGGCACATTGTGTGGCACTTGCAACCCGATGTAAACATCCTCAGCGGCATCAACGGTGTGGGCAAAAGCACCATCATCAACCACTCGGCGCGCATGCTTGATGCCATCGACAAAGGTGAACTCGCCCCTGACGATGCGCCCAATGGTGTCAATATCCAACTGATGCCAGCCGATGCCACTTACATCAAGTTCGATGTGATTCGTTCTTTCGACCGCCCTCTGCTCCACAGCGACTTGCTGGAGAAACTATCCGACTCGCGTGTAAAGACCGAACTTGACTGGCAAATCTATCGGTTGCAGAAGCGTTTCCTCGACTATCAGGTCAACATCGGCAACCGCATCATCGAACTACTGACCACAGGAGACCCCAAGAACCAACTGAAGGCAGCCGAGGTGAGTGTGCCCAAGACGCAGTTTCAGGACATGATTGACGAACTCTTTGCCGACACAGGGAAGAAGATTGACCGCAAGAACAACGAAATCCAGTTCGTTCAAAAGAATGATAACGGCACAACCGAGGTCATCACCCCATACCAACTCTCCAGTGGCGAAAAGCAGATACTCGCCATCCTCATGACAGTGCTGGTCGAGAACCGTGAACCTTACGCCCTGCTGATGGACGAACCTGAAATTTCCCTTCACATTGACTGGCAGCAACGCCTCATCGACCTCATCCGCCAGTTGAACCCTCATGCGCAAATCATCCTCTCCACTCACTCCCCTGCCCTCATCATGGACGGCTGGATGGGGAATGTGACGGAGG
>CAMWJL010000062.1 GCA_947174565.1 uncultured Prevotellaceae bacterium | reverse complement strand
CTTCAATACTCCCACTTCACGGCTGGGACGAAGTTGAAACAGCTGCATAATTTCTTCGCCTGAGATGGGAGGTTGGAAGTTTCTGATGCGGTCTTTCTCCTCTATCTCGACGAGTTTGGTGCGAACGGTGATGAAGTTCTCCTTGAATTTCTGCTTTTTAAGTTCGTTTTTAGAGGTGATGTCAGCGGTGCAAAGAATCATCAGGTCGTCGATGTCATCGCCCGCTTCAAACAGCAGTCTCCGTACTGCGCTGTCGGTCACTTCCGCATCTGCAATGGCAATAGGACGCATGTGCAGTTGAACGAGTTTCTGTACAAATTTCATCTTCTCGTTCATGGGCAGCTTCATCCGTCGGAAGATGTTGGGAATCATCCGTTCGCCGATGTCGTTGTGGTTATGGAAGGTCCATCCCAATAATGGGTCGAAACGCTTGGATTTGGGCTTTCCGATGTCGTGCAGCAATGCTGCCCAGCGAAGCCAAAGGATGCGGTCTTTTGCTGAATCCCACTTGCCATTATCGGTGGGCAATTCGGAAGGGACGTTCGTTGCTTTCGCCACGTTGTCCAGCACTTCAAGTGTGTGGTAGAAATTGTCCTTGTGGGTTTTCCCGTTTCTGGACTCAACGCCTTGCAGTTGGGCAAGTTCGGGGAAAATGAGAGGGAGCAGACCGCTCCGCTCCAAATCGTCGAATCCTTTAGAGGGGATGGGGGAAAGAAGTATCTTGTTTAACTCTTCGGCAATGCGCTCGCCAGAGATGATTTGGATACGTTCCTTGTTGCGTTCCAGCGCATTGAAAGTGTCCTCTTCGATGTGGAAACCAAGCTGAGTGGCAAAGCGGATGCAACGCATCATGCGCAGAGGGTCGTCGCTGAAAGTGATGTCTGGGTCGAGTGGTGTGATGATGCACTTGTCCTCCAAATCTGCCAAACCGTTGAAGGGATCCACCAACTCGCCATAGCGTTCCTTGTTCAGGCAGAGTGCCATTGCGTTGATGGTGAAGTCACGGCGGTTTTGGTCTTCTTCCAGTGTGCCGTCTTCGGTCACTGGTTTGCGAGAGTTGCGGTCGTAGCTCTCTTTGCGTGCGCCAACAAACTCAATTTCAAGGCTTTTGTGCTTGAGTTGGGCCGTGCCAAAATTCTTGTAAATGGCAATGTGGACTTTCTTCCCTAATTTCTTGCGTAGCTTCTCGGCGATGGCGATGCCTGGACGTTCCACCTGTTTCTTCTGATCCACGACAACGATGTCGATGTCGTTTGAAGGACGTTCCAGATACAAATCGCGCACCCATCCTCCGATAATGTAGCATTCTAACCCTAATTCTTCCGCCGTGTCAGAAATGAGGTGGAAGAAGGGGTGGTCGAGCTGTGTCAATATCTCTTCGTGTGTCAGTATCTTCATACGAGGTGGATTCTGAACATCTTTTTTGTATTGCAAAGATAAGGAAAAATGGATAGAAACATTGTCAATGTACCTATTTTTTCTTGTTGCAGAAACGAAAAAACAGAATAACTTCCAGAATTGGTGCTGAATTTGTGTTTTTTGCCTATCTTTGTGAACAAATATCAATGTATGAAGAAAAGTGAATACACCGTCTTTGCCATCTTGATGATTTCTTGTTTGTTAGTCATGATGGCTTGTCAGCATCAGCCTTCTGCGGTAGAACGTCGCAAGGCGGAGATTCGGGAAAGGGATTCAATGGAATTGTTGAACGCTCGTGAGGATTTGCGGGTGGCTGATAGCCTCTCTGCTTTTAAGGCTTTTGAACTGGAGGATTTGAAGGCTCAGTTTGTCTTTGAGAAGCAGGAGAAGTACCAAACCGTAGGTTATTGGGTGTTGCCGACGCATGCGGGCAGCAAGGAACAACTCACGTTCTTCCCCGAGGTGGAGGAGGGTGGCAAACTGCTGTTGGTGTCGATAGACAAACAACGGAAGTATTCGTTTGTGGAGGTGGATTTGGAAGCAGGCGACTATGCCACGCAGTTGCCTCCTGACCTCACGGATGCGCAGCGAAAGGATGTTGCGAAGTGCTATGCGTTAGCCAAGGCGATACTTGACCTTTCCAATGTGCAGCGGCAACAGGAGAAGTTGCGTCTCAAAGTGAGGTTCTATGAAGAGAAAGCCACCCGTGCGTCGGACACTTCGTCGGCAATGGAATAGCGTGTGAGTTTGTAAATACCACTTGTCTATCTCAAGTTCTTCCGACCCGAATTGAGAGATTAGTGGGTGGCATCATACCATTTTGTTCTGTTTTTGTCAATCGCTTGTAGGCTTACGCTGGGGTCAGACGTTGTAATGCCTGAATAACGATTGATTTTTATTGGTCCGCGAGTCGCAGTATAAAAATAATCCGTGTTCGTTTTGTATGGGATAAGCCGATTGAGCAGTGTGTCAAATTCTGTCTTGGTATGCGCTGGCGCGTTGTTCTGTTCAAGCAACAAATGAATATAATCGCCATAATCATAGAAGATTGTAGGTGTATAGCCGTCCAAATTCTGTAGTTGACCTCGTTGGCTGTCGTCAAAGGTATATGTTCTGTTTATCTGTTGCATCAGACTTGCCATATCGTCAATCTGTGACAAATCGGTGACGGAAAGCGTGCCGTAGGGTACGGGGTAATTGGAATAGAACGCATGGAAATCGTCACATACCGCCTTGTAATCGGGGCTTCCAAGCAAATGCTTTCCCATCGTGCTATACGGCATGCCATACACCATGACCTCGCACGTAGAAGCAATTAAGTAGTCTGCCACATCTTTTAGCTCGTATGCCACCTCAATGGAGGACATATAGCAATCGTCAAAAAGTATATACTCCATTCTCAGCCCCATGTCTGCGATGGCTGCCGATAATGTGGATATGTCCGTCTGATATTCTTGGGTGATTCCGCCGAAGAAACGGGTAAGTGGTCTGTCTGTGTAATCCCAATGAAACTTCTCTTCTGACCGCATGGCTCTGCTTGCATGGACTGGAAGCCAGCCCATTCCGTGACACCCAATAATCATCGCATACCTGTTTGCTGGGGCATAAGAGACCACATCGTGAAGAATCTGTGCAATACCGTCTTTCGTGGTAAATGCAGGATGAGCGTATGATTTCAAGGCTATCCTTTGACTGACTCCGTTTTGATACTTAATCTCAAACAATGAAGCTTCTGTCGGGGTCGTGGATATGAAGACAATCACTCTTTCGTTCGATAGTCCTCCCATTTCCTTAATGCAGGATTCCATATCCTTTATGTTCTGATAGAAATAAGTGGTAAGATTGGAAGACCAAGGCATATATATCAGCAATGTCTTCTCATTTCTGACCTCCTCGGGCATGGATTCATCTGAGTCGCTACATGACATGATGAACCAAATGGGTATAATCAGTAAAAACAGATATTTTTTCATTGCAAGATTGTTCCTTCTTTTTGCCATCACTCAAAGAAAATATGTCAATAGTTTATTCCACGGACTTAATGAATTTTGCAGGATTGCCAGCAACCACCGTATAGGGCTTTACATCATATCTAACGACACTTCCAGCTCCAATTACAGCACCATCGCCAATCGTTACACCAGCCAATATGCAACTATGTCCGCCAATCCATACATCGTTTCCAATCTTTATGGGTTTAGCTTTTCCAGTCTTATATCTTTCCTTGGGATGAAGATGATGATAGGTAGTATATAATCCGACGTTTGGACCAATAAGGCAATTATTGCCAATGATTATTTCCTCATAATCAAGCATTGTGCAATTGTATCCTGCATAGAAGTTGTCTCCTATGTGAATGTTGCATCCGAAATCGCAGTGGAATCCATGAGATATTGAAGGATTTATTCCGACAGAACCGAATAATCTCTTGATGATATCAAGCTGTTCCTGTTGTTTGATAAGTGGCAGATTGTTCAATTCTCTAACCATTTCGTCAGCCTTCAATATGTCTTCTAATTTACCTGTCGAAATCAAGAAGTCTATATTCCTTTCATATTCCAGTTCTTTCATGGCTTGTGATGGTTTATAAATACATGAACGAAATGTCTCAGATTATAATCTAAATTCCAGCCACAAAATTACTCAAATCCCTTGGAATACAAACGAACCTGGTTCTGAAAATGTGGGGTTGACAGCAAAAAAGTACAAATACAAGGCGAACAAGGCTCGGTTTTTCCTGTTTTCAGCGTCAGAGATTCCTACTTTATGTTCGGCTCAGTTCATTCCCTGTCCCCTTTGCCGAATTGGCGATAAATTCATCATGTTTGGTTAATGCAAAATGTCCATTCGATTCAAAAGGATAGGCACGACATCGACTACAAAGCACTTCTGTGTGTGGAGCGCATTCACAGCCTCTAAATCGGAGTCCCCGACATCGGTTGGTCGATGTCGGGGACTCCGATTGACCGATGTCGGGGACATCGTTTTTGAAGGGCTTTTTGAGGGTGGGGAATGATAGGGCGGAAGTGGATGGAGGAGGTCATTGTTGGGAAGTTACCTTGTGACCTCACCCCATTTACTAAATTCTCTCGTTCTGAACAAAGCGAGTCAACATGGAACGGATGTTTTGACTCGTCTTATCCCCCAAGAGAAAGATGCTATAATTGCAAAGTTGTCCTTGGGTGGAATAGGTGTACATTGATGAGGTAAAAACACAAAATAGGATGCCGTGGCTGTGTAAAATAGCGTGAATTCAATGAAATATCTATCTGTTTTTTGCCAAACTCAAGCTTTTTGCGTATATTTGTACCTGAAACATAGCCAACAGGCCTAAGCGTAGGCGGCTTTGTGGATTTAGTGGTAAAAAGCATTAGCTATTATTCAGAGAATCATGAAACCTCGGAAATTTTATGATGAAGCGTTGAATAAGTCAGCCAATGCCCATGCGGTTGCGTGGGCATGACTTATCTTAACGTTTCAGGTACATCCGAGGGCCTCATGATTCAAGAAAGTCTGTCTGCGCTTTCTTGTATCTTGAGGTTCTTCTGTGTTGCAACCTGAAATCGCCTGAAGATATAGTTTATGCCCAATTAACTTACTTATGGAAATAAGAGCATTTTTATTTGTGCCCATCGTCACGATGTGGTGTCTTATTACTTTTTTCATAAGTCGCAATCGGCAAATATATGGCAGGTTGCGATGGTTGCTGTCGTGTATCATTCTAAATTCAAATCAATTATGTTATTCAATTCATTAGCCTTTTTATTTTTCTTTCCAGCAGTGGCACTGCTGTACTGGTTGCTTCCTACAAAGATGAGAAATGGAATGTTACTCATCAGTAGTTACTATTTTTACATGAATTGGGATCCTGTGTATGCTTTGCTCATTCTTTTCTCTACAGCGACAACATGGATGTGTTCAATGGGAATATCAAAGTCGAAGAAACAAAGCCGTAAAAAAGTTTTTCTTTCGGTTTGTCTTGTATGTAATTTGGCAATTCTTATTATATACAAATATCTTAACTTTTTCACGGAATCCGTCTTTCAAGCATTTAACTTATTTGGTTTGAGGATGGATATTCCCCATTTTAACTTGTTGCTTCCTGTCGGAATTTCATTTTATACATTCCAAGCTATTGGCTACACAATTGATGTTTACAGAAAGACCATTGAGCCAGAGAAGAATTTCTTCACTTATGCCTTGTTTGTCTCATTCTTCCCCCAATTGGTTGCAGGTCCTATTGAGAGGGCAAAAAACTTGCTGCCTCAATTCCACACAATCCATAAGTTTAAGTCAGAAGACTGCATCGAAGGCTTGAAATTGATGATATGGGGATATTTTATGAAACTATGTATAGCAGAAAATGTATCTTCTTATGTTGATGCTGTATATAACAATCTGTCGAACCATAATGGTACGAGTGTTTTGTTGGCAACATTTTTCTTTACTTTTCAGATATTCTGCGATTTTAGTGGTTATTCACTCATAGCAATAGGAACGGCACGTTGTCTCGGCTTTACTTTGATGCAGAATTTCAATCATCCGTATCTATCACGTTCTTTCAGAGAGTTTTGGAGAAGGTGGCATATATCTTTGTCATCATGGTTCTCTGATTATGTGTATATTCCACTCGGAGGTAGCAGGTGTTCCGAGAAAAAGCATCTGCGTAACTTGTTTTTGACGATGCTTGCAAGCGGTGTGTGGCACGGCGCAAATTGGACTTTCATTATGTGGGGAGGTGTTCATGGTATTCTTCTTTGTGCCAATAGCCTTAAACGAAAATTTATCAAGTTGACCTCTCAAAATCCTTTTGTAGTTTTCTTGGAAACATTGGCGACATTTTTAGTGTCGATGTTGTGCTGGATTTTCTTTCGAGCAAACACTTTAAGTGATGCACTTCTTGCTTTCCGAAAGATTTTCACCCAGCCAGGGCAGCTATACAACGGAGCGGGAAAGCCTGCGATTGTCTTGCCGATATTGTTGATTGGACTTTTGATGTACAAAGAAATAAAAGATGAGTATTTCAGAAAGCCACATCAATATATGCATAACTCTAACGAAGTGATTAGTATTTTAAGCACGGCTATCTTAGTTGTTATTATTTTATCATGTGCCCAATTTGAAGGGGAACAATTTATTTATTTTCAATTCTAAATAAGTTATGAAATTAGTAAGATTTATTATCTCAATTGTCGCAATTGTTTTTGTGATTGACTTTTTAATGGGGTTGGCAAGCAAGTATTATGTAAACAACCACACTCTCCCGGGAGATTACCAACCGATAGATTACCTTATTAAGCAAACCAATGAAGACATTATACTTTTAGGAAGTAGTGTCGTGCTGAATAGTGTCATGCCAACAATAATAGAAGACAGCCTAAATATGTCATGTTATAATGGTGGAGGCAATGGACAAAACTTGATTTTCTGTCGGATAATGTTAGATTGTATTCTTAAACGATACACGCCTAAACTGATAATTCTTGGTATGAGACCTGACGATTTAGCAGCTTCTGGGCTTGGCAGATACCGTCTTCTTGTTCCATATTACCATACAGGATTTGAAATTGTTGATTCATGCTTGGAAAGTAAAACATTATATGAAAAATATCTGATGGCATCAAGTCTGTATAGATATAACACAATATGGTTCCGTATCCTTTTGTATCATTTCATAACTCCTGACACTCGTGGCGAAAAAGGATATGTGGCAAAGCAAAATCCCTTGTTTCCTCCAATAATGACGGAAACAAAAGGGTTTGAGCATATTGATGAGAACCGTCTTAACGATTTCATGTACATTGTAAATACTTGCAAAGAAAAAGAAATAGATATGGTTGTATATTTTCCGCCTACTTATATAAAATATGTAGGACAATCAAATTCCGTTAATAAAGTTAAAGCGATTTGTTCGGAGAATCACATCCCATGTTTCTATGATGCAGAAGATGCAGAGTTTTTACAACATAGTGAATATTTTTTTGATAATGTGCATTTGGCAAAAGATGGTGGTTTTATCTATTCTCAACAGATAGCCCACCGTCTCGTACAACTGCTTCGTTAAACGTTAGTACAAAGTTTATGTCAAACTCACATTAGATACGTTACTATAAACGAAGAGAGGGATGTGCCCATATACAGGTGCATCCCTCTCTTCGTTTCGTTATTGTTAAGTCGTTTCTTACTCTGCGCGGAGCGTGAAACGCTTGAAGTCAGTGACAGTAAGGTCTTTGTCGATGTTCTTGAGATACTGAGCGACAGAAACCTTGTTGTCGTCGATGTATGCCTGCTCAAGGAGGCAGTTCTCTTTGTAGAACTTAGCTACCATGCCCTTCGCAATGTTCTCAATCATCTGCTCTTTAAGGTTGGCCTCAGCCTCCTTAGCCACAGTTGCCTTGATTTCGCGAGCCTTGGCAGCATCCTCGGCAGTAAGCCAGCCCTTGGCGGTGTTTGACTCGATGTGGTCTTCAGAGTCAACGTGTGCTGGGTTGATGCCTGCCTTCTTGAGGGCGTTCTCCACAGCCTTGCCAATTTGGTTCTGCTTAGCCTTATCAATAGCATTGCGAGTTTCAGCGTCCTTCACATCCTGTGGAACAGCATCTGCATTCAGAGCGATAGGAGACATGGCTGCAACCTGCATGGCTACGCCCTTACCAGCCTCTTCAAAGCCTTTCTTGTTCAACACAACAAGTGCGCAGAGGAAGTTCTGATTCATGTGGTTGTAGGCGATGATGTCCTCACCTTCCACATAGCTGAATCCGTCGAGTTCCATCTTCTCGCCAGTCACACCTGAACGGTTTGTGATGGCATCCTGAATGTTCTCGCCGTCGATAGTGAGTGCATTTACTTCGTCCATGCTCTTGCACTTGGCTGCTACGATTGCGTCGATAATCTTTGTGGCGAGTGCTACAAAGTCACCATTCTTGGCAACGAAGTCTGTTTCACACTTCAATGCAACCATTGCGCCGTAGTTGCCGTTCACCTTTGCAAGCACACAGCCCTCAGCTGCATCGCGGTCAGAACGCTTTGCTGCAACGAGCTGACCCTTCTTGCGAAGGATTTCCATAGCAGCCTCCATGTCACCATTAGCCTCAGTGAGAGCCTTTTTACAGTCCATGAGACCTGCTTGAGTCTTCTTGCGAAGCTCATTGATTTCCTGTATGGTAATTGCCATGATTTGTTACAATTTTGTTAGTTAAACCTTATTGTTATTCAGCAGCAGGAGCTTCTGTAGCCTCTGCAGCAGGAGCGGCTTCTGTTGTTGCTGTAGCCTTTGCTTCGCCTGCGGCTTCCATGTCAACCTTCTCTGCCTTGCGCTCCTCAAGACCCTCGTTGATAGCACCACAAACAGCACCGAGAATCAACTCGATAGACTTAGATGCGTCATCGTTTGCAGGAATAACGAAGTCGATGTTGCGTGGGTCAGAGTTCGTATCTACGATAGCAAACACTGGGATGCCCAAACGATTTGCCTCGCTGACAGCGATGTGCTCTTTCATCACGTCCACAATGAAGAGGGCAGATGGGAGACGAGTCAGGTCTGCGATAGAACCGAGATTCTTCTCCAACTTGGCGCGCTTGCGACGAATTTGGAGGTTCTCACGCTTAGAGAGCTTGTCATAAGTGCCATCGCTCAACAGCTTGTCGATGTTAGCCATCTTCTTCACAGCCTTGCGGATAGTTGGGAAGTTTGTGAGCATGCCGCCTGGCCAACGCTCGATAACGTAAGGCATGCCTACTGATGCAGCCTTTTCTGCTACGATTTCTTTGGCCTGCTTCTTAGTTGCTACAAAGAGAATACGCTTGCCGCTCTTTGCAATCTGCTTGAGAGCGTCAGCTGCCTGGTCAACCTTTGCCACAGTTTTGTGAAGGTCGATGATATGAATGCCATTGCGCTCCATGAAGATGTAAGGAGCCATGGCTGGGTTCCACTTGCGCTTGAGGTGACCGAAGTGCGCACCTGCTGCGAGAAGAGAATCAAAATCTGTTCTTGCCATAATTGTTGGTTTTGTTTACTTTCTTTTTGAGTTAATGTTTGTTTAACCAACCCACAGGTCGCTCTATGTGAGAGAGCCTGAGGGTTTAGATACTAAACGATTATAGTATTGCTTTAGTGGTCTGATTATACAGGTCACTAACGAAATCTTAACGCTTAGAGAACTGGAATCTGCGACGTGCCTTTGGCTGACCTGGCTTCTTACGTTCAACAGCGCGTGAGTCGCGTGTGATGAAGCCTTCTGCGCGGAGAGCCTTCTTGTCGTCTGCGTTAATCTTCACGAGCGCACGGGCAATCGCAAGACGGAGAGCTTGGCTCTGACCCGTGTAACCGCCACCTGTGAGATTTGCCTTGATGTCGTACTTCTCTGCAACGCCCAGCAAATTGAGGGGCTGCTTAACCACGAACTGAACCAGTTCTGATGGGAAATACTCAGCAAGTTCACGCTTGTTGATGATGATTTTGCCAGTACCTTCAGTAAGGTACACGCGTGCAACGGCGCTCTTACGACGACCGAGTGCATTGATATAGTTTACTGCCATATACCTTATGCTTATTTGAGGGTGTTAATATCAAGTGTTACGGGTTTCTGAGCCTGCTTGTCATGCTCTGCGCCTTCAAAGATGTAGAGGTTCTTCAACAGGTGGCGACCAAGGATGCCCTTTGGCAGCATACCCTTTACTGCGTGACGCAGCACCTTATCATAGCCGTTAGGACGCTTTACCATCTCTGCATAAGTGGCTTTGTGCTGACCGCCTGGATAACCAGAGAATGTGATGTACACCTTCTGAGTCTCCTTTGCGCCAGTCACCTGAATTTGGTTAGCGTTGATGATGATTACATTGTCGCCACAGTCCATGTTGGGTGTGAAGACAGGCTTGTACTTACCACGAAGTACCTTTGCTACCTTCGATGCGAGGCGACCGAGTGTCTGACCTGCGGCATCAACAACCACCCACTGCTTGTTGGCAGCCTCAGTGGTGATGTAGCTTGTCTTAAAACTGTTTGATTGCATTTAACCTTTTGGTTTTAATAATTAATAATGTGTGTTCGCTGTCAGCTCGACGTTGCCGTGCGGCTGACGTACTGTGCCCATCGGTTTCCCTTTGGGTTTTCTGCGTTTCACGGACCACCCTCCCACTGCTTGCAAGAGTAGCTATCCACACAGAGCACGAGACTGCTTTCGCACGTCTCTCGATGTTAAATCGGCTTGCAAAGGTACGACTTTTTGTGAACATAACAATGATTTTCGTTCTTTTTTTCGCTTCTTACCGAGGGAATCGTTACCTTTGCGACAAAAACGAACCTATTTATGTTTCAGAGAATTGTACTAACTATCTCCATGCTGTTCTTCGTGCTGCTGTCTGCTGATGCTCAGACTTATGTTCGGAAGACCAATCTCCCTCACCTGTATATTGAGACATTCAACCGTGTTTCAATCTACAGCAAGGATGTGTATGTTTATGCCACCATGCACTATGTCGATGAAGAAGATGTCGTAACACAATATGACTCCATGCAGATACGTGGGCGTGGAAACTCCACTTGGGGATTGGCGAAGAAGCCATACAAAATCAAATTCAACAAGAAAGAGAAGTTCCTTGGCAAAGGGTATGCCAATGCGAAGAAGTGGACACTGCTTGCCAATGCTGGCGACAAGACGCTGATGCGCAATGCCGTCACCTCGCTGATGGGCGATTTCTTGGGGTTGAAAAACAATCCTGCCCACAAGTTCGTGGATGTCACGCTGAATGGCACCTACATCGGTAACTATCAAATCAGCGACCAAGTGGAAGTGCGTCCACATCGTGTCAATATCACGGAACAGGACTATCCGCTCACAGGCACGAGTGACATCACGGGTGGCTATCTGCTGGAGGTCGATGGATTCCGTGACGGTAATTGTTTCACCACATCTACCTATCAGGTTCCAGTTCGCATCCACTATCCTGATGCAGAGGAAATCTCTCGTGAACAGAACAACTATATCCGTCAGTATATCAAGGATTTTGAGGCAGTCCTGTCAGGCAGCGACTTCGCCGATGCGGAGAAAGGATACCGCAAGTGGGTTGACTCCATTTCATTGGTTAATTGGTTTATCGCCACCGAGGTGAGCGGCAATATCGACGGCTACTATTCCACCTATTTCTATAAAGACCAACAGGATTCCCTGCTCTATTGGGGGCCGCTGTGGGATTATGACATTGCGTATGACAACGACCAGCGCATCACACCAACACGCCAAAGTCTCATGACCGATGTGGGCTATGGAGAAACCAAGCGGTGGGTCAATCGTATGTGGCAAGACCCGTGGTTCGGGCGTTTGGTCAATCGGCGTTATGCCGAAGCCTTAGAGGAAGGGTTGGAAGATTACATGTATCGGCAAGTAGATTCGATAGCCGACTTGTTGCAAGAGTCCCAGCGGCTCAACTACAATAAGTGGGGAATACGCACCAAGATGTATCATGAGATTGTGCTTTACTCTTCTTACGACCAGTATGTGTCAGATTTGAAGTCATATATCAAGACGCATATAGCGTATCTTCAGACAGCGTTTGCCAACAAGAAAGTGTCTGACCCCACTCCTGCTTTTGTGGCGGACCATTATTACTATCGCATCACCAATGCCAACAACGGCAAGGCGATAGACACTGCGGACAAATCGGGTCGGGAAGGAGACCTCATCTGCTCATGGACTGCTATTGATGACCAGTTTTCTCAGCAATGGCAAATCCTGCCAGTGGGCGACTATTACATGCTCCTCAGCCGTGATGCTGGCATGGCACTCAACGACCCGACCATCGGAGCGGTATCCGCAACCCTCAATGTTGGCACACAGTTGAATACCGCCCTTCCTGATGCGGACGATGACCGTCAGTTATGGAGCATTGTGCCGCAAGGCACACAGGGATATTACAATCTCATCAATAAGCACACAGAGCACACCGCCAATCAGAGTGGTGGAGGCTCGTCCGATGGAACGCCCATCCTTAGCTATACCACCGATTCGCGCAATGCGTCGAGTATGAACAGGTTATGGTATATTACGGCTGGCGATGAGATAGAGGACTTCGAGCCTGAACCCGAGCCTTTGCCAGACGCAATAACTGCTGTCGAACCAGCCGAATACGCCCTTGGCTACAACCCACAAACCAAGACCTTGTATTTCGGTGGTGAGGAACCGGGGCTGCTGACCTTCTCTGTTCGCATCCTCTCTTCCAATGGCATGCTGGTTCGTTCCTTCAAGGCATCCGAGCTGTGCTCTGTGGCTGACCTCGCTCGTGGTGTCTATATTGTGACATGGAATGTCGGTGGCAAGACACGCTCCACTAAACTTCTCATTCAGTAGCATTTAAGAAACAATCCTTTTCGTGCGGGCTTCGGTCTTCCCGAAGCCCTTCTTTTTCCCCTATGCACCTCTACAATGAATATGGCGCTTGGCTTACCGCCCAACTGGGTGTCAAGGCACAGAAAATCTCGCTCAATGCAGGCTTCACCTGCCCCAATCGTGATGGAAGCATCGGTGTGGGCGGTTGTACGTATTGCAACAATCAGACGTTCAACCCCGATTACTGCGCCCCCACCAAGTCCATCACGCAGCAGTTGGAGGAAGGAAAGCAATTCTTTGCCCGTAAGTATCCCGATATGAAGTATCTCGCTTACTTTCAGGCATATACCAATACTTACGACTCGCTGGAAAACTTGAAGGCGAAATACGAAGAAGCTCTTCGGATGCCCGATGTGGTGGGTCTGGTCATTGGCACGCGCCCCGATTGCATGCCCGACCCGTTGCTTGACTATCTGGAAGAGCTGCATCGTCACACTTTTCTGCTTGTCGAATATGGCGTTGAATCTATCTACGATGCCACGCTCTTGCGCATCAATCGCGGACACACTCATGCTCAGACGGTTGATGCCATCCAGCGCACGGCCCATCGTGGCATCTCAGTCGGTGCTCATCTCATTTTTGGCTTGCCAGGGGAGAGTAGGGAGGACATGCTTGCGGAGGCTGATGCGCTTTCGGCTCTTCCGCTCACCATGCTGAAACTGCATCAGTTACAACTCATCAAAGGCACTCGGATGGCGGAAGAGTTTGCCACACATCCAGCCGACTTCCACTTCTTCTCTGCCGATGAATACGTCGATTTGGTCGTCGATTTCTTGGAGCGTCTTCGTCCAGACCTTATCCTTGAGCGTTTCGTCTCCCAGTCGCCATCGTTCCTCTTGGCGCGTCCCGGATGGGGTCTCAAGAACCACGAGTTTGTCGCCAAGGTGAAACGCCGCCTACAAGAAAGAGACACCCGTCAGGGGCGTCTCTATCATCTGCCGTCTTCCGCCGTGCAGGCTAATTGATGGTCTTGGTCAGCGTGACCTTAAACTCTGTCTCATACCCCAGTTTCTTCATCACTTCGCTGATGGCATCTTCCGCATACCTCTCAGCCTGCCGTCGGTTGTTCGGTGTGTCGAATCGTTGTCTGATTTGTTCTTCCACCTTCTGTTTCATCACATTGGTGTTGGGCAGATGCGTTGCCCAGTAGTTGCTGTCGTCCGACAGGAACGAAGTGCTTTGTGTCGAAGCGACGTATTTTACAGGCGGCAATGTCACGCTCACCGTCTTCCTCGCCTCGTCGGCTATGTATTCAACTTTGTCCAAATCTATCTTGTAGCTACACTTCTGACGCATCGTCTGCACGCAGGCATGCTCCTTGTTGGGCAGCAGAAGCCGCTCCTCGGTCGTGCGCTTGATGAAGTAGTCTTCGATGAACGCGCTGCACACATACATCTCTCCCTTGGGGCGTATCTCCTCGATGCTTGCCATCGTAGGCTCCATCACAATCTCCTCAGGCTCAGCGTCGTTGCATCGTCCCACGAACAGCGCGATGCAGATGCCTAAGCCCAGGACAATCGCCGCCACGAGTATCAGTTTGATTCTTGTCCACCATTTCATTGCTTCCATTCCTCCTTTCTGAGCACAATCACGTCTGTGTTCGGTATGCCAATGCTTTTCACGATGGCAGAAAACACCACACGGGCGTTGTTCTCAATGTCTTTGTTCACCTGCTCTGCATAGTCCTCTGCCATCACCGCCTTGTACGCCTTCTCCATCAGCAGGTCCACTTCCTCGTGGCTAATCTTGTCGCGCATGCCCGACGACATCCTCACAATGTCCTTTTCTTCCACTTTGGCGTTGTAGCCGGCATCTATCACCTTGGGCGCAGGCAGCAGGATGACGATGGCGGTGCTGTCGTCCGTCAGCTTCACATCGTCCAGCGTTAGCTCACGCAGGTCGTACCCGTATTTGATGGTCACGTTCACAGGGACGATACATTTCCGCTCCCCATACTTCCATGTCTTCGGGTTCATCCACACGAACCGCTCGTGCTTGCTCGAATCGTAGATGGCAAGTTTCCTGATGCGCACTTCCGTTGTCACAAGGTCAGCCTTCTGCTTGATTTGCGAAAGAATCACAGACTCCACCTTAGGGCTTTCCTCTTCTCCGTTGGGCTTCTTCTCCCCACACGACACTAACAGCGACTGGGCCAATGCCAATCCTGCTACTATCCATGTGCATCCTGTTACATGATTTCTCATCTATGCGGCTTTCTGATTTCCGCCACAAAAGTACTCTTTCTTGCCGAAACCACAAAATCTTCCTGTGGAAAAAGACAAAGGGCATCCTGCTTTTTCAAGAACGCCTGGTGACAAGGCATTGGACACAGCTCCCTTCCAGCCCCCTTGGAGGTGGGTCGGCAAAGTCGCCCTTACACAGCCCCAAAATCGATGTCCCCGACTCCGACTTGCCGATGTCCCCGACATCGACCGACCGATGTCGGGGACATCAATTTTGGGGTGTTTTCATGCCCTCGTTTGGCATGCCGACATTTTCTGTGTGGAAACAGTGTGTGTCAGCTGTTGCGCCGAAGGGGTTCGGAAGCCACGTCTGTTGCGGCAAAAACAGGTGGTGCAGTATGATTTGTGGCAGAAAAAGCGCATCCGTTGATATATTTTTGCTACCTTTGCCCACGCACTTGATAAAACATGTATGACTATGGCAAAGATTAAGACGATAGGAATCCTCACATCGGGCGGCGATGCGCCTGGCATGAACGCTGCCATCCGTGCTGTGACACGCGCTGGCATCTACAATGGTTTCAGCATAAAAGGCATTTACCGTGGCTATGACGGACTCATCAAGGGCGACGTGAAACTGCTCACCACCGAGGATGTCAGCGGCATCATCACGCGCGGTGGCACCATCCTGAAGACGGCTCGTTCCAAAGGGTTCATGACCCCCGAAGGTCAGCAAAAGGCGTATGAGACTTGCCAGCGTGAGGAGATTGATGCGCTGGTGGTCATTGGCGGCAACGGCTCGCTCACGGGTGCTCGCAACTTCGGCATGGAGTTCGATTTCCCTGTCATCGGGCTGCCTGGCACCATCGACAACGACCTTTATGGCACTGATTCCACCATCGGCTACGACACGACGATGAACACCATCATGGAG
>CAMWJL010000061.1 GCA_947174565.1 uncultured Prevotellaceae bacterium | reverse complement strand
CTACAGTGCTACACCGCTACAGTTCTCCCAAGGGTCATCCACACCCCAAAAATACTCTTATATTTATATATATATTATATATATAAATATAAAATTCACTTCTGACTTTTCAGCCACCTGTTTTTGAACTGTAGCACTGTAGCGGTGTAGCGGTGAAATATACACTGTGACCAAAGAAAAGCCTAAAATGTAGTTCTCTATTTGTGGTCTTCCATTATGGTCTTTTTCCCCTGTTTCCTTTTTGAGAGACAATATTCCCTTTACGAATAACGCATTTTTTGTTAGAATAAGGTTTGCTTGGAGAAAGGCCATAGCATCGAAGTGTATTATAAGTTACGCCTATCACTTCACGACCATTATGCTCACACAAGCTTTTTATAGAACCATAATAATAATGTTCATCCCCTATTTGAAGATGAATGACAGTTCTGCTTTTATTGGCGACGCTATTTCCCATTCAGAACGCAAAAATACAGTTTCATTCTGACAAAAACAAATCATCATCAAAAAACAAAGAGCGTTTTTAATATAATTTCACTATCATTTTAATACTTTTATTAAATAAATATATAACTTTGCATATAAAAAATGTATTATCATGTTAGACAAAAAATTAAGAAATCTTATCATTCTGTTCAATGAGAATAGTCTTATTACTTTATCTTGGGGCATTAGCGAGATACAAGAGCATGCCTCTGGTGTTGTGTTCCTTGTCAAGGGATTAAAATACCAAGGCACTGTTTTAATTGAGGAAATCAACGGGATTTACTCTATCAATGTAGGAGGGGAAATACACACAACAACATATTCCAACCTGATACAAACCATAGACAATATAGTAGAATCGTGAACTTTTAATTGCGTTCATCAAAAAAAATATAAAGCGATTTCTTTTCTTGTAAAAAAGCCGTATATTTGCAATCCAATGTGTGAACTATGGAAAAAGAAGTTAGAACCATATCTTTATTCTCGGGAGCAGGTGGGCTTGACACAGGTGCTATCAAGGCTGGCGCATCTATCATTTGGGCAAATGACATGATGAAAGAGGCTTGTGACACATATCGCAAAAACATTGGCACACATATAGAACAAGGTGATATAAACACAAAAATTGACAAGTTGAAAGGTCTGGGAGAAGTTGACCTCGTGATAGGAGGACCACCATGCCAAGGTTTCTCAGTAGCAGGGAAAATGGATACAAATGACCCTCGAAGCCAACTGATATGGTCATACGTTCGGGTGATAGAGGCTGTAAGACCACAAGCATTTGTCATGGAAAACGTGAAAGCACTGGCAACATTTGAAAAATGGGCAATGGTTCGCAAGCGTTTGTTGCACTCATTGCGTACATTGGGCTATATGGTGAACCTAATGGTGCTGAATGCTTCTGACTATGATGTCCCCCAAGCTCGCGAGCGAGTCTTTGTCATTGGCTTCAAGGGAGCTAAATGCAATATCCCTGATATAGAAAAGATGATTCGTCCTTATGCCCAC
Source organism: uncultured Prevotellaceae bacterium (assembly GCA_947174565.1). Classification (GTDB taxonomy): domain Bacteria; phylum Bacteroidota; class Bacteroidia; order Bacteroidales; family Bacteroidaceae; genus Minthosoma. Next base: position 14,600 of record CAMWJL010000061.1, on the reverse strand, counting down.
AAGGCTTCCACGGTGAGAGAGACATTGAGCATTCTTGACCGTGCGGGCGAAGGGAACAACAGGGGAACATGTAAGGCAAAAATCACCTTGGCAGAGCATCCTATTTTGCGGAAATCCCCCTATGCAGGAATGATATTCAACGGGTTAGGAAGACCCACAAAAATAGACGGTTACAGTGCTACTCTGCCAGCATCCATGGGAGGAAATAAAACACCTATCATAGATGAGCATGAATTGTATGAAGGTGAGGAACCATGGGTAAAAGGTTATCACGAAAAAATCATGCGTGACCCTGACGTAGCCAAATTCGCCCCTGCTCCTCCATTCTTGCGCCGCCTAACAGTTCAAGAGGCAGCTCTTTTGCAGACCTTCCCTCTAAATTATGAATTCTGTGGTTCCCAAAGCGCACAATACACGCAAATTGGCAACGCAGTTCCTTGCAATCTCGGAAAGGCCGTTGTCAGCATGGTGATAGATGTGCTAAAAAAGAAAAGACAGATGGCATACGTTTATGAAACACAGACGGTGATAAATTTTGACTAAAGATGGCAGAAGTAAAGATAGACAAATCCAAGGCTCGCAATATCTTATTAACGGCATACTGGAACAGGCTTGAAACAAAAGATTCCCTTGGAATGAAGATTAGGGAAGTAATCACAGGAAGCCACAAAACATACAAATACATATTGGTCACGGGATTACTGGCAAAGGCGACAGATTCTTCTGTTGACCCATTGTCTCTTCAGGCACAGGATTCTTCAGCAGGTGCGTTTGACGCTCGTTCCATTGCCCACATGGTTCTTGTTCCCTTTGAAAGAGAGTATGTGCCCAACAGTCTTGGCAACTCCAATGAACCATATTTGAACAAACCTGCCCGTTTCCAACGCTTGTCATTAACCAATGCCGTAAGAAAAGGGAATGACAGGATGATACTTGAAAAGACGATTGCCATATTGTCAGCAATGAAGACATCATTCCAAGCTCTGAAATATCTGAAATCAGCACTGGTCGTTATGGAAGAACTTTCCAAAGAGTTCAACAAGAAATATGAGATTGACGAAACAGGCATTCGCCCCGAAAAAACATTACAATCCATCTTAGATTACATTTTCTTATTAACAGACAACCCTTGTGAAGGGGAGATTTGCCCAATTATCATTTCCACACTTGAAAGCCTATATCTGCCTAAAACTTTTACAGTGAAAGCTCATAAGGTGAATGAAAGTGGCTCTTCATCAAAAGAAGTTGGAGACATTGACATATTGAATCCACAAGGTCGAGTGGTTACATCTATAGAAGTAAAAGATAAAGATTTCTACAAAGAAGATGTTGAACACGCTATCAGAAAATTCAGAGATGCAGGGCTGAAAAGAACGATGTTTGTGTATGGCAAAAATGTTTCGTATGACCACACGAGCGTCTATCAGTTGGCTGCTCGATACGGTCGTTTGGATTGTTATTGCTGTGTTATTTCTGTTTTGGATTATGCAAGGCTACGATTGTGCTCTATTGGCAATATTGATTTGTCTTCTTTTGTACATAGGCTTTTACTGATGGCAAAAAGTATCAATGCAAAAGATTCCACTTTGGAATGGATAAAACAAATATACTCTATTGTTTAGGAACTGTTACCGAACGAATAGAAACCCCTTAAAGAAACATTTGATGATGCGTGTATTTGCAATCTACAAAATTCATTTTGAAGAAGCTGGACAGAACAACCTCTTCCGCAAGGATGGCGCGAGGACAATCGACAAAGCCCATGAATACTTAAACACATTGTTTGCAGGAGGAAAGGCAAAAGTGTATAAGGTGAACAGACAGGGTGAACAGGTGATGCTGGAATGCGACGTGGAACGAAAACATGGCGACGCGATGGCATTGTTTGTGTGTAACGAAAAGAATGTAAAGATTCCCAAGAAACATGAGAACCTGACAGAAAAGGCTCTACCAGGATGTTATGTGCTGGTTTATAACCGTGCCGATGTGGGGTTGATTGCCATTGAGCGTTCGACGGCATTCAACAGCAAGCCCGACACCGTGCGTGACATCTTGCAAGCGTCTTTCAACGGCACGTTGGAACCTGATTATGGCATCCATATCGAATTAAAGGCAAAAATGAACGCCGAAGATTTTTGGGATGCTGTGTATAAACAGAACACAGAACTGGGCGACAGCATCAGGAAGGTGGTGTTTGATTTCCCCGATTTCGGGAAGGTGAAATCGATTGACGCGCCTAATGAGACGCAAAAGAGACTGGACACGATACGCTACATGGCAAAGGTGGTCGGCGCAAAAAAGGCAGGGCTGCATCTTGAGGCGTCGAAGGACGGGACACTGCTGCTGGACAGGACGCAGGAGGACATGGCGCAGATGGTGAACCTGTGTTGCGACAACGGATATAACATAGCGGTACACTTCCGCATGTATGGCGTCTATCGCCACGGGCAAGAGACCAAGGCACTGGTGGCACTCAGCGACGAGGTGCTGAATGAGTTTCTCACTGGGCAAACTTCCATCGGGAGGAAAACGGACCGTGGCGACTTTACCATCATGCAATGGCTGGAGAATGTGAGACACATAACAGAGACCTACAACGATGAGAACCCGGCTAAGAAGAAGCGCAAAAGAAGCCATCAGAAATAAATTTGGCGATGATGCCATCTATCTTGCCTTGAAGAATCCCAGCGAGCACTTCTGCTGCAAAATGGCAAGATTCCGCCTTTCTGCGGAGGAGGTCTTTGCGGAGTGCCTTGCCGTGCTTGATGACATCAAGGAGGATGAAAGCATGGCCTCTTTCAACACAGCGTATTTGTGTGACAATCTCTATAATGATTTTCGGGACTTATCGGAAGAAGGCACTGACGAAAACGAGCTGTGGCTTGCTGTAAATGTCGTGACATTTTGTGTCTGTATGTGCTTGATGACAGTGGAAAAGCCCTTATTTAGCACACTTGTCATGCGATTGATGGGACAAATGGGAGCGGATGATGCTTGCTACGAGGAACTGAAAAACACATTCTGGCCTAATGTGCATCGGTTGGGGAAAGACAAATTGAGGGATGCCGTTGAAGAGTACATGGATAGCGACGTGTTCCTATCTGATGAAATAACGCAGATGGTGGAGAAGATTGAAAGGGAGGCGGAAACGGCTTCTCATACGCCTTTGCCAGCAAAGACGACACCCAACGTGAGAATTGCAAAAGGAAAGGAAACAGCGGTGCTTGTCGTACTTGATTGTATGTACAAAGCAGATTGGTTTGTTGACAGCAATGGCAACCCTGCAACCAATAAGGAAAAGACCCTCAAACAGATCATGCAGTATGCTTTCAATAAGGAGAACGCTCATGTAAGCCAATTATTAAGTGCCACACGCGACCGAAAATTGTCTGACAACCGTGACTATTTTGATGAATTGCTGGAACAACTCCCCAAAAACCAATGATTGCTCTAAAAATCTTGTTTTAGTAAAATAAAATTGTCGGTTTTACTAAAACAATCCCCCTTGTTTTAAGCCCTACCTTTGCACCGTCGAAAGGAAAAGAAGCACGCATCATGGCTTCCGACCTTCGAGGGTGCAATGTCTTTTTTTGCGCCCACCGCTTGAACCGTTCCTTCAATACGCTTTCAGACGTGGGATAGGTGGTTGCAAACGCCATTCTACTGACTACAGCAACGTGCGCACGATGCTTTTAATTCAAAAAAGAAATTAAAAACATCAATTATGAAAAACATTTTCATTGATGACCTCCAAATGGAGACACAGACAGTGTTCATGCAGAATGGTAACATTAACATCTATCCCTGCGCGTTCGAGTTGGGACAGCACATCGTGGCGGGCGGTGAAAAGACCTGTCAGAGGGGACGCATGGTGACGGACAAATCGGGAACGAGCCACTTCCATCCCTATGCGAAGGACAGCGGCAGCCGATACACCTCGCTCTTCCGCACGGCACATGGCGAGGTGAAGGAGACACTGGACAGCGTTATCTTCCAACTGCGATTCCCGAAGAAATTGGGCAAGGCACTCATCGAGACACTGTACCGCAAGGAGACGGATGAGCAGGAAGCGTGGATTAAGACACGACGCACGGAAACACAATGGTGAGAACTTTTTAACGAAGAAGTACATTATGAGCGTACATTTCATAACTTATCAGGATGGGGCGAAGGTGATGCGCCCCGTCCTCACACGAGACGAGTATCTGCGTCTGCGTGGCAGTGAGAAGCAAAAGGCAATTCTGAAAGCGGTGAGAGCGGGCGACACACAGCAGAAGCATCGGCTGGTGCAGATGAATTACTCGTGCGTGCCTGATGAGGATGGCGCACTGAAGGGGTGCAGGACGGCATCATGCTCGGTGGGCATGGACATCGACTTCGTGGCTCCTGAGGGATTGAAGGACGAGGAGCGGAATGCTTGGCTGACGGAACAGATGGCGCGTGTGCCGGAGCTGGTGGTGGCGAAACGGAAGGAGCTGGGGTGGCTCATGCTGGAGCGTTCGGCATCGAAGGGCTACCACCTCGTGTTTCGCCGCCATGAGGACCTTTCGCAGGAAGGGAACCTGCGGTGGGCGAGCGACCTGCTGGGCGTGAAGTATGACGAAGGGGCGAAAGACATCACACGGGTGTTCTTCACCACCACAGCCGACGAGGGAGAGCTGCTGTTTTTAGACGATGAGATTTTCTCAACCGCCAGTTGCCCGAATGCCTCCGCACTGGTTGAGGAGGACACCACCCACCGCGTTGCAGCGTTGCAGTGCTACAGTTCGGAAAGTGCTTATGACCCCCAAGCGAGGTACAACGGGATGCTCTTCAAGGACATCATCGCGAAGTATTGGGAGTTGTTCAATGACGGGAAGATTCCCGTGGATGGCGACCGCAATGTGCTGACGTTTGAGTTGGCGGTGACGCTGCGCCCCATTTGCGGCTACTCGTTGGAGAAGCTGTTGCAGGTCATCCCGAACTATTGGGCAAGCCCTGACGGAAAGTGTTCCCGTGAGGATATGGACGAATGGCGCAAGGCCATCGAGAATGCCCTCAAAGAACCTCGCAAGGGAATGCCTTACAGGTTGAAGCAGGTGTTGCAGGCTTTGCGTTCGACGGCTGGCGTGAAGGCCTGTGGTGGCACACTGACCACGCCGCCACCGATGCCGAAGAAGTTGCCGCCATTAGTGAAACTGCTGACAAAGAACGTCCCTTGGCTCTATAAGCCCGCTGTGGCCAATGCCGTGTTTCCTGCGCTGGGTGCTCACCTGCACGGTGTGAAGTTCCGCTACTGGGACAATGTAGAGCATGAGGCCACGTTCATGAATGTCCTGATTGGCAGGCAGAGCATCGGCAAGGGCAGCATCAAGAAGCCTATCGAGTACATCATGGAGGACATCCGACAGCGTGACATCCCCAACCGACAGCGTGAGGGCGAGTGGAAACAGAAGAACCCTGGTGCCAAGCAGAAGAAAGACCCTCGACCCACGGACATCTGCATTCAGATGCTCATCGACAACCTGACCGACGCGGTGTTCAACCAGCGTGTGGTGGATGCGCATAACAACGGCGAGCGGTACATCTACACGATGGTGGATGAGATTGAAGCCCTGAAGAAGGTGACATCGCGCGGCACGGCTGATGAGGTGGGATTGCTCATCCGCAAGGCGTTCGACAACTCACTGGCAGGTCAGGAACGTGTGGGTGCCGACTCTGTGAGCGGCATCGCGCCCTTGCGGTGGAACTTCAATGCCGCCACCACCCCACCCAATGCCCGCAAGTTCTTCGCGCGGATGGTGAACGACGGCACGGTGAGCCGACTCGACATCTCCACCATCATCCGCTCGGACGACGACGATGACACGGCACCCATCATGGGCATCTACGACCACACCTTCGCCACTGCGCTGAAACCTTACATCGACCGCCTCAACACCGCCAATGGACTCATTGAATGTCTGCCAGCCAAGAAGCTCTCGCTGGAGATAAAGCAGGAAAACCACGACACGGCACGCCTCTACGACTCGGAGGCCTACAAGGTGTTCTCCTATCGTGCCAACGTCATCGCATGGCTCAAAGGGATGGTGCTCTATGTGGCACATGGCTACAAGTGGGACAAAACCATTGCCGACTTTGTGCGGTGGACGGAGCAGTACAACCTCTGGTGCAAGATGCTCTATTTCGGGCATCAGTTAGAGAAAGAACTGCACGACGAGGTGGAAATCCAGCGGCAATCGGGGCCTCAGAATCTGCTCGACCTGCTGCCCGACGAGTTCACACGCGAGCAGTACCGCCAGATGCGCCAAAGCCAAGGACGCATGGGAAATGGCGACTCCACCCTGCGCACATGGGTGTGCCGCGGCTACATCGCCTACGACGACGTTACAGGTGGCTACTGCAAGACGGAGGAATACAAACGGAAATTCGGAGGAAAGGCATGATGGACGACATCCAAAACACCCAAGAATGCTTTGTGCAGCTCTGGCTTCGGCTGGAGCACACAAGGCGGCTTTTCAAGGCACAGTACAAGCGTTTCTGTATCCGCCGCCTCCTGCAATGGTGGCTCGGCACCAAAGCCACCGACGACTTCATTTGGGAGGTGTGTACCCTGTGCGAACAGGCCGGTTGGGACGAGCTGCCACCGCCCAAACTCTACCCACGCAAACACCGCGAACTGCTGCGAGCACTCATCGCCACCTGTCTCGGTATCAGTTTCCACAAGCAGATTGACCTGAAAGCCCTCGATACCGCCTACTCCATCGCCTTCCCGAAGAGCACCCCACTCAATGTGAACAAGAAAAAGAAACAACCGATTTAGATGCGAGTGCTACAGTTGTTGCAGTGCTACAGTTCAAAATGAATAAGTTCTGAGAGTTACCCTCAGTTCGAGATAACAAGATTTGTCTCGTGCTGGGGGTAGCTCTGTATAAAACAGGACAGAAGAAGCTATCTTATCCCAAACTGAGGTAATTTGCCATTCAGGCATCAAAAAAACGGGCAAAAATCATCCGTAATACAGAAAGTTTCTGTAACTTTGTACACGGTGAGTATGGCGATTGGAGGGTGTCATGCTTGAAGGTTGGACGCCTTTGAGTTTCAATCCTATCGCTAACCGCCCAATGTTTAACGACCAATTACAAAGAAACGATGTGCCGTATGCAAGTGAAGCCACAGAAAAGAACATCATGGAATGTGAGTCAAAAACTGATGGTGCCGATAGCACTGTTGATGCTGACGACGCTGGGAAATGCGCAGGGATTCAAGAATCCTGTGCTTCCAGGATTTCACGCTGACCCAAGCGTGTGTCGTGCAGGGGACGACTTTTATCTGGTGAACAGCACTTTTCAGTATTTCCCAGGAGTGCCTGTATTTCATAGCAAGGACTTGGTGAACTGGGAACAGGTGGGCAACTGCCTCACTCGTCCTTCGCAGGTGGATTTGAAAGAGACAGACGGAAACAGCGGCATCTATGCACCGACCATCCGTTACAATAACGGGCGTTTCTACATGGTGACGACGGTATTCCCGTCTCGCCGTCATTTCTATGTGTGGGCAGATAATCCTGCTGGCGAGTGGTCAGAGCCGATTGTGATAGACTTTGCCATCGGCAGCTGCGACCCCACGCTCTTCTTTGATGAGGGGAAATGCTATTTCCTGTGGAAAGAGGGGGACATCAAGATATGTGAGATTGACGTGGAGACAGGCAAGCAGCTTGGGGAGATACATCATTTGGGGACAGGTTCAGGCGGACGGTATCCCGAAGGACCGCATATCTATAAGAAGGATGGCTACTACTACCTGCTGCTGGCGGAAGGCGGCACGGAGCATGGGCATCATGTCAACATCTTTCGCAGCAAGAACTTGTTCGGTCCTTACGAGGCGAACAGCGACAACCCGATTCTCTCGCATTTCAGCATGAAGATGCAGAACAGCGACATCCAAGGCTTGGGTCATGCGGACTTGGTGCAGGCACCTGACTCAACATGGTGGATGATTTGTTTGGGATACAGAACCAGCGGCTATTTGCAGCATGTGATGGGGCGTGAGACCATGCTCGCCCCTGTGCGCTGGGAGGAAGGAGAATGGCCTGTGGTGAATCAGGACGGGACGATTCAGACAGACATGAAGTGCCAAACGCTGCCGTTAGTTCCGATGCCACAAGACCCTGTGAGTTAAGAGTTCAATTACACCAAGCGCAACGCCCCGAAAGACAGCTACCATTCGTTGGGCTTGCCGATGGGATGGATGAGCCTGTGCAACCCTGATTACGCCAGCTACTCGCTGACGGAACGCAAAGGATGGCTCAGGCTTCACCCCAGCACGACCGACCTCAGCACGACCGCCTCACCGACTTTTGTCGCCCGAAGACAAACCGAACTGAACTTCTCCGCAACAGCACTTTTCGACCTCTCACACCTGACGGAAGGAATGCAGACGGGCATGACTGCTTATGCCGCACCGCTGAACCACTATGACGTGGTGGCAGAGAAGAGGAACGGGCTGATTTTCATCAAGTCACAGGTACGATTAGGTCAAACCTGCCATTGCGAGAAGGAGATTGCGCTCAGTGGCAACCGTGCGTATCTGCGCATCACGTCCGACAAGGACTTTTACTATCTGATGGCATCGCCCGACGGCATTGACTTCATCCAGTTGGCAAAGATGGAATACCGTTTCCTCAGCACTGAAACCATCGGTGGTTTCACAGGCGTGATGTTAGGCGTATTTGCGCAGAGCGACCACGAAGCGGACAAAGGGTATGCAGATGCAGATTGGTTTGAATACATTCACTAAGAAGATGAACTGGGTTGTATTGTCTGATAACCGAAGCAATGACAGCCGCCTCTTGACAGAGCATGGGTTGTCTATCCTCCTGCAAACGAGGCGGCACAAGATACTGCTTGACACAGGCGCAAGCGACGTGTTCATCCGCAATGCGGAAAGGCTGGGCGTCAATTTATGCGACGTACACTATGTTTTCATTTCACACGGGCATCGCGACCATGCTGGAGGTTTGCAGCACTTCCTTGAACTGAACCAACAGGCAAAAGTCATCATTGCGCCCGATGCGATGAACGGGCTGTTCTATTCCATACGGGGACATCGGCACAGCATCACGACCGATTGGACTGAGATTGAGGAAGAAAGGCTGCTTCTCATCAACAAGACCTGCGAGGTGGCGGATGGCATCCATGCCATTGCCCATATTCCACAGGTTCATCCGATGCCCAAGGGCAACCAGCATCTCTTCATTGAAGATGGCGAGGGACACTACATCCCAGACGATTTCCGTCACGAGTTAGCTCTATATGTGGAGGGGCTGTTGTTTACGGGATGCGCCCATAGCGGCGTGGAAAACATCTTGGAAGCCTGTCCCCACCCTGCCCATACCGTTATAGGCGGTTTCCACTTGCTCGACGGGCAGGAATCGGAGGAAGAACTGGCGGCATTCGCCCGAAGGCTCAAAGCGAATTACCCAGCGACGCAGTTCTACACCAGCCACTGCACGGGGGATGCCGCCTTGGAGACATTGCGAACGATGATGGGAAGCTAACTTCAAGCCTTTTGGGGAGGGTGTTCATGTCGCCATTCGGACAGGAATGACCCATCAGTCAAGCAAATAGACAATCAATTAGAACAATCAATGTGATATGAAAAAAGTAATCATCATTTCAACGAGCCTGCGCCGTGGCTCAAACAGCGAGATGCTCGCTGACCAGTTCGCTGAGGGTGCCAAAGCTGCTGGAAACGAGGTGGAGAAAGTTTCCCTTGTCGGCAAGAACATCCAGTTCTGCAAGGGCTGTTTCGGATGTCACGACTTGGGACGTTGCGTCATCAACGACGATGTAAACGCCATCATGGAAAAGGTGATGGAAGCAGATGTCGTGGTGTGGGCAACACCCATCTATTATTATGAAATGAGCGGTCAGATGAAGACCCTTATCGACCGCATGAACGCCATGTACGAGCAAGACTACCAGTTCCGCGATGTCTATCTGCTGACCACGGCTGCCGAGGACGAAGAGGAGACCCCAAAGCGGACAGAGGCGGGTTTGACAGGATGGATTGACTGCTATCCCAAGAGCCGTTTGGCAGGAACGCTCTTCTGCGGCGGCGTGAACGAAGCCCGTGAGATTGAGGGGAATCCGAAACTGCAAGAGGCCTTTGAATTAGGGAGAAGCATCGGATGACCATTGATGACCCGTACCAAAGAATCACTATCATGACCATACAACAATTCAGAGAATATATGCGTACAGGCGAACCCATCGACGCCAATTCGCCCGTTCACATGATGTTTCATCAGTTATCCCAAGAGGCCTTGCGGATAACGGCAGAGATAAACGGCAAATACCATACTCCTGAAGAACTGCACTCGCTGCTGGAGCTGCTGTTTGGGAGGGAGATTCCCACGACCGTAGGGCTGTTTCCTCCCTTCCATACGGATTGCGGAAAGAATACGGTGTTGGGGGAGCACGTTTTCATCAACATGGGGTGCAAGTTCCAAGACCAGGGTGGAATCACCATTGACGATGGCGCGCTCATAGGCCATAACGTCGTCTTAGCCACCCTCAACCACTACCTTGACCCAGCCAAACGCGGCGGCATGACACATGCCCCCATCCATATCGGGAAGAACGTCTGGATAGGAGCCAACGCCACCGTCCTTGCAGGAGTGACGATTGGCGACGGAGCAGTCGTTGCCGCAGGTGCCGTGGTGACAAGAGACGTAGAGCCGAACACGATAGTTGGCGGTGTTCCTGCCAAGGTCATCAAAAAAATAGACGTATCATATCCCCCCACCGAACAACAATGAGAAAAGCGAGTAGAGAAATGGATGCCACCTTCGCATTGGAGGTGCTGGACAAAGCTCCGTATGTGACGGTCAGCATGACCCGTCCCGACGGAAGCCCCTACGGATTGCCCCTGTCACTGGCACGAACCGACGACAGGACGTTTTACTTCCACTGCGCCTTGGAGGGCGACAAGCTGGAGTGCATCGCACACAACCCGACCGTGTTCCTGTCAGCCGTCACCCAATGTGCGCCCACCGTAGGGCCGAAAGACGGCAGCTTCACGCTCCAGTACAAATCCGCCACAGCCATTGGCAAGGCAGAGATGGTGACAGACAGGGAGGAGAAGATAGCAGCCCTAAGAGCCATCTGCCAGCGATTCCTTCCTCAGCATATAAACGCGTTCGACGATGCCATCAACCGCAGTTTGGAACGTACCGCCGTCGTGAAGATTACCCTGACCGCGCCCCCTGTCGGCAAGCGCAAGCAGTATGACAAGCAAGGCGAAGAAATGAAATGGGGACGAATGGAATGAACCGAGCGGAACGAGGGGGAAAAACATCCCCGTAAATGCCCACCGAAAAACACCCTCTGAAACACCCTCTAAATCGATGTCCCCGACATCGACCAATCGGAGTCCCCGACATCGACCGACCGATGTCGGGGACTCCGATTTTTATGCTCTGAAAGCACACCACACACAGATGGGGAATCCTGCCACGATGACCGTACCTTTTGAGGCGCATCTGACGCCCCTTCAACAACACCAAGAAAGTACACCACACACGACATATAGCCGAAAACAGAAGCCCGAAGAAATCCTATCTGCAAAAATTTTGCAAAAAAACGAATATAGCCTTTGCATATTTGAAGCGATTCCCGTACTTTTGCCAGCAGATACCGCTGTTCCCCACGGAGCAATCGCAACCCGACAAGGAGCAGCGACAGACACACACGAAGTTCTTCAAAACAAGTTGTTATTTTTTTAATACACAAAAGTTATGGGAAAGTACACATTGATGGCTCTGCCGTATGAAATGAATGCGCTGGAGCCTGTAATCAGCCAACAGACGCTGGAGTTTCACCACGGGAAACATTTGGCAGCTTACGTGAACAACCTGAATGGCCTGCTGGAGGGAAGCGGCTTTGAAGAGGCTTCCCTCGAGGAGATTGTCCGCAAAGCGACAGGAGGAATCCTGAACAACGCAGGACAAATCATGAACCACGAGCTGTACTTCGGACAATTCAGCGGACAACCCACGAAGAAAGAGCCAACAGGCGCATTGGCCGAGGCCATCGCCAAAGACGTCGGTTCGTTCGAGGCACTGAAAGAAGAGTTTCAGAAGAAAGGTGCCACGCTGTTCGGCAGCGGATGGGTATGGCTGTCCGCCGACAAGGACGGGAAACTGGTCATCACACAGGAGGCGAATGCCGCCAACCCCGTGCAGAAAGACCTCACTCCCCTGCTCACGTTCGACGTGTGGGAACACGCCTACTACCTTGATTATCAAAACCGTCGCCCCGACCACCTTGCCGCCCTTTGGACCATCGTTGACTGGCAGGTCGTAGAACAGCGATACGAGAACCGCGCTTGAAACATCATGGATGCCAACGCTTCATCCTGACAGAATAGCCATTCGCTATCTGTCTCAACATCCATAAAAACAGACATGCCCCACACCGTTCCATCAGTGTGGGGCATGTCGATTCATCGGCACAAAAGTACACCTCTTGCAGGTCATTTCTCAGCATCAAAGCCCATTTTTTACTTTTATTTCACGTTTTTTCGCTGTTTTGTTGCAGATGTTTTAACAATTTTATATACCTTTGAAATGTTTTTGGAACTCTCTATGACATCTTCGTATGCCATCGTGTGACAGCCAAAAAACAAGACGGCGTTAATTGTCTTTGTCCTTCTACTGAAAGTCTGGAAAACTTCTGAATGGGACGAGCCAACATTAACGCCCATCTTGTGCAGATGATGTATGTATTTCGATGCCAGCCATCGAAGGGGTCATCATACGCAAGTATGGGGTTATTGTTATCGTTTATTATTCAAGGGTATTTTCCAGAGCCTCAGTAGAGATAAACGAGTTAATAAACTCCATGCTTTCTTGTATATATAATAATGTATAATCGCTGTGTTTGTGGAGTTAGCAGCACAAAACACATTATTATGTTACAAGGACAATTTGCGAAACGAGTTGGTGACAAAATGTTTGACAAAGACACCGCCAAGATTGTAAGAAAACATGCGCTTGGGGCTTCCCTATTAAGGCTTATTCCTGTAATAGGCACACTCATTTTTGTATTCATTTTATGGCACATGTATAATGCCCTATGTGAGCGCGCCAATCAAAAACTAAGCATTAAGCACATTGTTGTCGCTATCATCGTAAACATCCTGATTGCAATTGCATTGGAATTAGTTTACTGGTGTATCCCTGTCTTAGGATGGTTAGGCGCAAGTTTTACGACTTATCTGCAATTCTATTTCTCGGGGAAATCGTTCATTGAGACAATCCGAAAAGTATAACAGCAAAAGTTTATTTCATATTGAAAGATGCCTATATATCGAATAACTGTAACGACAACAAGAATGTCTGGTAATCAGAGGATTGACAGAGGGCTGTTTGTAGATATTCAGACAAATAGTTTCGCTAACCCTATATCCTCCAATAAGGAGCAAGTCGCCAATGCTTTTCTCTACCAGCGTGGTGTTGATATAAAGAAAATGGGGGCACTGAACACATCATGCCTGCATGCTAAAAGAATCGGATAATTATGAGCATAGAAGAACTGATACACCCTGATGATGCCACAGCTCTCAAGGCGTTAAAGAACATTCCCGCATTGCCTAAAGTGATGGAAAAGATTTTCCAATATGGCTATGATGAAATGTCATGGAGTGAAAATGTCACAACAAACCTGCGCTTGTCTGAAAGCCAAATGCCCGAGATTTACAATCGTCTGCCTCCCATTTGCGAGCGACTGGGCATCCCCGTACCCGAACTGTATCTGCAAATCAGTCCTATTGCAAACGCTTGGACCTCTGGGCATAACAGAGTCTTTATCGTGCTAACACTCGGGCTGATAAAACGAATGAAGGGAGAACAGCTTGATGCCATATTAGCTCATGAATGCGGACATATCTTATGCCAGCATGTCTTGTATCAAACACTTGCAAATGCAGTTTTCACTCTCAGCGATTCCCTGCTTGATTCAATGGTGGGGTTGGTGGGCAATGTTGCCATGAAACCCATCAAGCAGGCGTTGCTAACATGGAGCCGTGCTTCAGAACTGTCTGCGGACAGAGTGGCGTGCATCATCACCTCTGCTGAAACTTTGACAAAAACACTTGCACGTTTAAGCATGCCTAAATACATTGTGGACAGCATGGACATTAACACATGGAAGCAACAAGGCAAGGATTATGAGGCGTTGAAGACAGGAACGATATGGAACAAAGCTGTCAGATGGATGGCAAATTCTGAGATTGACCACCCCTACTGCCCAGTTCGTGCCTACGAAGCATTTGAATGGGAGAAAACAAACACCTGCATTCAGATGAAATCCTGTCAATCAAGCCTCAACTTATGCAGAGAGGAGAAAGCACCGCCTGCCCCTGACAACATGAAAGAGAAAAAGACCACATTCACACAAGATGTAAAAGAACAAATCATACCATCTGTTACCGAGAGCATCAAGGGGAAAGTGAATGCGTTTACCAAAGATGTAAGCATCAATTCTGTCTTTTCCAAGTTTAATATCAAAAAGTCACAACTTTTATAAATTCATCATTAAAACCAATCATTAAATACT
>CAMWJL010000060.1 GCA_947174565.1 uncultured Prevotellaceae bacterium | reverse complement strand
GACCCTTATATGGAGGGAAGGGACGAGCGCGCATTGATGAATCAGTGGCTTGTTGACGCTCAAAGCAAATCGTATCAGAAACTTAGGAAGGAGCACGGCGCGGATTACAAGCGTCTCTTTGACCGCGTGACACTCCGTTTGGGAAGTGCCTCTGCCGATGACGGCAAGGACACTCGGGAGCGTCTGATGGCTTATCGCAATGGGGCGCAGGATGCCGCTTTGGAGGAGTTGTACTATAACTTCAACCGCTATCTGCTCATATCTTGTTCTCGCCCAGGCGGTCTCCCTGCCAATTTGCAGGGCATTTGGAACCATCATTTGAGAGCACCGTGGAGCAGTAACTACACCACCAACATCAATGCCGAGATGAATTATTGGCCTGCCGAGGCGTGCAACTTGTCGGAATGCCACGAGCCGTTCCTTGCTTATGTACGCCGCATTGCATCGAACGGAAGCCGCACAGCCAAGAACTTCTACGGTGCCGATGGTTGGGCGTTGAGCCACAATGCCGACATTTGGGGACAGACCAATCCTGTGGGAAATGGAGGATTGGGCGACCCCGTTTGGGCGAATTGGTACATGGGTTCGCCATGGGTGTGTCAGCATCTCTTTGAGCACTACCGTTTTACGGGCAATCGGACTTATCTTGAACAAGAGGCTTATCCCACGATGAGAGGCGCGGCATTGTTCTGCCTCGACTGGCTTGTGGAGGACAAGAACGGCTATCTCGTGACCGCTCCATCCACTTCGCCCGAGAACAAGTTTGTGGCAGAGGATGGCGGTGCTTACGGCGTGTCGGTGGGCACAACGATGGATATGTCCATCATCTACGACTTGTTTGTCAACACCATAGACGCCTCGGAGATTTTGGGCTGTGACGACGCTTTGCGGCAGCGGCTCAAGAGTGCCATGGCGAAGTTCCCTCCGTTGCAAATCGGTAAGAGGGGCAATTTGCAGGAGTGGATGCACGACTATAAGGAAGCAGAACCACAGCACCGCCATGTGTCGCATCTGTTTGGTCTTCATCCCGGACGGCAAATCCTTCCCTTCGTGTCGCCCGACTTGGCACGGGCTTGTCGTCGAACGTTGGAGTTGCGTGGCGACGGCGGCACCGGTTGGTCGTTGGCGTGGAAGATAAATTTCTGGGCACGATTGCTCGATGGCGACCACGCTTATCTCTTGCTCCGCAATCTTCTGAATCTCGTTGACGACAGGTCGGAGGGCTATGGCGGCGGTGGCTCTTACGCCAACCTCTTCTGTGCTCATCCCCCGTTCCAAATCGACGGCAACTTCGGTTCGTTGGCCGGTATGACGGAAATGCTGCTCCAAAGCCATGCCGACGAGCTTCATCTGCTCCCTGCCTTGCCCTCGGCGTGGAAGTCGGGCGAGGTGAGCGGCTTGTGCGGACGTTCGGCTTTCGTGGTTGACATGACTTGGAGAGAGGGACGGCTTGCTAAAGCGAAAGTGCATTCAAAACAGGGTCGTCGCTGCGTGCTCCGTACAAACTGCCCTGTGTCCGTGTCGGGCTTGTCTGCCAAATCGGTGGAACACGCCACGGAGTTCGGTACTTATTACGTCACGGAGTTTGACACGAAAGCAGGAAAAACGTATGTCGTAAACGCTCTGTAATATATAATAAAGATGAGAATGAAAGCAATAAGAATAATCCTTGGCGCGATTTTGTTGTTGGCTTGCGAGTGCGTGCAAGCAGGAAAGCTTCGTGTGACGGACACCCGTTGCGAGGGACGTACAAATCCTTTGGGTGTGGAGGTCGCAGCCCCCTCCTTCTCGTGGAAGCTCCTTTCCTCGGGCAGGGGCGTGAATCAGGCAGCTTATCAGCTATTGGTGTCGGATTCAGAATCTGCCCTCAAACAGGGCATCGGAAGTCTGTGGGATTCGGGCAAGCGGCAGTCGTCGGCTTCCATCAACGTGAAGTATGAGGGCAAACCCTTGGAGTCGGGCAAGACATATTATTGGAAGGTGAGAGTTTGGGCGACGGACGGCTCACATTCGTCGTGGAGCGGTACAAACAAATTACAGACGGGGCTGTGGGACGAGGCTGCATGGGGCAATGCCAAATGGATAGCCTTGGACACGATGCCGACCAATCCCTCCGAAGTTCGTAATCCACGCCAGCCACAGTTGCGCAAGTCTTTCAATCTGAGCGGAAAACAATTGAAGTCTGCCATCATGTACATTTCTGGTCTCGGTCATTTCGAGTTGTCGGTCAACGGCCGTAAGGTCGGTGACCATTTCCTCGACCCTGCTTGGACTAACTACGACAAGACAGCACTTTACCTCACGTTCGACCTGAGCGATATGCTGAACAAGACGGACAATGCCATTGGCGTGCGGTTGGGAAACGGATTTTTGTATGTGCCGCGCAATCCAGAGCGTTACCATAAGTTGCTGACCTCCTATTCCTTTCCCAAGATGATTTGCAAGCTGCGCCTCACCTATGCCGACGGGACAATCGAGGACATAGACAGCGACACTTCGTGGAGGGTGACTGAAAGTCCTGTTACATTTTCAAGCATTTACGGCGGCGAGGACTTTGATGCCACTGCGGACGACAAGCAGTGGGCTTGTCCAAACTACGATGACAACGCTTGGGGCTTTGCTGTCGAGACTGGCAATGGTGCGCGTCTGAAAGCGCAAGCCTCCCCCTCTTTGGAGGTGAAACAGGCATTTACTCCTTGTAACGTCTTTGAGGTCAAGCCCGGTGTGTTCATCTATGACTTCGGGCAGAATGCAGCTGCTATAGTAGATGTGTGTGTGAGAGGACCGCGTGGCGCAAAAGTGATTATGCGCCCTGCCGAATACTTGACCGATGACAGCTTGGCAAACCAAAGCAACAGCGGACAGAACTACTTGTATTCCTATCGTTTGCGTGGTGAGGGTGAGGAACGATGGTCGCCGTCGTTCTCCTATTATGGCTTCCGTTACATACAGATGGAAGGAGCTGTACCTTCGGGTTATCCTAATCCCGACGGGCTTCCCGTGATGGAAGAGATTCGTATGCTGCATGTATCCAACGCATCGCGTCCTGTGGGCACGTTCCAATGCTCCGACAGCTTGTTCAATCGCATCTACTCGCTCATCGACTGGGCGGTGAGGAGCAACCTTTCCCATGTAATGACCGACTGCCCCCACCGCGAAAAGCTCGGATGGCTCGAAGTGCCCCACCTGATGAGCGCATCGATTGCCTACTCCTACGATGTCAAACAGATGTTTATGAAAATAATCGACGATATGAGAGACTGCCAACAGGCCAACGGCATGGTGCCCAACACCGCTCCTGAGTACGCAGTCTTCTCCGACGATTTCCGCGATTCGCCCGAATGGGGCAGTGCCGCTGTCCTGCTTCCGTGGTTTGTCTATCGTTGGTATGGCGACACTTCCGTGTTGGAGAAGAATTACGATTTGATGAAAGCCTATGTTGATTACCTCACAAGTCGTGCCACCGACCACATTGTGAGCCATGGTCTCGGCGATTGGTACGACTTGGGACCTAACCATCCCGGCTACAGTCAATTGACCTCACGCGGACTTACTTCCACCGCCTTGTACTACCACGACCTTACGGTGTTGTCCCAAGCGGCGCATTTGCTCGGCAAAGCAACCGACGGGAGTCACTATGCCCATTTGGCAGAGGAAGTCAAGACCGCTTTCAACCGCACCTTCTTCAATGCCGAGAAAGGCTATTACGACAGCGGCAGTCAGACAGCCAACGCGCTCCCCTTGTGCTTTGACATGCCCGACGAGAAAGACCGTGAGGCGTGCTTGCGACGCATTGTCGATGACATACGCAGTCGTGGCAATGCCGTTTCCTCCGGTGACATTGGCTATGGCTATCTTCTCCGTGCCCTCATGCAGGAGGGAGCATCTTCCGTGATTTACGATATGAACAGCTGTACAGACAAGCCTGGCTACGGCTACCAACTGGCACAAGGTGCAACCTCGCTTACAGAATCGTGGTCGGCATTGAAAACCGCTTCACACAACCATTGTATGCTCGGCCACTTGACTGAGTGGCTGTATGGTGCGCTTGCCGGCATCCGTCCCCACCGTGACAGCGTGGCGTTCAAGGAGTTTCTTGTTTGTCCCGAGCCTGTGGGTTCTATCCGCCATGCCAAAGCTGAGTTTGAATCTCCCTACGGACGCATAGCCAATGCTTGGGAAATAAAGGGCAATACTTTCGTTGACAAAGTATGTGTGCCTCCCAACACCACGGCTCGCTTGTCCTTGCCTGCAAGTAGTGTCGCCGCAGTGAGCGAAGGCGGCAAGCCTCTTGTGCGCAACAAGTATGTGCGCCTTGTGGGCGAAGAAGAAGGTCGAACCATCGTGGAAGTTGGTTCGGGTACTTACGAATTTAGCGTGGAAAACTAAAATGTGTAGAGTCCAACAGCAAAAATTTTCAAAGTCAGGAAACAAAAAGTCGGCTGCATAGATAACTGTGCTGCCGACTTTTTTCTTTCTTTTTATTTCATGACGGTTATTGTGGCGAAATCGTCGATGATTGACAGGATGATTATTTCGCCGTCTTTCGCATAAATCTCCACAGTCATATCATCATTGATGGTGGACTGAAGTTGGGAAATATTCTCTTTCTTGATGATGTTCCGTGCCTTCTTGATAAAATCTTTCAAATTCTTTTTCTTAGTACAGGTTGCCACCTCGATGGAGGTTATGTCGTGGATATACTTCTCCGATCCAATAAGGCTGATTGAATTTATAATCGCCTCCTTGATGGCCTGATCCAATTGGTCCGTCTGAGTGTAGGTGTGCTGATATTGTTCAAGGTCTTTAAGTATCTGGCCGTTGACCGATGTGACTGCAAATATCAGCAGTCCTAACAAAAAGCAAATTCTGTTTCGTTTCATGACTGAGGAAAATTAAATTTTGCGCAAGTTACGCATTTATTTTTAATTACACAAAATTTGTTGTTCCCGAACCGTTGTTCATCCTTCATTTTTCAGTTATCCGCCATGCCAAGGCTGAGTTTGACTCTCCTTACGGACGCATAGTCAATGCTTGTAGATAAGTCGTGCAAGACCATAGACATAACGTCGGAAGCCGGGGCGATAGGCGAGCAGACGCTCGAACCATCCGAGGTGGCGACCAACGCATTTTACCACCATGCCGACGAAGAACATGGCGAAGAGTGTACCCCCACCGATGATGTGCCATTGCCATGCACCGAAAAAGACATAGCAGGCAATGATACCGAGAATCACGAGCGACACGTCCACACACATTTTGACCTTCGGAAAATCCGTTCCTGTGATACTACTTACCGCTACGGGGAAGCCTTCGCCCGGCATCGTCACACTGCCGCAACGCACTTCAAGGGCTATGCCCACGCCGAGCACGAGACACCCTCCCACCTGTGCCAACGCCTGTTGCCACAATGCCGTGGGGACGAACCATGTGGTGAGTGCCATGCTAACGTCTATCAATGTGCCGAAGACAAAACCGATGACTAATTGGAACAACTGCATCGGGTCGAAGCGGCGGCGCAATACAGCGAGTTGTCCCCCTACCAGCAGGAAGTTCATGATATAGGTATATTGCCCGATGGTGAGTGCAGGTGCGAGGTGTGCCTCGCCCGCATTCGAGAACACATACGGCAGCACGCTGATGACACTTGAACCTAACATTGAGCGCACACAAAACGCCACGCCTATGGTCATGATAAACAGCGATATGAGCAGCAACACATGCTGCCACAGAAACGAAATGACTTTGTCCTTCATGCCTTATGACATTTATTTTTTCTTCACAGGGTCGCAAGTGAGACCGCATCCCAGTTTCTTCAATATCTTGCGGTCCACCTCACCCAGCATCACCGTGCTGTGTATCTGACAACCACGGAGTTTGGGCAGTTGCTCAAGGGCGATGCGGCAGTTTTCGTCGTGTTGAGAGAGGACGGAGATGGCCACGAGCACTTCGTCCGTGTGGAGACGTGGGTTGTGACCTCCCAAATGCTCAATCTTCGTCTTTTGGATAGGCTCAATCATGCTCTGCGGAATAAGTTTCACTGCGTCGTCAATGCCAGCCAGATGCTTCATCACATTGAGCAGCAGGGCGGCACAGCAACCGAGCAGGGAGCCTGTCTTGGAGGTGATGATGGTGCCGTCCTCCATTTCCATCGCAGAGCAATGCACGCCTGTCTGCATCTTGCGTTCGTTTGCCGCCACGGTGCAGCGACGTGCAGCGGTCGTGATTTTTGCCTGATTGAAAAGCAGTTGAATCTTGTTCACCTCGCTTTCGTTGCAAGCCCCATCCGCCAGTTTGTTGGTGGCATCGTAGTAGCGGCGGATAATCTCGTCCTTCGACGCTTGACTGCACACCTCGTTGTCGCTGATGCAGAAGCCTACCATGTTCACCCCCATGTCGGTAGGCGACTTGTAAGGGTTCTCCCCATAGATGCCTTCAAAAAGCGCGTTGAGCACAGGGAAAATCTCGATGTCACGATTGTAGTTGATAGCCACTTTGCCATAAGCGTCGAAGTGGAAAGGGTCAATCATGTTCACGTCGTTGAGGTCAGCCGTGGCAGCCTCATAGGCGATGTTGACAGGGTGTTTCAAGGGGAGATTCCAGACAGGGAAAGTCTCAAACTTGGCATAACCTGCACGGATGCCACGCTGGTTCTCTCTGTAGAGCTGGCTCAGGCACACCGCCATCTTGCCGCTGCCAGGACCAGGAGCCGTGACGATGACGAGCGGGCGGGTCGTCTCCACATAGTCGTTCTTCCCGAAGCCATCGTCGCTGGCAATCAGTTCCACGTTGTGAGGATAGCCGTCGATGAGGTAGTGGCAATAGGACTTGATGCCCAGACGCTCCAAGCGGTGGCGGAACTGGTCGGCGGTGCGCTGCCCGTCATAGTGGGTGATGACCACCGAACCCACATAGAACCCACGGTTCATGAACTCGTCGCGCAGACGCAGCACATCCTCATCGTAGGTGATGCCGAGGTCGGCACGCATCTTGTTCTTCTCAATGTCTTCGGCACTAATCACAATCACAATCTCAAGGCTGTCGCTCAGCTGCTGGAACATGTGCAGCTTGCTGTCAGGCTTGAAGCCAGGCAGCACACGCGAAGCATGGTGGTCGTCGAAGAGTTTTCCACCTAATTCCAAATACAGCTTGCCGTCAAATTGCGCAATACGTTCGCGGATGTGTTCCGACTGAATCTTGAGATATTTCTCGTTGTCAAATCCTAATTTCATAAACCAATCCTTTTACAATTCTGCTGCAAAGGTACATCTTTTTGCCGAGGAATAAAGAAAGAGAAATTGCTACTTTTGCAAAAAAGTCGTTTTCGGTTGTAAAAAACTCTTATAACCCTGACTAATTCTCCTGAAGTTCTCATATCTTTGCAAAAAGAATTTGATGACAACCGATGACTATGAATGACATGATGATTCCAACCTTCCAGCTTGCTGATGTGCCGGGCAATTTCACCCTGTGTCTCAATGGCGATTGCCCGTTGGCAAGTCGGTGCCTGCACCATATCGTGAGGACGATGATGCCAGCGACGGAGCTGGTGCTGCATGTGTATAACCCCGAGGCGGTGAAGGGTGGGGAGGGCTGTGAGCACTTCCGTGGGCAAGCACCTGAACGCTATGCTTATGGCTTTGAGGGCATGCAGGGGAAGATGCTGCCAAGGCAGTATGCCGTGTTTATGGAGCTGCTGATTGCCCATTTCAGCCGCAATTCCTATTTTGTGCGTCGGCGAGGCGATTTCCCCATGCCGCCCAAGGAGCAGGAACTCATTCGCGGGGTGCTCAAACAGGTGGGTGCTGACCCCTCGATGGACTTCGACCGCTACGAGGAGCGCATCAATTGGACGGATTGAATTTCCGCTCTTGGACGAGCCTTTGTGTCTCTTCAGTACTTCCGCAGAAGTACTGAAGTACTGCCGAGAAAGTATTGGAGTACTTCTGCGGAAGTACTGACGGAGTTGTGGCGTTGCTCATGCGTCAGTCCTTTTAGGGGGCATCGGGTGGCAAAGGCAGTGGCTTTGGCATGGAAAAAGGGAGGCTCCAAGTGCGTTTTATGCTGTGGCGATGGGAAGAGTCACGGATTTTGAGTAATTTTGTGATGATTCCCCTTGACTTCTTGTTGATTTTTATTATAAATCTAAAAAATGTCAATGAAAGATTTGCAAGATTGAAGGAATTTGTTTTACCTTTGCAACAACATACTTACCCCGCTTCCCGTTAGAACAGCGCGCTCAGGGTAAGTTTTTCTTTTTACATATATGGTAACACGGTTATATAACCAGCCTCAGATTTCTGTTGATGACCAAATCCAACTCTTGAAATCCGATGGCTTGTCTTTCAAGGATGAAGAACGAGCACATCATTTGCTCCAGAATATCAGTATGTTCAGAATGAAGAGTTACCTCAAGCCATTCAGACAGCACAACAGCCGTCGATTCAAAGGCGGTGCTACTTTTGAAGAGGCATACAATATCTACAAATTTGATTCTGAACTGAGGAAAATGATTTGTTCAGAGCTGGAAAAGATAGAAGTGTCTATCCGTACACAGTTGTCATTGATTATGGGCGATGCTGCTGGCATCTACTGGTTTGAAGATTCTGCGAATTTCCGTGATGCGGATAGACATTCTTCCTTGCTGCGAAGTCTGGAGGAAGAACTCCGTCGTAGTGATGATGATGCCATCATTGCTTTTATGCAAAACTATTCAAATCCATTCCCTCCAAGTTGGATGACTTTTGAAGTCAGTTCGTTCGGAACATTGTCCATGATGTACCGATGGCTCAATGCTGGTTTGGCACGTCGTCAGGTCGCAAGATATTATGGTTTGTCGGATACCGTGATGGAATCATGGTTACACTCCATCGTATATGTCCGTAATATATGTGCGCATCATAGTCGCCTTTGGAATCGAAGACTCAGCATTAACGCTATGGTGCCAAGGCGCACGAATCTGCCATTCATAGCAACGCCGACAGACACAAAGAAGGTGTACTATGTCCTTGCCATCATGCTTTATTTCCTGCAAACGGTAAATCCAAACACCACTTTCGTTAGTCGTTTCAAGGCGTTGCTTGACCGATATCCTTGTGTAGATGTGTCTGCCATGGGATTCCCTCTTGACTGGCAGTCCTATCCATTATGGAATCAATAAGTGTTTAGGGTGTATATTTCAATTTGATAAAAATGATTGATTCAAGCATATTGCAAGGAAAAAAGGCAGCATATTTCACGCTGGGGTGTAAGCTGAACTTTGCGGAGACGAGCACCGTGGCGCAGCAGTTGGCGCGCTATGGGGTGAGGAAGGCGCAGAAGGGAGAGGTGGCTGACTTGGTGGTGGTGAACACGTGCAGCGTGACGGAAGTGGCTGACCACAAGTGCCGGCAGGCGATTCACCGACTGGTGAAGGCGCATCCGGGGGCATTTGTGGTGGTGACGGGCTGTTATGCGCAGCTGAAACCGCAGGAGATTGTGGAGACGGAGGGGGTCGATTTGGTGTTGGGCAGCGAACAGAAAGCAAGCATCATTCCGATGATTCTTGAAGGAATGACGGGGGCGCACACGGTGAGGACGGCGGACATCAGGAGTTTCGCGCCGAGCTGTTCTCGTGGCGACCGCACCCGCTACTTCCTCAAAGTGCAGGACGGCTGCAACTACTACTGCACTTATTGTACCATCCCGATTGCGCGTGGACGAAGCCGCAACGGAAGCATTGCCTCGATGGTGGAGCAGGCCGAGGAGGTGGTGCGCGAGGGGGGCAAGGAGATTGTCATCACGGGGGTGAACATTGGCGACTTTGGGCACTCCACGGGAGAGACGTTTTTCGACCTTGTGAAGGCACTGGACCGTGTGGAGGGCATTGAGCGGTATCGCATTTCGAGCATTGAACCGAACCTGCTCACGGATGAAATCATCGAGTATTGTGCCCAGTCGAGGGCGTTCATGCCACACTTCCACATCCCCTTGCAGAGCGGATGCGATGAGGTGTTGAGGCTCATGCACAGGAAGTACGACACGGCGTTGTTCCGCCACAAGATAGAGAAGATTCGTGAGGTGATGCCCGATGCTTTCATCGGGGTGGATGTGATTGTGGGCACTCGTGGTGAGACGGAGGCGTATTTCCAGCAGGCTTACGACTTCATGGCGAGTGTCGATGTGTCTCAGTATCACGTCTTTTCCTACTCAGAACGTGCTGGCACCAAAGCCCTCGACATCCCTCATGTGGTCACGCCGCAGGAGAAGCACGAGCGCAGCCAGCGTGTCTTGGCACTCTCGGCACAGAAGACCCACGATTTTTACAGCCGTTTCGTCGGCACTACTCGCCCCGTGCTGCTCGAACACGCGTCGCCACGCAAGCCTGTAATGAATGGATTTACAGACAACTACATCCGTGTGGAAGTGCCGAACCTGCCCGATTGGGACAACCGAATCGTGCAGGTGAAGTTGACGGATTTTAATAAGGACGGGGATGCTTTGAAAGGAGAAATCGTGTCATGAAGAAACTTGCGATTGTCATATTGAATTGGAATGGGGCGGAGATGATGCGCCGCTACTTGCCCTCGGTGTTGGAGAACAGCGTGGGCGATGTGGTGGTGGCTGATAATGCCTCGACGGATGGGAGTGTGGTGATGTTGCGGAAGGAGTTTCCGCAGGTGCCTGTGGTGGCGTTGGAACAGAACTTTGGCTTCGCGGAGGGCTACAACCATGCCTTGGCACAGCTGCCTGATTATGAGTATTATCTGCTGCTTAACTCCGATGTGGAGATACGGCAGAAGGAATGGGATGCGCCGCTGGTCAAATACATGGATGCGCACCCCGAATGCGCTGCTTGTCAGCCGAAACTGATGTCGCTCCGTGAGCCTGATATGTTTGAGTATGCAGGGGCGGCTGGTGGCTTTTTGGACAAGTATGGCTACCCCTTCTGTCGGGGACGGGTGCTTGATACCATCGAGAAGGATGAGGGGCAATATGACGATGTGGTGTCTCTCCTGTGGGGGACAGGAGCGGCTTTGATGGTTCGTGTCTCCGACTGGCAAGCCAGCGGTGGATTGGATGGACGTTTCTTTGCCCACATGGAGGAGATAGACCTCTGTTGGCGGCTTCGCACGATGGGGCGGAGCATTGTCTGCATCGCCGAGAGCACTGCCTATCATTTAGGTGGGGCGACGCTCAATCAGGGCAACCCTCGCAAGACCTTCCTCAACTTCCGCAACAACCTCCTGATGCTCTACAAGAATCTGCCTGACAACGAACTAAATAGTGTCATGCGAGTGCGCTGTTTCCTCGACTATTTGGCTGCCTTTCAGTTCCTCCTCAAAGGCGACGTGAAGCATTGTGCAGCAGTCTTCAAAGCGCGTCGCGCCTTTGCCAAGATGCGTCCTGACTTCAACAAAGAACGCCGACGCATTCAGCAACTCCGTCAGAATGAACGTGTGCCCGAACGCATCGGCTTTCTTCTCTTGTGGCAGTATTATGTGAAAGGCAAGAAGACTTTCACGAGGCTGATGGAGGAACGACTGGTGCCCAATTCTATACAGAATCAGTTGGAATCACGTGTTTTTCCGTAAAAAAAATGGGGGCTTGTGCTTACATGATGAGTTTTAATGTAAATATAGTTATCTTTGCACCGAAAAGGTTTTAGAATCAGTAATACAATAAATACAATTATGAAAAGAAAGTTACTTTCTGTATGCCTTTTGCTGTTCTCTGTGGCGGCGCTGGCTTCCTACGAGGACATCAATGCCTTGAGGATTCATGGCAAGTATAGTGATATTGTTTATCACACCTGTCCCGACAATAATCATCCTCATGCCATTGACCTCGGTTTGCCCAGCGGTACGAAATGGTGCTGCTGTAATGTTGGCGCATCCGCTCCAGAAGAATATGGTGGACATTATGCCTGGGGGGAGACGAACGAGAAGTCTGTCTATGACAGGGATACCTACGCTTTCTACAGTTCCTCAACTGGATATGTCAATATCGGTACAGACATATCTGGTACGCAATATGATGTGGCTCATGTCCGTATGGGTGCTCCTTGGCGTATGCCGACCCATGAGCAGCAGGTGGAATTGATGGAGAATTGTACGAGACAATGGACACAACAAAATGGGGTGAATGGAATTTTGATGACGGGATCCAATGGTGGTCAGGTCTTTCTTCCGGCTGGTGGCAATCGCTGGAGTGAGTATCTCAGCATTGTGGGGGCGTTCGGCAGCTACTGGTCGAGTTCGCTCGGTCCGAACGGCGGTAACGGCGCGTACTACCTTTTCTTCGATTCTGGCGTTTGGCGTTGGGGCTACGACGGCCGCAGCAACGGTCATTCTGTGCGGCCTGTTTGCCCGTAGTCAGAATTGGTGCATCCTTAGAACATAACCCCTCCAGGTTGCAAAAAGAAAAAAGATGGCAGGTATAAAGGATATATTAGATATTGAAAGGAATGAGTCAAAGGACTGGTTGGTTATCAATCTTTTCCAAGAGAGCGGTTTCTACCGTGCATACGAAGGATGAATTTGCACGATAGAAACCGCTCCCGCATTTTATGAACCTCGCTAACTGAGGTTAAAGATTCTCCCGAAAGAACGTCTCAATCTTGTCGAAGGGAATCATGTTGGCTTTGTCATCGTAGAGGTCAACGTGTGTGGCTTCTGGGATGATGAGCAACTCCTTGTTACCCTCAACGGCACTCATGCCCTCCACATGTTTGCCTGTCATTTTCTCAAAGGCGTATTCGCTGAAATAGCGGCTGTGAGCTTTCTCGCCGTGGATGAGCAGCACGGGTGTCTCAATCTCTTGTGCCCACGCCAACAGGGGTTGGTTGAGGAACGACTGGCAACCGATGACGTTCCATCCGTCGTTGGAGTTTCCACTGCGTTCGTGATAGCCACGAGCCGTCTTGTAATAATCGTAATACTCTTTCACAAACCACGGGGCCTCTTCGGGCAGTGGGTCAACCACACCGCCAGCACGCTTGTAAGTGCCTGTCTTGTAGTCTTCTGTGCGCTGTACAGCAATTGCTCTGCGCTTCTCCATCCGCTGTGCAGGCGTGTCCTCGCTTTTGAAATAGCCTTCCACATTCACCTTGCTCATGTCGTACATGGTGGAGGCGACCGTCGCCTTGATGCGTGGGTCGATGGCGGTCGCATTCACCGCCATGCCTCCGAAGCCACAAATGCCGATGATGCCGATGCGGTCAGCATCCACGTTCGCTTGTGTCGAAAGGAAATCGACGGCAGCCAAAAAGTCCTCCGTGTTGATGTCGGGCGAAGCCATGCGACGGGGCTCGCCACCGCTCTCACCCGTGAAAGACGGGTCGAACGCAATGGTCAGGAAGCCACGTTCCGCCATGTGCTGGGCATAAAGACCCGATGACTGCTCCTTCACTGCCCCGAAAGGTCCGCTCACGGCAATGGCAGCCAAACGCCCTTCCGCATTCTTAGGTGTGTACATATCTGCTGCCAATTCAATGCCATACCGATTGTGGAATGTCACCTTCCTGTGCTCCACCTTCTCGCTCTTTGGGAACGTCTTGTCCCACGCTTGTGTCATGTTCAATGTCGTTTTCATGCTTGGTTTCTTCTACGCAATGTGTTGAATCTTATAGTAATGCTTATGCTGCCACACCTGCTTCGTAAAGGTGCTCGGGTGCGATGTCCACTGTTCCGTTAAGCCAAGTGACCGTCCAGCCGTCAAGGGCGAAACAGGTGAAAATGTCTTTGTTGCGCAAAGGGGCAAAGAGCTTGTACTTCTCAATGAGCGGTAAACAGTCGAAGATGCGCTGGCTGCCATCATTGAAAGTCAGGTACAACCGATATTCGTCAAGCGGACGTGCTGCTGTGACCCATTTAAGTTCACATAGGTGTTCTTCTTCACAGGGCATAACGCAAGCAAATTGGGTTTCAGTTTTTGCTTTGTTCGTCAGTTCATGTTTCTGTTTCATAACTAATCCAATGGGCTAATTTTTACCAGCGTTTCACCGTTCTCCATACGTTTCCAGTTTGTCATCAGTTCGTCTTTGTGCAGGTCGAGCC
The DNA here is from genome assembly GCA_947174565.1 of uncultured Prevotellaceae bacterium. Classification (GTDB taxonomy): domain Bacteria; phylum Bacteroidota; class Bacteroidia; order Bacteroidales; family Bacteroidaceae; genus Minthosoma. The sequence continues at coordinate 2,299 of CAMWJL010000060.1, read as the reverse complement.
ACTCAAAGATGAGATGCAGGGCGCGGCGTGGCATCTGTCCCGTCACATTGCCTGTCTGAATGTCGATGATAGCGCGATATTCGTTGTAGCGCACATGGAAGTGTGGTGGGTTGTGGTCGGGCAGATACATCGTGATGACGATTCCGTAGAAGTGGCAAATCTCTGGCATCTTGTTCTGTTATGATTGATGATGGTGCAAATATAACAAGGATTTTCCGATAATCATAGCGATTTAGCGGAAAATCTTCGTTTCGATTTGTTCTGTCTTGAGAAAACTATCGGTTCTTGTGTGCTATTGTCCGTACTACTATTTTAACAGGTCGTACCATTCATCGCTCACAGGTTCCAGCCATTCGTTGCTGGCATCCTCCTGCACATCCTTGTGGTAGGTCAGATGCTGAAACCATGAGTCCTTGGCTGCTCCGTGCCAGTGCTTCACCTCGGCAGGGATGGCGATGACCGTGCCTGGAGTCATTGCCACAGCGGGCTTGCCCCATTCCTGATACCAGCCACGACCAGCCACGCAGATGAGCACCTGCACCTGCTTGTGGTGGACGTGCCAGTTGTTGCGGCAACGAGGCTCGAAGGTCACGTTCGTTACGGGTCCCATTTCAGCGAGATAGCTTTGTCCGATGAAGAATTTTCCGTAAGGATTCTCTACACCCTTTGGCCAGACGTTGAAGTCAACGGTCTCCACTGCTTGATATGCCTCGCCGAACACGCTTGCCACCGCCTGTTCACAGCGCACGGCTTCTGCCTCGCCAACTCGGTTGCGGAGTATCGTGGGAATCTCATGCAACTGCGCATCGGTCACACCCATGTTTCGTGCGCCACTCACATGCGCTTCCAACTGCGGCTCACAGCCGGGCAGGGCTGATATGGCAGAGATGGTGACAATCTCACGGTCGGCAAACGAGAGGTTGTTGCGAGCGAAGATGTCGCCAAAGAGATGGGCTTTCAAGTAGTAGTCGGTTTGTGGGGCGAAAGTGTAGTTGAATGGCTGACCGCCAACAAGTTGTGTCTGCACCGCCGTACCCTGTTTCAGTGCGTCGTAGTCGGCTGGCAGTGGGTCGGCTTCTTTGCCTTCCTCCGTTGTCAATCCTGCCTCTGAACGCTGCTTGATGACCTGCTGCATGGCACTGAGGGCATTGAGCGAACGGGGAAACCCCGTGTAGGCATAGAGTTGCGAGAGGGCTTCCTTGATTTCGCTGATGCTTAACCCAGCCTCAAAGCCATTGTTTACTTCTTTTTTCAGGGCTTCCATGTCGCCCTTTGCCTCGTTGGCGGCAATCGCCACGAGGGCTTGTTGCTTGTCTGTCATGTTCATAACTGTCTGCGCTTTAGCTTGAATCATTGCCAGCATCATTGCTGCTGCAAGAAATAGTGTTTTCTTCATTTCTTTTTCTGTTGTATGTTCTTGGAAGTGGGTACGATAGGCGAGTGGCTCAGGATACTATTGAGCTTTATCTTGCCATATTGCTGTGGGATGCTTGTCTGTTTGGGACACAAAGTTACGGAAAAACTATCAGTTTTTGCCTATGTGATGAAAGGAAAGTTGTGGAATCTTGCAAAAAACGTGATACCATCATCCGCAGTAAAGAGAAATTCTGTAACTTTGCCCTCAATGATAAACAGTTACAGATATGAAAGCAACAAACAGACGTGATTTCCTCAAGGTCTGTGCCTGTACTGCTGGCTTGTGCGGTTTTGGCTCTTTCCTTGATTTGATGGCTAACGATACAGTCTCACCGATCCATGATGACAACGCCTCCAAGTCGGAAGCGGAGAAGAACGAGGCGTTCGCACTGCATTGGATAACCGAATTGCTTGAATCGTTAGATGAGAATGAGCTGACCGACGCACAACTCAGGGCCATCGTAAAGAAAACATCACAGGCGCATCACAACCAGATGGATGTGCCCGAAATGGTGAAACCATACATAGGCAAGCCGAAAGAGTTTATTGAATTTCTCCAGAACGCATGGGGCTGGGAAGTGACAGACAACCCGTCGGAGCGTATGCTCACGGTCAATGAGAAGAAGCCCTTCTGTGTCTGTCCGCTATTGAAGAACGCAGCAGGAAAACGCTATCCAGCCCTCTGCTATTGCTCAGAAGGGTTTGCCGAAAAGATGTTCTCCATCGTCTATATCCATCCCGTGTCGGTCACGGTGGGGGCTTCTGTCCAACGGGGCGACCCTTCCTGCATCTACCTCATCCGTTATTAAGAAATCATTGGCGTGCTTTCACAGCCTCAAAATCGGAGTCCCCGACATCGGTCAACCGATGTCGGGGACTCCGA
>CAMWJL010000059.1 GCA_947174565.1 uncultured Prevotellaceae bacterium | reverse complement strand
GGCGAGCGCGACGGCGCATCTTCTCATTTTGTACGCGTACATCATATTTTATATATATACTACGTTGTGGTGTTCCTGATTTTGTGTGGCAAAGTTACGGAAAAACTCGCAAATACGAAACAAAAGTGTTGCTGAAACCTCAAATCACACAAAAAAGTCCCGTTTTTCTTGGTTGGAATAGTTAAAGTTTATTACCTTTGCCCGTGATATACTAAAAAAACAGAAGATTATAAATAACTCTAAAACAATCAAATGGTATGAACAAGAAACAAATCCTTTCGGTTGCTGCCGGCATGGTGATGCTGACCGCATGCAGCGAGTACGACCCAGGGCTTACTGGGGGGTGGGCAGGTGACTACACCCCAGCAGATTTACAACTCATGGAAAAATATACAGAGAACTTCGAGGCTCGTTATGGCAAAATAGACGAAAATCATACATGGGGCTTTGGCAGTGCAGAGGCTGGCGCAAAGACGCGTGCCGCCAATTCAGACGCCAACCAGTGGGCAGATCCAGACCATGGTGGTTGGATTGTTCCACCTCCTTTGACAGACGACCAAATTGCTGTCGTGAAAAAATATTTCCAGACTCACAAGAATCCTAAATATGAGAATCCTAATTGGACGAACTATTTCGTACAGCAGGTATATACGGGTGGTTCAGACCCCATGGAAGGGTACTCGCCCGAGAAATATCTGACAGCAGATGAGCAGAACTATATGTCGGGTACGCAATTGGATCATCTCATTGCTATTGATGGAGAGTTTGTAGATCACATCAAAAACTTCAACTGTGGCAATTATGGCAATGGTCAGGCAAATGATATGGTGCTGGATAGTGGTAAAACTGTCAATAATGCCACATACCATTCAGACATGATTATGCTGATGGAAAATTCTACGACCAAATCTTTTGGTTATGCTAATAGTAATGGCAGTGTCGTACGCACGGAGTACACGGGGCTGGTGAACTTCCAGACTATTATTGATGTTATGGGCGACGAGGCAAAATGTCTCAAAGACGGTTGGAACCGCTCGTTCATGGGTTTTGACTTTGAAAATGTTATTGGTGATGATATGTACGTTCCTGGGGATGAGAATTGGAAGTGGCACTGGAGTTATAGTTACGTTAGTGACGATAATGGACAAGGAGGTCAGGCTAAGGTGGATTGGCCCACAGGGTGGGCAGACGGAAAAGAGTATCCGACTTTTAACGTGGGTAGTAAGTCATGCAGAATATTGAGTGAGTCCCGAAATAGATATGCTTGTGATACGAACGAACCAAACTATCATGGTAAAGTAACTGTGAACCTCTACGACAACGACAAGGATCAATCCGGACTTATCGGAGAACTGATGGATCTTGGCTATATGCCCGTCCAAAATTCAAATGAGTGGATTAAGCCTGGTTCAGTTGCTGATGGCTACTATAGCGATTGGATTGTATCACTGACTGAGGCAAAGAATCCTAACACTCCTGATGATTCAAATTCTTCTGATGATCCAGATCGGACTTGGTATCGCATCATGTGTGAAGACCTTGGCAACACGAACGACTTCGACTTCAACGACCTTGTGTTCGATGTTTATTTCACAGAGAATAAGGACAACAGCGAATATCCTTATATCGCTAATGTGGAAGTGAAGGCTGCTGGTGGTACGCTGCCAATCTATCTGATGTACAACGAGAACAAGGCCTACGAGGCACACCAATTGTTGGGTTGTAACAGTACGAGCACTCCTGTCAATGTTGGAACAGGAAACGATGGTTATACAGCAAAGGAAATAGAGATTCCGATGAAGACCCAAGACGCTGATGACATCAAAATCTATGTGGAGAAGACAAATCAAGACGAGAACTTAGCAAAGACGACTATTGAATTGCCAAGAGCGGGTAGTATTGTGAGCAAGGCTCCTCAGAAGATTTGTATCCCTAACGGAAAGAACGTGTGTTGGATGAGAGAAATGCAGCAGATAGAGTGGGGTTATCCTAACTTTGCGAAGTGGGTAGAGGATCAGGACTACGGCTTCAAGTGGACGACCGAGCTGGATGATAGCAGAGGACGTTATACTAAGTAAGGATTCTCTTCCTTGGGGACAGAGACATACGGAACTGGCTGGCACAGGTCGGGGCAGTTCCATCACACAGCGGACCAGACACGCACACCCAACGTGTCTGGTTCGCTTCGTTTGTGCCCTGCTGAGGGCGTGGGGATGGTGGGCGTTTAGCCCTCGCCGCCAGCGTCGGTGGCTGCCGCCTTGGCATTGATGGCTTCGGTTGCGCTGCTGATGCTCAGTTCTTGCAGCATGTTCTTGAAGGCTTTGCCAGGGAAGAACTGGATTTTCTTCACCTTGATGGTGTCGGGGGTGGCCTCTTCGAGGGTCTCTGCCACCTTGGAGGTGAAGACGGGCTTGAACGAGCCGAAGGTGCCCATCTTTACGCCGTGGCCGATTGCCATGTAGTGGGCCACGCGGTCAACGAGGGCGTCGATGACGGCTTTGGTCTGCGCCGGGTTCACGCCGCAGGAGGTGGCGCATTCGGCGATGAGCTGGTCGGAGGTGACGGCTGGGTAGGTGAGTTGCACGAGCTTGAATACTTGTGGTTTGTTGTCGCGGTAGTTGAGTGCTACCTTTGCTTTACGATACTGGAGTCCCATAGTTGTAGATTGGTTTTTAAGGGGTTGATGAAATGTTGGGTGTGATTTAGTTTTTGGTATTTAGAGGTGAGTGAGAAGAGGTGAGGGGTGAGAGGGGTATTTAGTGGTGAGTGGTGAGGGGTGAGAGGTTAGAGGTGAGGGGTGAGAGGAATGCTGGGGGGGATGCCTGTTTGCTTGACATTCCTCTCACCCCTCACCACTTCTCACTCACTTCTGAAAACTTCTCACTTCTCACCTCTAAATAACTCACCTCTAATAGAATTTCTTCTGCCTGCTCGAAGGCGTGATAGACACGCTGTGTGAGCTGGTCGAAGGTGGCCTGCTGGCGTGTGAGTTCGCGCTCCTCGGGCGGGTCGGAAATGTTTGCCATGCCCACGCAGATGGTGCCGCTGAGCCATTGCCGGAGGGCATGCCAGCCGATGTGGACGCTGCTCTGTCCGCGCTGGCGGCAGACGCGGAGGGTCATGGGTGAGAACTGGGTGGCGCGGCAGCGGCAGGGGTAGGTGCCTGAGGGAAGGTGGGCGTTGCGCCCTGCCATGCGGCCAGGTTCACGGGTTTCGCAGAAGGGCGTGCCGTCGATGAGGAGGATGCCTTTCACTTGGTTGTGGTCGGTGTAGTAGCGTGTGAGGTGTAGGGTCATGGTGGGGGGGATTTAGTGGTGAGTGGTGAGAGGTTAGAGGAATGTTTGGGGGGAGTGAGGGGTGAGTATTCAGTGGTAAGTGCTGAGTGGTGAGAGGAATGCTGGGCGAGGATGCCTGTTTGCCTGACACTCCTCTCACCCCTTACCTCTTCTCACTCACCTCTTACTTCTCACTTCGCCAGCTGGTAGGCTTGGCTGAGGAGGTCGGTGTCGGTGAAGTTGATGTGGCTCTCCACCCACGCCATGGCGGCGACGATGCGGAGGATGGTGTCCTTGTCGGTCCATTGCAGATAGGCGTCGGGGCGCACGTTGGCGCGTTCGGCCACGATGCTGATGTACGCCTCGGTGTTGTTGCCGTCCTCGGGCGGTGCCCAGCGGTAGATGACCTGCCGCAGGGTGCAGAGTCCGTGGAGGAGGAGGTAGGTGCGCAGGATGCGGAATGCGGCTCGCAGGCCGAAGAGGTCGCTCTGGAACTGGACGAACTCTCGGTCCAGCTGCCGTGGTTTCTGCCCCATCCAGCGTGTGCGTTCACTCCTGCGGATGTTCAGTGGGTTGTGGTTTCTTTGTCCTCGTGTCATAGTGTCGGATTAGGATTTTAAGGATGTAACAAATCAGTTCGATGGTTTTCCAAAGGTGTTGTTTCATGGTGTTCGTTCTCTTATTATATATAATAATGTGTGTTTTTTGTGTGTTTGTGTGTGCGTCGTTCTCGGCGGGCCCTCTCCCGACTTTTCACGCTGCAAAGTTACGGTGTCTGTCAGTGGCGGATGTACGTTCGTGTGCGTTGCGGTGCGCTGGGCACGAATTTTTCATGAATTATTATTGGTCAAATTATTACGCATTGTTGCTAATTATTGTTCAAAGAAGACAACACCCCCTGTCTCTGTGTGTAGCATGGTCGCAAGCGACCTTGGGGGCAAACAATAATTGGCAATAATGCGCAATAATTTGAGCCAATAATAACAATAAGATATTGGTGTGCTCGACGAATTTTAGTTGTTTGAATGCAGTGAGGATAGCAACACTTTGCAACCTTTGTTTTAACCCCCTCGAATTCGAGAGGGTTAGCAAGGAAACTGGCTTAAACGCTTTCGTAAAGTGATGGATTGTTAAGAATCAAATGGATAGCCATCCATCAGATGATGTTTTCAATCCTTTGGTCACTATTGAGGTTGCCGTGGTTCACGCAGGGTGTCCGTTGGGGGGCAGATGGCTGTGGTGTGCCTGTGTATATTATTGGATTGTATGTCCTTCTGCGTCTGTGGGTCTTTGTGTTATTGTATCTTTATTCCAATAGTTTCCCCACGTTATTTTCAGGAAATTGTTTGCGGAATTGGTTCTCTATGTCTCTATTCTTCAATGAATTCATCTGCTCTTCCGCTATTTTAAGAAGCGTCCTGAATCTCTCTGACCTCGGTATATTCCTTTTAATCATTTCGGCATTGATGGTCTCCAGATTTGCAAGTACAAGAAGCTGCGCAATAGAGGCTGTCTCACGGATATTCATCTTCTTTTGGGCTAATTGTGGGTTTTGAGTTTCCCACTCTTTGGCGGTACACCCGAAAACCGCGATATTGAGCATGTCTGCCTCTTGTGCGTAAACTAAAATCTCTTTTGCTCGTTTGTAGCCCAGATGTTGCAGTTTTTCTTGGATGGCATCAGTATGCAATGTATAATTCGCTTTCGTAAGAAATCTTTTTGCGTGCCACTGCAACAATGCAGGGTTACTCTCTTCCTCCTTCAGGCGTTGGTAATCCTTGATGAGGTAGAGCTTGAACATGGGGCTGATGGCTGTTCCGAACTCAAAGGCGATGTCTTTATGTGCGTATGTGCCGCCATATCTCCCTGCCTTGGAATAGATGCCAATGGCGTTTGTTTCTTCCACCCAGTTTGTTACGCTCATTGTAAAGGTGGGCAAACCGGCTGATTTTCTAAAGTGGTCAAATTCGACCACTTTGAAATTGGGATTATACATCGTTTCCCATGCGCCAAGAAATTCTATCGTGGCACGGTTGCGAATCCAGTTCTTGATGATGTCAGCCGCACGTCCATTGTCGTCAGCCGCTTTTACCATGTCTGTCAGGCAGATATAGTCATTATCATTTATTCCCATAACAACAGAGACCTCTGTTGAGAGAACTGAGAGTTTTCTTGTCTTAACCATCTTCATTTACACGATATGCTTATCGTTTATTCCGTGTTTGCGGTCTGTAGAGAACTGGGGTGTCATCATCACAAGCCTGCCACTCAACATATTAAGAATATGTACGAACTCGAGTTCTATTGAATCTTGTGCTTGATGACCTGCTCGATGACGGAGGGGAAGTGCTTCATTTCCAGCTGGTGAACCTTGTCGGCAATGTCGTCGGGGGTGTCGGAGGGGTCGAGGCGGACGGCGAACTGGGCGATGTGCTCGCCCTCGTCCAGCTCGGGGTTGACGAAGTGGATGGTGATGCCTGAGCGGGTCTCGTGGGCGGCGTGGACGGCTTCATGCACATGGTGGCCCCACATGCCCTTGCCGCCGAACTTGGGCAGGAGGGCGGGGTGGATGTTGATGATGCGCTGGGCGTATCGCTCCACGAGGTAGAGGGGCACTTTGGGCAGGAAGCCTGCCAGGATGATGTAGTCGCAGCCGTGGACGGTGCGGAGCACGAGGTCGGGGTCGTCGTTGAGCTGCTGACGGGTGATGACGGTGGTGGGCACGCCAAGTCGCTGGGCGCGCACGAGGGCGTAGGCGTCGGGGCGGCTGCTGACGACGATGGGGATTTCCACGTCGGGGTCGTCCTTGAAGTGCTGGATGATGTTCTCGCAGTTCGTTCCGCCGCCGGTCACGAAGATGGCGAGGCGGATGGGGGTCATGAAGTCTGTGTCCATAGGGCTTTGGTTGAAAAACGGGGGTGGGGAAATCGTCCTCCTCCTTGCTGCAAAGATACGAAGAAATCCGTAACGGGGGCACTTTTTGGCTGAAAATCTTGGCTTTGTGTGGATTTCTGCCTACTTTTGCAGCCATTATGACATCATCTATAAATAGGATATTGGCGATTGCGCTGCTGGCTGCCTTGGGGCTGTCGGCGGCGGAGGCGGGGGCGATGGCTCCGCGCAAGGGAAAGAAAGGACGGCATGAGGCCGCGGTGGCTGCCCCGTCGCGCTATGAGGTGCTGACGGGTCGCGACTCGGTGGAGATGCGGGGAGTGATGAACGTGGTGCAGAAGGGCGACACGGCCTATCTGGAGATGCCCGTGGGGCTGATGGGGAGGGTGTTCCTCGTGTCGAACAAGCTGCAGCAGGTGCCTGCCGAGCTGAACGAGGCGAGCGCGAACCGTGGCATCAACTATGAGAATCAGATGGTTCGCTTCGAGTGGGACCGCAGGGCCGGGAAGGTGAAGATGCGCCAGCAGCGTGTCACGCCCGAGGCTCCGAGCGGCTCGCTGATGGCTGCCTCGGTGGCAGACAACTATGTGGACCCCCTGCTTGCCACCTTCGCTGTGGAGGCGGTGGCGAGGGATTCCAGCACGGTGATTATCAAGGTGAGCGACCTCTTCAACGGCAAGCAGAACGTGCTGAACGACGTGTTCAACGCCATCAACATCGGCACGTCGCCCGTGGCGGAACTCTCGCGCATTGTGAGCGTGAAGGCCTATGAGCGGAGCGTGGTGGCTCTCTCGGAACTGACCACTCGGGTGACGGAGGGGGGCAGCAAGGTACACCTCACCGTGACCGTGAGCACGGCTCTCTGCCTGCTGCCCGACGTGCCGATGGCGACACGCCGCGAGGACTGGCGTGTGGGCTATTTCTCCACGCCTGCCACCCGATATGACGACCGCCAGCAGAGCGTGGAGCACGTGAACTACATTACGCGCTGGCGGCTCGAACCTGCCGACACTGCTGCCTATCTGCGTGGTGAGCTGGTCGAACCGCGGAAGCCCATCACATTCTATATAGACAGGACCGTGCCAGCTCACCTGCGTCCCCACATCGTGAGGGGCATCACCGACTGGAACCGTGCCTTTGAACGGGCTGGATTCAAGAACGCCGTGCAGGCCATCGTGCCCGACGACACGCTCGATGTGTATGGCGACGACATGCGCTACTCGGTGCTCACCTATGTGGCCTCGGAGAAGGCTAACGCCATGGGGCCCTCCACCATCGACCCTCGGACGGGCGAGATACTGGAGGCCGACATCATCTGGTGGCACAACGTGCAGTCGCTCATCCGCGAATGGGTGATGGTGCAGACCTCGGCGGTCGATTCCCGTGCTCGCACGCTCCAGCTGCCTGACGACCTGATTGGCGACGCAGCCCGTTTCGTGGCGTGTCACGAGGTGGGACACTCCCTCGGACTGCGCCACAACATGATTGCCTCGGCGGCCTATCCGACCGACTCGCTCCGTTCCGCCACGTTCACGCAGCGCATTGGCGGCACTTCGGCCTCCATCATGGATTACGCCCGTTTCAACTATGTGGCGCAGCCAGGCGACGGGGTGAAGGTCATGTCGCCCGGCATCGGTCCTTACGACCTGATGGCGATAGAGTGGGGCTACCGCTGGTATCCTCAGGGCACGGACGAGCGCAAGCAGCTCTCCGACTTCCTGTCCCGACACACGGGCAAGGAGTACCGATACAGCGAAACCCAGTCGCGACGCACCGCCATCGACCCTCGCGCCCTGTCGGAAGACCTTGGCGATGACCCTGTTAAGTCTGCCACGCTCGGCATCGCGAACCTCAAGCGCGTCGTGCCTCACATCGTGGAGTGGACACGCACGGGCGAGCCTGACCAGACTTATGACGAGGCTGCCACGCTCTACGCCGCCGTCATCTATCAGTGGGGACTCTACCTCTATCACGTCATGGCAAACGTGGGCGGCATCTACATGGACCGCCCCATGGCAGACGGGTATGGCGACCCCACGAAGCCTGCCTACACGCCCGTGGAGAAGTCGCGCCAGCGTCAGGCCGTGCAGTTCCTCATCGACGAGTGTCTCCGCTTCCCCGAGTGGCTCTTCGGCGCGCCCCTGTCCAAGCAGGTCTATCTGCTGCGCAACACGCCCAACGGCATCGTGGAGCAGAAGCCTGCCATGCTGCTCAAGAACCAGCACAACTATGTCTTGTGGGACTTGCTTGCCAACGAGCGGCTGATGCGCATGTATGAGAATGAGTGGGAGAATGGCACGGAGGCCTTCACCGCTGTGGATATGATGCAGATGCTCCATCAGGCCATCTTCGCCAAGACGATGGCTGGACAGCGGCTCGACGTGGTGGAGCGCAGCCTTCAGAAGAGCTTCCTCGACGCGCTCATCACGGCTGGGGCCGAGAGCGAAGGCGTGAAAATCAACAAAAGCCTGATGGACGAGCCGTGGACGGACACGCTGTGTCCTGAACCTGCCGAGGGGCTTTCGACCTCACGTCCTCGCACGCTCGAAATCACCACCAGCCAAATCAGCCGCACGTCCGACGCTATCAGCCTGAAACGCAGCGAAATGCTCCGCATCCTCCGCCTCTGCAAGGCAAAGGCGAACTCGGGCGATGCCGCCACCCAAATGCACTACGACGACATGGTGCTGCGCATACAGACCGCGCTCGGACTCAGCAAATAAGACTCTAAGCACCAATCGATTAACCCTACAATATGAAGAAACTACATACACTCCTGCTCCTCCTGCTGACCACCACCCTCGTGGCACAGGCACAGGAGCGCACCATCACAGGAACTATCTCCGACGGAGAGTTCCAAGGCGAGCCGCTGATTGGCGCGACCATCGCTGTGGGCGAGGGTAAGACGAGGGTGGGTACTGTGACCGACCTCGACGGACACTATTCCCTCTCTGTGCCCACCGACACAAGGAAAGTGACGGTCAGCTACATGGGCTATGAACAGCACACTATCACGCTGAAACCCAATCAGAACAAGTATGACGTGACGCTCTATCCCACGGCGAAAGGACTCGGAGAGGTCATCGTGACTGGCTATCAGAAGATTGACCGCCGCAAGCTCACGGCTGCCGTCGCCGAGGTGAAAATCTCGGACGAGACCGTCGGGGCAGTGAAGAACATCGACCAGGCACTGGCAGGACAGGTGGCGGGTCTCTCGTCCGTGTCGGCATCGGGCGCACCAGGCGCACCTGCCAAGATACGCATCCGCGGCACATCCTCCATCAATGGTGTGCAGGAGCCACTCTGGGTGCTTGACGGCATCCCGATGGAGGGCAACGAGATACCAGCCATCGACGACCTCAACGACATTGACGACATTTATCAGACCAGCATCGCCGGCTTGAATCCTGCCGACATCGACAACATCACCGTCTTGAAAGACGCGGCTGCCACCGCCATCTACGGCGCGCGTGCCGCCAATGGCGTCATCGTCATCACCACCAAGAGGGGAAAGGCTGGCAAGACCGTGGTGAACTTCTCTACCAAGCTGACCTACACGCCTCGCGTCGATATTGACCGCCTGAACCTCCTCAATGCCAACGAGAAAGTGGGTCTCGAACTGGACCTGCTCAAGACCGACTACACATACCGCCAGCACAAGGGTGGGGTGGCGAACATCCTCGACGAACTCGGCGAGTTCGACACTTACAAGGCTGGTGGCTGGGATGCGCTCTCGGCTGACGCACAGCGGCGTATCAACCGTCTGCGCCACATCAACACCGACTGGAACGACATCCTCTTCCGCGACGTGTGGAACCAAGAGTACAACGCCAGCGTGAGCGGCGGTTCGGACGTGGCGCACTACTATGCCTCGACGGGCTACTATACCGAACAGGGCACTGTGGTGGGCGTGGAGAACAACCGCTACAACATCACCCTCAAGACGGACTTCAAGCTCAACCGTGTGCTGAAACTGGGTGTCAGCCTGTTTGCCAACCAGCGCAAGCAGGAGAGCTACATGACTGATTCGGGCGGATTCACCAACCCCGTTTTCTACTCGCGTCTGGCAAACCCATACGCACAGCCCTTCGATGCCGACGGACGCTACATCTACGACCGAAACGTGCAGGGACGTGAGGAGGAAGTGCCTGATTTCAACATCTTTGAAGAGCGTGCCAACACCGCCAAGGAGCGCACTGACCGCAGCGTCATGGCAATCTTCGATGCCGAACTGACGTTCACCAAGAACCTGAAACTGACCACCCAGTTCGGTCTGCAGCACGACAACTACAGCCTCAGCCGCTACGCAGGACACGACACCTACGCCATGCGCAAGGTCAAGGCATACGCCACCTATATGATTGACGGTGAGCGCAAAAGCATCTTCCCCGACGGCGGCATGAAGCGGCAGTCGGAGAGCAACACCGACCAATGGACATGGAAGGCGATGCTTGAATGGACGCAGCGCATCAACGAGATGCACGACCTCGAACTGATGGGCGGCACCGAGGTGCGCCATGTGGAGGGCGACCTGCTCACCTCCACCGCCTATGGCTACGACGCACGCACGCTGACCACGCAGCCCATTCTCTTCCCCACCGAGAGCATCGGCAAGCGTTATCCCCTCCACGAGGAGGCACACACGGAGAACGCCTATGTATCATGGTTTGCTACGGGTGCTTACACCTATCTGTATCGCTACACGCTCGGTGCCAGCGTGCGTTTCGACGGCTCCGACGTGTTCGGTGTTGCCAAGAAATACCGCTACCTGCCACTCTACTCCGTCAGCGGTCTGTGGCGCGCCAAGGAAGAGCCGTTCCTTCAGGGTGCGACATGGCTCAGCCAACTCAACTTGCGTGCCTCCTACGGCTTGCAGGGCAACATCGACAAGAGTACGTCGCCCTATCTCATCGGCACGTTCGACAAGCTCACCGTGTTGCCAGGCAACGTGGAGACGGTCATCGCCGCTGAGACCGCGCCTAATCCGAACCTCAAATGGGAGAAGACCGAGAACGTGAACGCAGGTCTCGATGTCGCCTTCCTCGACGGTCGCATCCGCCTCGGTGCCGACTACTATTATCGTCGCAGCACCGACCTCATCTCCTCGCGCCAGTTGCCTTTGGAGACAGGCTTCGCCATGACCACCATCAACTGGGCGTCGATGGAGAACACGGGTTGGGAGTTCGCCCTCAACACACGCAATATCAGCACCAAAAACTTCACCTGGACCACCAGCGTGAACCTTGGTTTCAACAAGAACAAGATACTCAACGAGACCGTGGCAGAGAACGCCACCACGCCCAGTCGCGAGGGCTATCCCGTGGGCGCAGTCTTCGCCTACAAGACCGCTGGCATCGACGAGCAGGGCTACCCTCTCTTCCGTGCCAAGGACGGCAGCGTGCAGACCGCCGAAGAGTTCTTCAAACTCAATCGCTTCGGGGCTTCCACCCTCACCGCCGAGGAGCAGCGAGGCCTCTACTCCTACATGGGTACGGACGAGCCGAAATGCGCTGGCGGCTTCATCAACACCTTCGAGTATAAGGATTGGCAGCTCACCCTCAACTTCATGTTCAACCTCGGCATGAAGGTGCGTGTGCAGCCCAGCTACTCGCCCACCTACTTCGACCGTGGGCAGAACACCAACCGCGACATTCTGCACCGCTGGCTCGTGCCCGACGGCGCAGAGGTTGGCAAGCAAGTACCCGGCTCCTCCGCCGCCTGTCCTGCGCTGATGGTCAGCACACCCGAGCGTGCTTCGGCCTACACCCACTTCTCTGAGTACCAGACTTTTTCGATGCTCGATGTGTGGGTGCGCAACCGCAACTACTGCCGCTTGCAGTCCCTTCGTCTGGGCTATCGCATCCCCAAGCAGTGGCTTCAGCCCGTGGGCATCACCTCTGCCTCCCTCTCCATCGAGGCGAGGAACCTCTTCGTCATCGCCTCCGACTATGACAATTACCTCGACCCTGAGACCATGGGCAACCCTTACGCACAGCCCATCCCCAAGAGTTTCATCTTCGGCCTGAGCGTAAACTTCTGACCCCTCAATAACCCAAGCACATGAAAGTGAAGAACATCATACTATCCCTTGTGGCAGCCGTGTCGCTGACCGCTTGCGACGACTTCCTCGACATCACCCCGACGGGCAAGGTGATTGCCACGACGGGCGAGGAATACCGCGCCCTGCTCACCTACGAGTACAAGTATTTCAGCAAGGACCGCTACATGACCACGTTGCGCACCGACGAGCTGCTGATGACCAAGGCGAAGTCGTCTGCCACCGACCTCGATGCCTACCTCGACCTCTGGCGGTGGAAGGACGATGACCCTTCGCCCACCACCGACTATTTCTCGTGGCGCAACTACTACCATGCCATCTACATCGCCAACTATGTCATTGGGCATCAGGGAGAAATCACCCATGCCACACCTGCCGAGGTGCGGCAGATGGTGGGCGAGAGCTACATGCTGCGTGCCTACGCCCACTTCCTGTTAGTGAGCCTCTATGCCGAGGCCTACACCCATTGTGAACCTGCCGCCACGCGTGGCGTGCCCATGATGACCGTGGCCGATGTGACACGCATCCCCCCCAGCTCGTCGGTGGAGACGCTCTACCAACAGGTGCTCCGTGATGCCGCCCGTGCCAAGGAGTATCTGAACGTGGCCGCATGGGAGACGGGCGAGAACTACCGTTTCAACATCGTCTCGGCCGATGCCCTCCTGTCGCGTACCTATTTATATATGGGTCGCTACGCCGATGCCCTCGCCGCCGCCCGTGCCGTCATTGAGGCTCATGGCGAGTTGGAAGACCTCAACACCTCATCGACGCTGCCCAATAGCTACAAGTCGGTCGAGAGCATCGTGGCACTGGAGAAGTTCTCCAGCAATCTCTACACTGCCATCAGCATGCCCGACCCCGAGTTCATCGCCCTCTATCGCACGGGCGACCAACGTCGCAGCAAGTTCTACAAGCGTGTCACCACCACCACCTACTCGCTGCTGAAGGGTGGCGACGAGGAGTTCTCCTGCTCCTTCCGTGCCGCCGAAGCCTACCTCACCGCCGCCGAGTGTGCCGTGCGCCTGTCGGTGTCCGTCGATGAATGCGCTGCCGCTATCGACACCTACCTGCTGCCACTGCTCCAGAAGCGTCTCAACGCGTCCGCCCTCGAGACCACGCTCGCGCTTATGGCAGACATGACGCAGGAGGAACTGCTCGGCGAGGTACTTGACGAGCGTGCCCGCGAACTCGCCTTCGAGGGACATCGCTGGTATGACCTGCGCCGCACCGACCGACCAGCCCTTGTCCGCACCTACGACGACAACGGCAATGGCAGCATTGGCGAGGGTGAGACCTATGTCCTCACGCCCGAGAAATACACCATGCGCTTCCCCACCGAGGCCGTGGAGGCGAACCCCGAGATAGAGCGTTGGGAGGTTGACAAGCGCGACTGACATACATAGACACATACATTCATTAACCATTAAATAACAAGCACTTATGAAGAAACTTCTACTTAGTTTGGCAACTTTCGCAGCTGCCGTAAGTCTGTCTGCCCAGGACGCTCCGTTTGGCGCATGGACAAAGAGTATCGAACCTGTCTTGTCCGAGCAAGCCACTGACCTGCAAGGTCTGCACACGGCTGTGTCCGCCGACGGTTCGGTCTATGCCTCAATGACTTACAACAAGACACTTACTTTCGCTGGCAAGAACCTGCCCGACACCGACGGCATGCTGTCCTCGCTCGTGGTCAAGTATGCCGCCGACGGCACGGAGCAGTGGGCCGCCTCCTTCGTGGGCGCAGCCGTTGTCACTGCCATGACGACCGACACCGAGGGCAACCTCTATGTGGCTGGCGCACACACCGATGCAGTGACCCTCCAGCCAGCCACTGGCGACGCTGCCACGATTGACGGCGATGCCGTTTCCTTCATCGCCAAGTTCACAGCCGACGGCAAGGTGGCAGCCCTGAAGACCCTCCATGCCGAGGCCGACGCCGAGCTGCTGGAGTCGGGCATGTACTTCCCCGAGAACCTCTATGTGACCGTGAACAGCTTGAAGTGTCACGGCAACACTCTTTTCGCCTCTGTTAGTTTCAACGCCAATGTGCCCGAACTCGGCTGGCAGGCATCCTATCTGAACGTGTTCGATTTCATGTACATGGAGAACCGCAGCAAGGGCATCTTCGCCACCGACTGCGCCACGCTCGCCAACACGCAGAGCGTGCTCACGGTGCAGAACACCGATCACATCTCCTATGACCAGTTCTATCCCGAGGCACTCGCTTTCGACATCGATGCCAACGGTCTGCTCCACTACGCTTTCATCGGTTTTGGCAACCTGACCGCTGCCACACCTGCCGCGCAGAAAGCATTCTCCTTCGCCATCACCACTGACGACAGCGGCAACAAGGAGTATGCCTTGGTGACTGGCACCGTGGCGAACCTCGAACAGAGCAAGGTCTATGAGGCTGATATGCACAGCGCGTATGCGCAGTACGACATTGCCGACATGGCGGTGGCAGACGGCAAAATCTGTCTGGGCGGCACGTTCTACGGCAACTTCTGGTTCGACCGCACCATCACGAAGGAGTTCAGCACCACTTTCTCGGCCGAGATTCTCGGCGACGGCTCGGCACAGGCTTTCTGTGGCGACGAGGCCGACGACTGCACTGCCTACGGGCTTGAGGGCAGCGACATCATCCTGTCGTCCACCAAGGGAACTAACCGCCTGAACGGCAACAAGAAGGAGCAAATCTCCACGCTGTCGCTCGACGGGCTGGGTCGCCATCTGACCGCCGCCAACAGCTACATCCTCCACGACGGCTCCATCGTGCAGATTTGTGGTCGCTACAACGCTGACGAGGTCGCACAGATTGCCACCTGCATCAAGCCTTTGGCACCAGCCGCCGCACAGAAGACCGTGCGCTACAACCTCGCTGGCGAGCAGGTGGGCGAGGGCTACAAGGGCATCGTCATCGAGGGCGGTGTCAAGAAACTTGCCAAGTAAAGCAGCGTGATTGTCCGTTCGAGACACTTTCCGCGCGCCCCGTTCCACGCCATCAACCTCTGTGGCATCGTCTTCGTGAACACGCGTCTGGGCGAGCTGACCGCCACGGAGCGGCGGCATGAGCAGATACACACTTGGCAGCAGTGGGAGCTGACGCCCGTGGGGTTCTACCTGTGGTATGTGGCGGAGTGGGCCGTGCGCCTGTGGTGTTCGCGTTCCGCTTCCGGCCCTTACCGCGCCTACCGCTCCATCGCCTTTGAGCGCGAGGCATACGACCGGCAGGGGAACGCGGCTTATCTGCGTGAGCGGAAGCCCTTTGCGTGGATGTGCTACCTGCGCAGGGGCGCATGACGGCATCGGAGCAGGGATAGCGTCTTTTTTTTGAAAAAAAGGACGCTATCTCTTTGTTTATTAGACGATTTATATTACCTTTGCAGTCGCTTTCGCAGCGATGCGCCCACGGGGGGCGGTCGGCGGCGGGGCGACACATTATTATATATATATAATAGGGCGGATACCCAATCAACAAACCATAAAACTAAAATACAATGACAAAAGCAGAAATTGTTGCTGAAATCAGCAAGATGACAGGTGTAGAGAGAGAGAAGGCGCTGCGTGCGGTGGAGGCCTTCATGCAGATTGTGAAGGACCAGACGGCTGCTGGCGAGGACGTGTTCCTCCGCGGTTTTGGCACGTTCACCACGAAGCAGCGTGCCGAGAAGGTGGGCCGTCTCATCAAGGAGAACAAGTCGGTGGTCGTTCCTGCCCACAAGATTCCTTACTTCAAGCCTTGCGACGACTACCGTTCCATGTTCCTCGGCTAAACGTCTGGGACTCATGCCAATAGCTATTATTGGACCTGATTATTGCGCATTATTGCCAATTATTGTTCAAAGAAGACACATCCCTCCCTTGCGTGTGGGTTTCGGTCGCAAGCGACCTTGTCGGGCAAACAATAATTGGCAATAATGCGCAATAATTCTGACCAATAATCATTCATGGAGAATTCATGGTTCATCCATCACTCTGCGCAGTTCCTCTTCTGTCGGGAGCACCTTTCGTACATCGTCAGCAGTTTTATAGGTGGCTACTCCCATCGGATTGTCATATCCTTGAATGAGAAATTCCACAAAGTTTTTGTCAGCCTGTTTGCAGAGGATGATACCTACGCTCGGATTTTCAAATGGCTTCTTGACCTCGCTGTCAAGTATGCGCAGATAGGCACTTAGTTGTCCGAGAT
>CAMWJL010000058.1 GCA_947174565.1 uncultured Prevotellaceae bacterium | reverse complement strand
TCAACGATGGCATTGCCGAGGTGTGGGGCTACCGCAAAGCCCGACTCATCATCTGGGTAGGCTTTGCCATGAACTTCTTCGTCATGGCACTTGGCGGCATCGCCTGTGCCCTCCCTCCCATTGAGCCAGGAGCCGACGAAGCCTTCAAGAAGGTCTTTGCGTTCGCTCCCCAAATCGTGGCGGCGAGCCTCATCGCCTTCATTGTCGGCTCTTTCCTCAACGCCATGGTGATGAGCAAGATGAAGATGGCTGACCGCAACAAGGGGCATTTCGACTACCACTTCTCCATGCGCGCCATCCTCTCCACACTGGCAGGTGAGAGTGCCGACTCGCTCATCTTCTTTCCATTAGCATTCTACCTGTTCCCACTTCTCTTCACAGGAGAGCCAGCACTGACATTCGACATCATGCTGGGACTGATGGTCACACAGGTCATCGCCAAGACACTCTATGAAATCGTGGTACTGCCCCTGACCATCCGCATCGTGAAATACGTGAAGCGCATCGAAGGCACGGACATCTACGACGATGGCATCAGCTACAGCGCATTCAAAATCAAAGATATATAACATGAACAACAACCGAAACGACGAAGGGCTTGCGGCTCTCGGCAAGAAGACCGAATATCGCCAAGACTATGCTCCAGAGGTGCTGGAAAGTTTCCAGAACAAACACCCCGAAAACGACTATTGGGTGCAGTTCAACTGCCCAGAGTTCACCTCGTTGTGCCCCATCACAGGTCAACCCGACTTTGCCGAGATACGCATCTCCTACCTGCCTGACCAGCACATGGTGGAAAGCAAATCGCTGAAACTCTACCTCTTCTCCTTCCGCAACCATGGTGACTTCCACGAGGATTGTGTGAACATCATCATGAAGGACCTCATCCGACTGATGAATCCGAAGTACATTGAGGTCACAGGCATCTTCACTCCCCGTGGTGGCATCAGCATTTATCCCTATGCCAACTATGGTCGCAAGGGCACAAAGTATGAAGAGATGGCGCAGTATCGGTTGATGAACCACGCCATGAAATAAGTTCGCTCAAAACCCATAGAAAAGCACCTTTTCCGAAACGAGAAGGTGCTTTTTTATGCCTGTTTGTAAAACTTCTCTCTGTCATGAATAATGCCTGAGAGGTTGGTGGCAGCCCATTGCACCAGATTGTCAAGCAATGGGGTCAATGACCTTGCCCGTTCCGTCAGTTCGTATTCCACCCGTGGAGGCACTTCGGCATACGCATGGCGATGGACAAAACCATCGGCTTCGAGATTGCGCAGTGTTCGGGTGAGCATTTTCTGTGAAATGTCTGGTATCGCTTGTTGGATTTCCTTGAAGCGCATCGGTTGGCGTGTTGGTTCTAATGTCAGCAGTATCAAGATGCTCCAGCGGTCGCCAATGCGGGAAATGACGTTGCGGATGGGGCAGTCGGGAAAGTACAAGTCTCTGATTTTTCCTTTTAGTTCCATTGCGGTTTAGCTGAGTTTAAGAATGATTTTTCCTCCTGCATTGCCGTTCTCCAAGAGGGTGTGGGCTTCTGCTATTTGGTCAAGGGTAAACACTCGGGTATAGAGTGGACGGATGTGTGCCTTGTTGATGAGCGCAAACATATCGGCAATGGCTTGACGTGATGGAAAATTGGAGAAAAATCCCGTGAGGAACACCCCGTTGGGGATGTACTTAATGGGGTCAAAATGTGCTACGGTGAAGACATTGCCGAGGATGCCCGTGTTGCAGACATAGCCAGGACGGCTGACGGTAAGCAGCGAGTCGAGCAAAGTCTTGGGACCTACGAGTTCCAGTAGCTTGTTGGGACGAACCTGCATGGGCTGGTGGCATAGGCATTCGTCATCCACGACGCAGCGGTCGGCACCAAGTTCACGCAGATGGTCGAACGATGATTCCCGACGGGCAGCTGCGATGACGGTGGCTCCAAAAGCCTTTGCCAACTGAATGGCTGCTTGCCCAACGGTGCTGGTCGCTCCACGAACCAACAGGGTGTCATGTTTGTTCAGCATCAGCCCTTCCACTAACGAGCCGTAAGCCGTGAAGTAAGTCTCAGGCACAGCGGCAAGGGAGAGCCAATCGAGGTCTGTCTCCACGCTAAAAACGTGTGTGGCAGGCAGTAAGGCATACTCGGCATAGCTACCATTGAATGACCGACCCATGCCGCCCATCAGTGCCACCACGCGGTCTCCTTTCTGCAAAGCCGAATCGGAAGGGTCAACCACTTCGCCCACGCATTCAATGCCCGGCACCACAGGCGTGTTGATGTAGTCGTTGTCGGCCTCAAACATGCGCAGCAACGCCTCCGAGTGGTTCAGCCCTGCGGCATACACTTTCACCAACACCCATCCCTTCCTCACTTCGGGTACGGGAATCTCGCTCACCTGCAAGTCCTCGGCTTTGCAACAGCCGTTAATGACAATCGCTTTCATATTTCTTTCCAACACTGTGGGTCAGCCGCATAAAAGTTTTTGGTGTATCCGTATGCTACCGCAGGACAGCCTCGGCAGAAGCGGAGAAGTTCGCATTGGCGGCATTTCTCGAACTTCTCGTGCCGGCGATATTGTTCCATCTTCTCGCCGTGGAACACATCGTAAAGTTCCTCCTCCACCACGCCCACATAGCTGTCGAAGCGTCGGCAAGCCATCAAGCGACCTTCGGCAGAAATAGTAAAGTGGCAGTTGCCGCAGTTGCAACCGTCATAGATGGTGTCCTCGTCCAGTCCTTCGGGAATCTTGAACAGCCCCTTCTCATGCAGGAACAGCGTCCAAAGGTGGTCTTTCAGATTGAAGGTCGTGCTGCAATCCTTGTACTGCTCGAACTTTGCCCAACATTGGGACAGAAAGTCGCGATAACGCTTGGGGGCGATGTGCCATGTGTCGCGGTGAGCCTTGTCTTCGCTTGTGGGACAATAGCGTCCAAAGGCGAAGATGTCGGCTTGATGCTCCACGATGACATCAATCAGTTGGGGAATCTCGTCGATATTGGCGGCAGAGATGGTGGACATGATGGCACAATGTATGCCAGCCTTCCGAATCGTGCCAATCGCCTCCAATGTGCGGTCGAAAGAGCCAGGTTTTCGGAAGCGGTCGTGCGTCTCGCGAAGACCGTCGAGGCTCAACTGATATTTGCGGCAACCTAATTGCCGCATACGCTGGCAGGTGGCATCGGTCAAATGGAACGGATTGCCCATGAGGGTGAAAGGGATGCCTCGTGAATGCAGCAGTTCCAGCAAATCCCAAAAGCGCGAGTGCAGGATGGGGTCTCCTCCCGTTATATATAAATAAGGTAGGCGACGCATCCGTTCGCACATACGCTCAATGTTCGCAAGCACTGCCACCATCCTGTCCCACGACATCTCCACAAGTGTGGGATGACCTTCGGAAAAGATGTAGCAGTGCTTGCAACGTTGGTCGCACTCGTCAGTGATATGCCATTGGAAGGCAAAGTAATCCATTACTTCTCTCCTGCACCACAGGCACTGCCGCAAGCAGCAGGCTTATCCTCCGCAGGCTTGTCGCCAGCACCGCAAGCAGCACCACAAGCAGCAGGTTTCTCACTTTGGTTCAACATGCCCTGTGCGCTATGCACAAAGTTCAAATCCATTCTTTTCATTGTTCTTCTGAATTAAAGCGTTAAACATCACGGTCACTTTTTGATTGTAACCGTTGCAAAATTAGCGTTTTCGCTCGAAACAACAATGAAGTGGCACGAATGTCATTTACTTTCTTTTAGTGACTATTCGTGAATACCAACACATTACATTGCTTCCCATTATAGAGAATTAACAAATCACCATCTTTCTCACACCCCCACAGACACTCCCCGAAGACACGAAATCCGAAGAAAGCCCATGTTCTTTGTCTCCCAACAGCAGTTATTCATAAGTTATGAACAATTATTCATAAGTTACGAACAATTGTTCCAAAGTTATGAATAATTATTCCAAACTTATGAACGACTCCGACACCGCCACCAACAAGGAAGCGGAAACGGGAGAATGCCAAGAAGGTTTGCGACAGCTCCGCAAGTGTCTTCCAAGGTATATTCTCCTCACCAAACCGCATTTTCTGCTGACGACCGACACGGATGTCAGATTTTTCTCGTACCTTTGTAGCATGATTGAGAAAATGATTGTTCTGGAGGACATCGACCTCGTTACGTTCTACGGGGTGCAGAACGTTCATCTGCAGATGATTAAGGCACTGTACCCGAAGCTGAGGATTGTGGCTCGCGGCAACATCATCAAGGTGATGGGCGATGAGGAAGAGATGTGCGCCTTTGAGGAGAACATCTTGAAGATGCAGGAGCATTGCGCCAAATACAATTCGCTGAACGAGGAAACCATCTTGCAGATTGTGAAGGGAGAACAACCAAACGGGCATGTTGGAGACGGAAACGCCATCTGCTACAGCGTGACAGGCAAGGCGATTGCGCCCCGTTCGGAGAATCAAAAGACGCTGGTGGATGCCTACTACGAGAACGACATGCTGTTTGCCATCGGTCCTGCGGGTTCGGGCAAGACGTATGTGTCGATTGCGCTGGCTGTGAGGGCATTGAAGAACAAGGAAATCAGGAAGATTATCCTGTCCCGTCCAGCGGTGGAGGCAGGCGAGAAACTGGGATTCTTGCCTGGCGACATGCGAGAGAAGATTGACCCCTACCTGCAACCGCTCTACGATGCTTTGCAGGACATGATTCCAGCACAGAAGCTGGCGGAATACATGGAGCAGAACGTAATTCAGATTGCACCGCTGGCGTTCATGCGCGGACGAACGCTGAACGACGCCGTGGTCATCCTCGACGAGGCACAGAACACGACGACCCAACAAATCAAAATGTTCCTGACCCGAATGGGACAGAACACCAAGATGATTATCACAGGCGACCTGACGCAGATTGACCTGCCACGCAACACGAAGAGTGGGCTGAAGGAGGCGCGGGAAGTGCTGAAAGACGTGAAGGGCATCGCGTTTGTGGAGATGGACGAGCGGGACATCGTGCGCCACAAGCTGGTGACGAGAATCGTGAACGCATACCACAAATATGAAAGCCATACAAAATACCCCTTGTTCAACGAGGGGAACAAGGACGAGAAACCGACCAATAGCAAATCATCAATCGCAACATAACAAATAACAACGATGAACGCTCTAACAAGAACAGACTTTAACTTCCCCGGACAGAAGGAAGTGTATCACGGCAAGGTTCGTGACGTGTACAACATCAACGATGACCTGATGGTGATGGTCGCAACCGACCGCATCTCGGCCTTCGACGTAGTGCTGCCCAAGGGCATCCCCTTCAAGGGGCAGGTGCTCAACCAGATTGCAGCCAAGTTCCTCGATGCTTCGGCTGACATCGTGCCTAACTGGAAACTGGCAACACCTGACCCGATGGTCACGGTGGGCTTGAAGTGTGAGGGATTCCGCGTGGAAATGATTATCCGTGGGTATCTGACAGGCTCTGCATGGCGCGAATACAAGGCTGGCAACCGCACACTTTGTGGCATCACCCTTCCCGAGGGCATGAAAGAGAACCAAAAGTTCCCCAAGCCTATCATCACACCCACCACGAAAGCTGACGAGGGGCACGACGAGAACATCTCAAAGGAGGAAATCATCGCGCAAGGTCTCGTGAGCAAGGAGGACTATGAGGTGATGGAGAAATACACCTACGCCCTCTTTGAACTCGGCACAAAGATGGCTGCCGAGAAAGGACTGATTCTCGTGGATACGAAGTATGAGTTCGGCAAGCGCGACGGCAAGGTGTATCTCATCGACGAGGTACACACACCCGACTCCAGCCGCTACTTCTATGCTGACGGTTACGAGGAAAAGTTCCTGAAAGGCGAGCCTCAGAAGCAGCTCTCAAAGGAGTTTGTGCGTCAGTGGCTTATCGACCACAACTTCATGAACCAGCCAGGACAGGTGATGCCCGAAATCACAGACGAGTATGCCGAGTCGGTGAGCGACCGCTACATCGAGCTGTACGAGCACATCATCGGCGAGAAGTTCGTGAAAGAAACAAGCAATGAGGACATCGCTGTCCGCATTGAGAAGAACGTATCAGATTATTTGAGTAAGAACTAAAAAAAATTGCAGGATTGAAGCATGGTCGGCAGACCGCTTCAATCCTGCAATCTATACAATGTATAAGCAAGAGCAGATAAAGCCATACGGCGAAAAAGGTTCAAAGCGTGAACAAGTGGAGCTGATGTTCGACAACATTGCCCCCTCTTACGACACGCTGAACCATACGCTCAGTTTCGGCGTTGACCGCCTTTGGCGTAAAGCCGCTATCAACTTCCTGCTCAAGCATAGAACCAGCACGGATAGCGTACTCGACATTGCTACAGGCACAGGCGACTTCGCTATCCTCGCTTTTCAAAAACTGCATCCACAACAGGTGGTGGGGTGCGATATCAGCGAAGGGATGATGAAGATTGGACGGCAGAAGGTGAACAAGCTGGGACTCTCCAATCAAATCACCTTTCAGAACGAAGATTGCGCCAAGATGTCTTTTACCGACAATTCGTTCGATTCCATCATTTCAGCTTTTGCCCTACGAAACTTTCAGAACCTCAACGACTGCCTGAAAGAAATGCACCGAGTGCTATCGACGGACGGACACCTCGCAGTGGTCGATCTCTGCACCCCCGTATCGTTCCCGATGAAGCAGCTTTTTTATCTCTATAAAAAGGTGGTGATGCCAACATTGGGCAAACTCATCTCAAAAGACAAGACCGCCTATTCCTACCTGCCTGAGACGATGGACGCCGTGCCACAAGCAGAACGCATGCAGCACATCATCCAACAAGCAGGATTCCACAACGTAAACTTCAAACGCCTTGCCTTCGGCATGTGCATACTCTACACTGCAACAAAATGAACACTTACGGACTCATCGGCTATCCGCTCGGACATTCTTTCTCTCGGAAGTTTTTCACCGAAAAGTTTGAAGAAGAGAACATTGACGCACAATATCTGAACTTTGAGATTCCTTCCATTGAGGAGTTTACCAAAGTAATCGAAACCCACCCCGAACTGCGAGGGCTGAACGTCACCATTCCCTACAAACAGCAGGTGATGCAGTATCTTGATGACATCAGCCCTGAGGCCAAAGCGATTGGAGCCGTGAACGTGGTCAAATGTCAACATACCAGCACAAAATGTCGCCTGACGGGCTACAATAGCGATGTCATCGGCTTTGTTGACAGCATCAAACCACTCCTCAAACCGCACCACAAGAAGGCGCTCATCCTTGGCACAGGTGGTGCATCCAAGGCTATTCACTACGGATTGACGGAAAAGCTTGGGATGGAAACGCTGTTTGTAAGCCGCAAGGCTCGCAAAGGGATGATTACGTATGAAGACATTGACGCAACACTCTTGAAGGAATATGAGGTAATTGTCAATTGTTCTCCTGTGGGTATGTTTCCACATGTAGATGAATGCCCTGCGCTTCCCTACAACGCAATGAACGAGAACCACCTACTCTACGACCTTGTCTATAATCCCGAAGAAACGCTATTCATGAAAAAAGGCACCACAATGGGTGCCTCTGTGAAAAACGGACATGAGATGCTTATTCGTCAAGCGTTGGCGTCGTGGACGATATGGAATCAGTAGTAGATGGACGCGGCACATAGACGGTTGGTCCGATATAGGTGTCACGGGGGATATCCTCTTTCGCTGATGAATACTTCCCATGATATTGAGGGAAGCGTTTATCTGCCAACACTTTATCCATGAAATAGCCAAAAATGGGAAGGGCTGTACGGCTACCCTGTCCAAGTGCGCCTGTACGGAAGTGGATGCAGCGATATTCACCGCCAACCCAAGCACCACCTACTAACTGAGGAGCGCAACCAACGAACCAAGCATCGGAGTGGTTGCTGGAGGTACCCGTCTTACCACCTAATTCAGTGTCATAACAGTGGATGTACTCCCAAAGTGCCTGAGTCGTACCACCAGGTTCATGCATGCCTTCATACAGCAAGCGTTGGAGATAGAAAGCGGTTTTATAACGAATAACGGATTGAGCCTCAGGCTCGTCTTTCTCACAATCGTAGATAACATCGCCATGACGGTCAACAACCTTCGTGACCAAGATAGGCTTGCGCTGCAAACCGTCATTCATCGCAGTACAATAGGCATTGACCAATTCAAGCAGGGTTACATCCGATGAACCAAGAGCCAAAGCAGGAGTGGGGTCTAAAGGACTCTGAATGCCCATGCGGTGTGCCATATCAACCACATTTTCTATGCCAGTGTCTTGCCCTAACTTGACGGCAATCGTATTGACCGATTGGGCAAAGGCAGACTTTAGCGGCAGGCTTGCTCCTGTGCAGTAGCCATTTGCGTTATGAGGTGTCCACGTGACAAGACGCTGAGGGTCGTGAGGGTCAGGCACCTGTAAGGAAATGAGTTGGTCCTGATAACGCGTGGTGGGGGTGATGTCGTCATCATGCTCAAAGGCAGACGCATAAACAAAGAGTTTGAACGTAGAACCAGGTTGGCGCATGGCGGTAACCTTATCGTATTTCCAACTATTGAAATCAATATCACCCACCCATGCGCGTACATAGCTCGTTTGTGGCTCCATTGCTACAAAACCGCAGTGCATAAACCGAACCATATAACGGATGGAATCCATCGTGCTCATCTCCTGCTCTATCCAACGACTGGGGCTGTTGTAGTCGAACACCTTGACATGATGTAGTTGGTTCAAATAATAGGTAATGGAATCCGTATCGTCGCCAAATTGAGCTACAAGCTGCTTATAGTGTTCGCTACGCTTAGCGATGTCTTCGATAAAGTTGGCAATTTCTTGCCCACGCTCATCCCGCCACGGAGATTGGCTACCCCAATGCTGGTTGAAACGTTGCTGAATGATACGCATCTGCTTCTGTACTGCCTGTTCTGCGTAGCGTTGCAGACGGGTATCTATGGTTGTGTAGATTTTCAAGCCATCGGAATAGAGGTCTACCTCGTTGTCCTGACACCACCCTTCGAGATAGTCCTTGATGGCTTCACGAAAGTATTGGGCAGAACCATCATAGGATTTCTCGACGTTATAATTCAAATCAATGGGAAGCAGAACAAGGGAATCGAGTTCGGCACGCGTCAGTTTCTGGTGGGCATACATATTGTCGAGCACCACGTTACGGCGTGCCAAGCTGTTCTTAGGATTCACTTTGGGATTATAAGTTGTCGTGGCTTTCAGCAGTCCCACCAACACTGCCGCCTGCTCAGCCGTCAGATTTTGCGGAGTGGTCTTGAAGTAAGTCTTTGCCGCGGTCTTAATACCAAAAGCGTTACTGCCAAAATCCACGGTGTTGAGGTAAAGCGTAAGAATATCCTGCTTGCTATACATATTCTCAATCTTAATGGCAGTAATCCATTCTTTTGACTTCATGACCAAAATGCCCAATCCTGACACCTTACCCAACAATCCTGTAGAGTATTGAGAGCGTATCTTGAACAGGTTCTTGACCAACTGCTGCGTAATGGTGCTGGCTCCACGAGGACTACCATTCATGATATCCTTAAAAGCCGAGAACAGACCTTGATAGTCAATGCCTTGATGCTGATAGAAACGTTCATCTTCCGTTGAGATGAGCGCATCGATGACATAAGGGGAAATCTCCTCAAACTTGACAGGTGTTCGGTTCTCATTAAAGAACTTTCCCACCAACACACTATCGGCACTATAGATATAAGAGGCTTCATTGGTGATAGGATTCTGAATAACACTCATCGTTGGCGACACACCAAAGAGTCCCAAGAAGTTGACATCGACAGCACCCAAATAAAAAAAGAATAGAATCAACAATGAGACGATAGAGGTGGCTATCTTCTGATACCAACGACCTTGATACTGGCTGGCATACCACTGCCAAACCATTCGCAAGTAACTGCATACTTTATGCCATAAAGATTTCATGTTCAATCGCTTTTAGCATTTCCATAACACTCAATTTATCGGCATCCAACCAATGTATATCGGCATCATGCTGATACCATGTCATCTGCTTCTTAGCATACACCCTCGTGTTTTTCTTGATACGTTCCACAGCCATCGGCAATACCCACTCTCCGTCCATAACCTTAAACAACTCTTTGTAGCCCACTGTGTTAAGAGCATTGAGATGGCGGAGAGGATAAACACGTCTCGCCTCGTCCATCAACCCTTGTTGCATCATCTGATCCACACGAGCATTGATACGAGTGAAAAGCTGTTCACGCTGACGTCTGAGTCCAATTTTCAGAACACGGAAAGGGCGTTGCTTGGATGTATGGGTACGAAAAGACGTGTAGGTCCTTCCTGTCATGTAGCAGATTTCTAAAGCATGAATCACTCTCTTATGATTTTTTTGATCGACTAAATCATAATACTGTGAATCCAGAAGTTTCAGTTCCTCAAGCAGCGGTGCCAAACCTTCTTGAGCATAACGCTGTGCAAGGAGTTCTCGTGTATCTTCATCCACGGTCGGAATGTCATCAATTCCTTTCGTGACTGCATCTATATACATCATACTTCCTCCTGAAAGAACAAGGGTATCATGCGTTTGAAAAAGTTCATGAAGCAACGACAGCACATCTTTCTCATACTCTGCCGCACTATAGTAAGCATCCAATGCCAAAGAATGAACAAAATAATGCTTCACACGAGCCAACTCTTCAGCAGTAGGAGCAGCCGTTCCGATAGCAATGTCACGATAGATTTGCCGTGAATCGGCATTGAGGACAGGACTACCCAATCTTTCCGCCAGTTGCAGACTCAACGCTGTCTTTCCAACTCCAGTAGGTCCTAATAATACAACCAGCGTCTTAGAATTCATCGCTGATGTCAAACCCCTCAAGGTCTATCTCGTCACAATCTATTTCGTCGCCAAACAACGTATCATCATCCATCACAGAAGCCGTGTCCACGATAGGATTCCGTGCAAACATTTCATCAAAATCAAGCGTTTGAGCAGGAGGTTCCCCCATCGAACGTGTCACTTTGCCAGCCTTGAGATTCTTACCAGTCTTTATCTCAGACAATTCGATGAAGAACACGCGGTCAGCCAAAGGGTCGAAAGTGTAAAGCAAATGCTGCTTCTCATCCTCAAGGAACTCGTTCAGCTCCGTCTCACCCATGATGTAGGAATCCACATCGGTTTCCGTATCCATCTCTTGCAGTGTTATCTCCTGCCCTTTCTCCCATCCGTTCTCACAGATTGTGAATGAATTAAACTGATTATCCTCATATCCGCAAGCGGAAAGAATCAGTTGATGCAATTCCAAGAACGTAGCATCAGCATCAATCTGAATTTCACGCATGAAGTTATCCACCTCGTCAGAGATAATGGTGAATCTGTAAACCATAATTATGAGTTACCTAATAATTCCTCTCTGTGAATTAGAGACGAAATCAATGATATATTCAATTTCCTTGCTCATCGGCACCTCTTTGCGAACGGCCTCAATCGCTTCATTGACAGTAAAATTGCACTGATAGATGAGACGGTAAGCGTGTGTAATGTTGTCAATCACATCACGACTGAATCCACGACGACGCAGACCAATAATGTTCAGACCTGCATAAGCCACAGGCTCGCGACCAGCCATCACAAAAGGAGGAATATCCTTGCTGGTACGTGTACCGCCCTGCACCATCACATAACCACCAATACGACAGAATTGATGTACTAACACCACACCTGAGATGATGGCATTATCATCCACAATCACCTCACCAGCCAACTTGGTGGAATTACCCATAATAATACCGTTGCCAAAGACACAATCATGAGCGATATGTGCATTTTCCATGATAAGATTATTGCTCCCCACCACTGTTTTCCCCTTGCTGGCCGTGCCACGATGAATCGTAACATTCTCACGAATCTTATTATTATCCCCTATTTCTGCGGTTGTCTCCTCGCCCTTGAATTTCAAATCTTGTGGCACTGCACCAATCACAGCACCAGGGAAAAGTGTGTTGCCATTGCCCATGCGTGTACCAGACAATAGGGTTACACTATTCATCAAGACATTGTTATCACCAATAATCACATTCTTATCGACAAAACAGAATGGACCAATCTCACAATTCTCTCCAATCTGAGCAGAAGGGTCAATAAAAGCTAAAGGACTAATCTTCGACATATCTTCGTATTTTATTTATTCTTAATGATTTGTGCAGTAAACTCAGCTTCAGCTGCAACCGTTTCGCCAACAAAAACAAGACCTGCCATCGTTGCAATGCCACGACGTAATGGTCCCAACATCTTCACCTTAAAGATAAGGGTGTCGCCAGGAACCACTTTGCGACGAAACTTCACATTATCTATCTTCATGAAGTAGGTGGACCAACGTTCAGGCTCTTCCACATTGCTTAACACCAACAAACCACCAGCTTGTGCCATCGCTTCAACAATGAGCACACCAGGCATCACAGGCTCCTGAGGAAAGTGACCTGTGAAGAAAGGTTCATTGCTGGTAACGTTCTTCACTGCAACTATTTCCAGTTCGTCCACTGCGATTACCTTATCGACCAATTGCATCGGATAGCGGTGTGGAAGCAAATGACGGATTTTGTTCACATCCATCAGCGGCTCATTATTCGGATTGTAGTCAGGGCACTGCACCTCATGTTTCTTGATATCTTTCTTGATTGCGCGTGCGAACTTATTATTTATA
The DNA here is from genome assembly GCA_947174565.1 of uncultured Prevotellaceae bacterium. Taxonomy (GTDB): domain Bacteria; phylum Bacteroidota; class Bacteroidia; order Bacteroidales; family Bacteroidaceae; genus Minthosoma. The sequence goes on along the minus strand of CAMWJL010000058.1, from coordinate 4,263 downwards.
GTATGTCCTGGCTTGGTGGCAATAATACGCCCTCTGATGGGCTTGCCCACTAAAGCCAAATCACCAATAATGTCAAGTAATTTATGACGTGCCGTCTCATTGTCCCATGCCAGAGGCTTGTGGTTGATGTAACCCAACTTCGTTGCATCCATACGAGGGATTCCCAACGTATCGGCCAACTTATCATAGCGTTCCTGTGGGAGTTCACGTTCATAAATGACAATGGCATTGTCCAAATCACCACCTTTGATAAGACCAAGATTCAACAATGGCTCTATCTCACGCACAAAGACAAATGTACGCGCCGATGCTATCTCCGTAGGGAAATCAGTGATGTCGTCCAAGTTGGCAAACTGGTTGTCCAAAATCTTCGAGTCAAAAGAGATTTGTGCATTGATACAGAAGTGGTCATCAGGAAGAAGTATAAGATGCTCACCATTTTCTCCCCTAATCTCCATCTTCTGCTTCACCACATAGTATTCTTTCTTGGCCTCCTGCTCCTGCAAGCCAACCTTTTGGATTTCCTCCACAAAAGGTATAGCACTGCCATCAAGGATAGGCATTTCAGGACCATCCAACTGAATAAGACAATTATCTATGCCACTCGCATAAAGAGCCGCCATAGCATGTTCTATCGTGCTTATCTTGATGTCACCTTTTACAAGAACGGTGCCACGCTGCGTGTCACCAACCAAGTCTGCATTGCAATCAATAATTGGCAGACCCTCTATATCTGTCCGTTGAATCTTATATCCGTAGTTTTCCTCTGCAGGATTGAACACTGCCGTGATAAACTGACCCGTGTGCAAACCTTTGCCTTTCAGAGTAAACGCCCCTTTTAGGGTTTGTTGTTTCTGCATTTATTTTACTTGTTTTTGAGTTCTTCTATTTCTTTTTTCAAAGCAGCCACTTCCTTCAGTAACTCAGGAAGAGAGTTAAGGGCAGCCATATTCTTAGCAAACTTTCTGTGTTCGATGGCTGGATACCCCATCAACGTAGCACCACCCTTCTTTGCCAAATTTCCACCAGCCAAACCAGCCTGAGCTCCCATCGTCGTCCGATTGCCCACTTTGAGATGACCCGCAATACCAACTTGCCCTGCAAACACACACCATTCGCCCACTTTCGTACTACCAGCCACACCAACCTGAGCCGACATGACTGTATTCTGACCAACGTCCACATTATGAGCAATCTGAACGAGATTGTCAAGTTTTACCCCCTTTCGGATAACCGTGCTTCCCATCGTTGAGCGGTCAATGCACGTGTTAGCACCAACTTCCACATTGTCCTCAATGGTTACAATACCAATCTGCGGAATCTTGTCATACCCATTGGGGGTTGGAGCAAAACCAAAGCCATCAGCACCAATCACACTACCAGCATGCAAGATACAATTACAACCAACGATGCAGTCATGATAGACAACCGCATTGCTGTAGATTTCAGTTCCAGCACCCACTTTGGCATTGCGGCCAATAGTCACATGCGGATGAAGAACAACCCCGTCACCAATTTCGACACCTTCTGCAATAGCAACAAAAGGACCGATATAGCAATCCTTGCCTATCTTGGCTGATGGGTCAATAAAAGCTAATGAATCAATGCCCACACGTTTTTGTTGCATGCTTTGATAAAGTTGTAGCAATTTCGCCACCGCTTCGTAAGCATTAGGCACACGAATCATCGTCGCTTTCACTTCCTCCGAAGGCTGAAAGTCTTGATTAACAAGTACGATGCTTGATTTCGTCTCGTAAATATAATGTTCGTACTGTGGATTTGCGAGAAAAGAAAGCGCACCTTCCGTACCTTCTTCAATCTTGGCGAACGTACTGATGACTGCATTAGAATCACCATCTACTGTTCCGCCCGTAAAACCCGCTATCTGTTGTGCAGTAAAGACCATTTAGTTAGTTTTAATTACATAATCTGTATGCAAATTTAAGACATTTTCCTGATATAAAAACAATTTCTTATCAACTTTTCATTACCTTTGCGCCATAAAAACAACAAAATAGACAAAAAGCACACGAAAATGACGATTGACAACAAACAGAGGTATATGATGCGCGGTGTTAGCGCTACAAAGGAAGACGTACACAACGCCATCAAGAACATCGACAAGGGAATCTTCCCACAAGCATTCTGCAAAATCATCCCAGACATCCTCGGTGGAGACCCTGCGTATTGCAACATTATGCATGCTGATGGGGCTGGTACCAAGTCCAGCCTTGCCTATATGTATTGGAAGGAGACAGGAGACCTTTCCGTTTGGAAAGGCATTGCGCAAGACGCACTCATCATGAACACCGACGATTTACTTTGCGTGGGAGCTGTTGACAACATTTTGGTTTCCAGTACGATTGGACGCAACAAGATGTTGATTCCTGGCGAAGTCATTTCTGCTATCATCAATGGAACTGATGAACTTTTGGCAGAGATGCGCAAGATGGGCATCGGCATCTATGCCACAGGTGGTGAAACCGCGGATGTAGGCGACCTTGTACGCACCATTATCGTCGATAGCACCGTTACTTGCCGCATGAAACGCAGCGACGTGATTGACAACGCCAACATCCGCCCAGGTGATGTAATTGTAGGTCTTTCATCCTGCGGACAAGCCACTTACGAGAAAGAATACAATGGTGGCATGGGCAGCAACGGACTCACCTCTGCACGCCACGATGTGTTTGCCAAATATCTGGCTGAAAAATATCCCGAGTCCTTTGACAAAGCTGTGCCTGACGAACTCGTTTATTCAGGCTCTTACAAGCTGACAGACCCTGTAGAAGGCGCACCCGTCAACGCCGGCAAGCTCGTTCTCTCCCCCACTCGCACATACGCTCCTGTCGTGAAGAAGCTGTTGGACGAAATGCGCCAAGACATTCATGGAATGGTGCATTGTACAGGTGGGGCACAAACGAAAGTACTCCATTTTGTGGGCGAAAATTGTCGCGTCATCAAGGACAACATGTTCCCAGTTCCCCCACTCTTCAAGGCGATTGCCAAAGAGTCTGGCACCGATTGGGCAGAAATGTACAAAGTTTTCAACATGGGCCATCGCCTCGAAGTCTATCTCTCGCCCAAACACGCCGAGAAAGTGATTGCCATCAGCAAATCTTTCAACATTGACGCTCAGATTGTTGGTCACATCGAAGAAGGCAAGAAGTCACTCACTATTAAGTCTGAATTTGGAGAGTTCAACTACTAATGAAAATACTGGAAAAACTGGAAGGGCTGGTACCTCGTTTTGAGGAGGTGTCAACCCTCATTACTGACCCTGCCGTCATAGCCGACCAAAAACGGTATGTACAACTGACAAAGGAGTACAAAAATCTTGAGGATATCATGTGTGCTCGCACAGAGTATATTAACGCCGTAAAAGGGTTGGAGGAGGCGAAGGAGATGCTCGCACTGGAGGATGACCCTGAGATGAAGGAAATGGCACGCGAGGAGATTGCTGTCAACGAGAAACGCATCCCTGAATTAGAGGAGGAAATCAAATTGCTTCTCATCCCTGCTGACCCCGAAGATAGCAAGAATGTGACTCTTGAAATCCGTGGAGGTACAGGTGGCGATGAGGCGGCGCTCTTTGCTGGAGACCTTTTCAGAATGTACTCGAAATACTGCGAAATCAAGGGTTGGCACCTCACCGTGTCCTCGTTCTCCGAAGGTGCCGTCGGTGGCTACAAGGAAATCATCGCCAATGTAACGGGTGAGAATGTATATGGCACGATGAAATATGAGTCGGGCGTGCATCGTGTGCAGCGTGTACCCGCCACTGAGACTCAAGGTCGTGTACACACTTCGGCAGCCACGGTAGCAGTGCTACCCGAAGCCGAAGCTTTTGACGTTCAAATCAATGAAGGAGAAATCAAGTGGGATACATTCCGTAGTTCAGGTGCAGGAGGACAGAATGTGAACAAGGTGGAATCGGGTGTCCGTGCTCGCTATATGTGGACAAATCCCAACACTGGTGAAAAGGAGGAAATCCTCGTGGAATGTACAGAAACACGCGACCAACCCAAGAACAAGGAACGCGCCCTTGCCCGTCTGCGTACCTACATCTACGACCGCGAACATCAGAAGTACATCGACGACATCGCCTCACGCCGCAAGACCCTCGTCTCCACAGGCGACCGCTCCGCAAAAATCCGTACCTACAACTATCCGCAGGGGCGCATCACCGACCACCGCATCAACTACACCATCTACAACCTCTCGGCATTTATGGACGGCGACATCCAGGGATGCATCGCCTCC
>CAMWJL010000057.1 GCA_947174565.1 uncultured Prevotellaceae bacterium | reverse complement strand
GTCGGAGTCGGGGACATCGGCAAGGCGGAGTCGGGGACTCCGATTTAGAGGCTGTGGAAGCCCGATGCACACCGAAGTGCTTTTACCATCTATGCTGCACCCTCTTTTTACCTCTCAACACATCTGTTCACCCCATTTTCTTTCCCCTACCATTCCTAAATTCGTGCCATTTCTGACATTTCACCCACACTTGCTTTCTCCTTTCGTTACTTTTCCCTATCTTTGACCATTGATTAAATAAATAGCGTATATGCGCATAAATACATTCTGTATCCAAAGGATTTTGTTATCTATATTATTATGTGGAATTTCATTAGTTTGTTATTCTAATAATAGTGTTGTTGTTGGCCTGTTTCGTTTAACGCCTTGTTCTGACAATCCATCTGAATACTGCATCTCAGTGAATAAGGATGCTGTACTTGAGAAAGGACATGAAACCTTACGGATACCAGCTGAAATTCAGACAAAGGGGAAAACATACAAAATCGTCCAGATAGCAGCAAAAGGATTCACGAACTGTTGCTTTATCAAAAAGCTTGTGGTGGATGAAGGCATAAAGACTGTGGGGAAACTTGCCTTTAACGGCTGTTCCGACCTCTGCGCTGTCAGCTTCCCATCTACTGTTTCATCATTGGGCGAATGCCTTTTCTATAACTGTCCAGAATTGAAATCTATTGATGTCAACAAGGCAAATCCAGTGTTCGACTCCCGTGAGCAGTGTAATGCTGTCATCCGCACGTCTGATGACGCCATTGAACAGGGATGCGCTGGAACGATATTCCCTAAAAGCGTGTCGCAAATATCGAGCAATGCTTTCAGTGGATGTACAGGCTTGACTTCCCTGAGTATTCCGAAATGGATAGAGGTCATAGAGGATTATGCTTTTTCCGATTGTTTCCGACTTGAAGAAATCGTCTTGCCGGAGAACTGCACATTGCAGCTTGGTCAGTCAGTATTCGATGGTTGCTGTTCTCTTACTTCGTTCAACCTTCCAGCTGGAGACATCAGTTTCCTTCAGAACCCGTTCACGAACTGTGAGAATCTGTCATACTTTACTGTTTCTCCATCGAATAAAGACTGGCGTACAAATCAGGAGAATAATGCTTTGATTAGTGATTCTGTGCTTTTTGCAGGTTGCTACAATACGACTATCGGCAGCGAAATAAAGAGAATATACGCTTCTGCCTTTAAGGGTTGCAGACGACTGACTAAGGTATTCATTCCTGCGGGTGTGGAGTGTATCGATGCAGATGCTTTCTCTAACTGCGTGAATCTGGTAAACGTAGAGGTCGATAAAGACAACAAAGTCTATGATTCACGCGAGGGATGCAACTGCATTATTGAATCTCAGTCAAATAAGATTATCTGTGGCAGTTCCGCCGCAGTCATCCCTAAGAGTGTGAGTTCGATTGGGAAATATGCGTTCAGCGGCATGAATACTCCAGCCATACTCCGTATTCCTGACAATGTATTGAAAGTGGAGGAGTTTGCCTTTATGAGGTGTAATAGTCTCTGTCAGTTGGTGATTCCTGCAAATACGAAACTAAAAGCCAATTCATTTTGGGATTGTACCTGTTTGACGAGTGTCGTCTATGAACCTGTAAATAAATATGTAAAGACAAAGAATGATTTGACATTTGATAATTCACCATATCTCTCCTGTCCAAGCTTGATGTCAATCAGCATCTCAGGAGAAAATGTTCCAGCTATAGAATATGGTCTTTTTGTTCATCAAAAGAGTGAATAAAGTTGTATGGTCGGAGATGAATAATTTTCACCATCACATAGACACTCCGACGGGAGTTATCACGCCACAAATATGCACACCAAAGTGCTTTTACCATCTATGCCACACCCTCTTTTTGCCTCTCTACACATCCGTTCACCCCATTTTTCTTTCCCCCTACCATTCCTAAATTCGTGCCATTTCAGACATTTCACCCACACTTGCTTTCTCCTTTCATTGCTTTTCCCTATCTTTGTCCGTCAATTAAATGGTATTATTTTTTACGTCAATACTAAATAAAGGGCGATATGCGTATTCCAAAGGTCTTGTTATTTATACTATTTCCGTTGTTTTCATCAGCATTTGCAGTTAATCTAAAAAGCAATGAAAATCAACAAACTACAGATGACGAAAATGCTGTTAAGAATGTCGTAACCTCACCAACATCTTACGAGATACGGCCACGTTTCCCTGGAGGTGATAAAGCCCTATTTGACTTTATTAAACGTAATATGCACTATCTTGAATGTGCCAAAGAAAAAAGAATAGAGGGACGCGTTATTGTCAGCTTTTGTGTGGAAACAGATGGGAGTCTTACCAATATCAACATAGCGAAATCTGTGGATTCAAGGTTAAACGAAGAAGCTCTTCTCATTGTCAAGAAGATGCCTAAATGGGAACCAGGGCAGATAAAAGGAGAAATTGTCCGTATGAAATGCTTTTTACCTATTGAATTTAGGTGTGAAGACTCAACGAATGATAGCATGATGGGGCAGATTATACGAAATTGAAGGAGAGATTTGGCAAGGGAGGGGATGAAAAGGAAGACCCTATATGGTTGCCGTTCTCTTTCCTGCGAGAACTATCACGTAACAAAAAAGGCTGCTTGCCACAATGGCAAGCAGCCTTTAACACTATTTTTCCATCCACACCATGGAAACTCTCTATGGCAATTTCACCACAGTACCCACAGGCAGGTTATTGGGATAATCAAATTTATTCACTCTGATAATGGCTGGCACAGAATCCTTTGTGCCATAGAACTTCTGCGAAATGCGCGTGAGAGACTCACCACGTTGCAGCACATAAGTGGCTGGTTTCGTTGGCGTTGGATTCGACGGCTTGGCTTCCTCTTTCTTGTCTGTTGCCTCGGGGTCTTCCTGCTTATTTTCAGTAGGTTCTTGCTCAACCTGCTTAGATGTTTCTGATTTTTTGGGCTTTGCAGGCTTATTCACTTTCTTCACTTGCTCTTTTTTCTCTGTCTTAGGCACGGTTTCCACCGCCTCTATCGACAAGAACGTCTGGTAAAGGAAAAAACAAATTGCAGCCAACAACACAAACACAATCGTCAACACCCAAGCCATCGCATGACTCTTTTTAGGCTTAACCGCTGCCTCCTCCGCACGAGAACTTTCGTTCATAAAACGATTTAACGCCTCTTGGTGCTTATCCTCCTCGGCAGCATCGGGTTCTTCGGACTTATCTTCCTGTACAGAAGCCTCAACCACAGAGACCTCCTCCCCAGCATCCTCCTGCACCTCTGTCATCACAGATACCTCCTCACCTTTTTCTACCATTTCAGGCACAGCATTAGCCTCTAAGCGAGCCAGCAACTTCTCTAAACGCACTTTTTCAGCATTCGCTTTGCGCGCCTCCTCCACTGCGACCTCCATCTTAGCCTTAGCCTCTTCGTATTGCTGACGCACCTCTTCCATGCTCTCAGGCGTGGAAATCAGCATATCTATACCACTAAAAGCGTCTTGCGGTTCTTCCACATGGGCAGGCTCAGCAACCTGTACCAACACCTCCACTTCATCCTCAACTGGTTCATCTTCCACAACTTGTGTTTCTTCTAACACGGAACTTTTGTCCGCCATCGGTATCTCCACAACAGGTGGTTCTTCCACAAACAATTTATCTTCCTCCACTGGCACTTCCGCCTCGGGATTCAAGAACTCCACCACGCTATCTTCAGGCACAAAAGCGACCTTCTTGTAACCAGGAATCACGATGCGCTCACCATTCGAGACATTCACGCTCTCACGGCTCTCCACTACCACCAACTTGAAAGTGCCCAGCCCCTTCACCTTGACAACCTCTTCGCCCATATAGAACGCATCAACCACTGTATCAAAAAAAGCCTTCGTGAAAACGTCCGCCACTTTCTTCGACACACCCATCTTCTGCGCCAAAGCATCAGACACATGCTGGAATGACAATTTCTCGTTCATAGATTATTCCATGTTTAAACGTTCCTTCAATGCCGCGCTCATCTTGTAGCCAAGCGTCTTCTTCGGAGGCACCACCATATAGTTCTTTGATGTCGGGTTGTAAATCTTTCGGCGAGCTTTCTCACGCACTTCAAACGAGCCAAAGCCCTGAATGGTCACACTATCGCCTTCCGCCACATTATGCAGCATAATGTCTATCAGCGTAGCCGACAGTTCCTTTACATCGGAAGTCTCAAAACTCGTCTTCCGCGAAAGCATCTCGATAAATTCCTTGTTCGTCATCTTATCACCTTACCATATAAGTCAAAATCATCTGAGTCAACCACTTGCACCAGATAGAAGCAGCCCCTTCTCAGCGTTCCGTCTGCCACAGGAATCAACACCTCGGGATCCACCTCGGGCGAATCAAACTCTGTCCGCCCCACATAATAGTCACCCTCTTTTCTATCCACCATCACTTTCAGCACCTGCCCGACCTTCGCTGCCTGCACCTCTGCCGAAATGCGCTGCTGCAAGTCCATCAACTCACTCAACCGTCGTTGCTTCACCTCGTCAGAGACCTCATCTTTCAAGTTCTTCTGTGCAGGTGTACCCTCCTCCTCCGAATAGGCAAAAGCCCCCATTCTGTCGAACCTCGCCCAACGCACAAACTCCTTCAGTTCCTCAAACTCCGCCTCATCTTCACCAGGGAATCCCACCATCAATGTGGTACGCAAAGCAATGCCTGGCACTTCCTTGCGAATGCGTTCTATCAGTTCATATGTCTGTTCCTTATCTACATGACGCTGCATATTCGTCAACACCTTCGTGTTCACATGCTGCAAAGCGATGTCAAGATACTTACACACATTCTTCCGCTCACGAATCACCCTCAGCAACTCCCAAGGAAAGTTCATAGGATAAGCATAATGCAAGCGAATCCACTTCACGCCTTTCACGTCACTGATACGTTCGACCAGTTCCGTTATCTTCTGCTCTCCATAAATATCTAATCCATAATAGGTCAGCTCCTGCGCAATCAGCTGGAACTCCTTCACACCCTCACTCACCAAGTGCTCCACTTCGGCCACGATGTCCTCCATTCTGCGGCTTTGATGCCTACCCGTAATCAGCGGAATGGCACAATATGCACAATGGCGGTCACATCCCTCCGAAATCTTCAAGTAAGCATAGTGTTTCGGCGTGGTCAAACGGCGTTCGTACTGGCATTCCTTCATATACACCTTACCCAAGTCGTTGAGCAGCTCCGTCCAGTCGAACTTGCCATAAAACTTATCAACTTGTGGAATCTCGTGTCCCAGCTCCTTCATGAACCGCTGCGACAGACACCCCATCACATACACCTGCTTCACACGTCCCTCTTCTTTCGCCTGACACAATTCGAGAATCATATTCACGCTTTCCTCCTGTGCATCAGCAATAAAGCCACATGTGTTCACCACCACAATCTCACCCTGTGGATGCTCACTGTCGTGTGTCACATGATAGCCGTTCAGCTCCAGTTGACGTATCAGCCGCTCCGAATCCACCAGATTCTTCGAGCATCCCAACGTGATAATGTCTATCGTATTCTTTCTCATTCTCCGAACAAACTCTCCACAAACTCTTTCCGATTGAACGCCTGCAAATCCTCCATTCCCTCGCCCAAACCGATATAACGCACGGGAATCTTGAACTGGTCACTGATGCCAATCACAACACCACCCTTCGCCGTTCCGTCCAGCTTTGTAACAGCCATCGACGTCACTTCCGTAGCCTTGGTGAACTGCTTCGCCTGCTCAAAAGCATTCTGTCCAGTCGAGCCATCCAGCACCAACATCACATCATCGGCCTCATACCCCGCAGCCTTCTTCACCGCATTCTTTATCTTCGCCAACTCATTCATCAGCCCCACCTTGTTGTGCAGACGACCAGCCGTGTCAATCAGCACCACATCGGCACCATTAGCCTTGGCAGAACTCACCGTGTCAAACGCCACAGCCGCAGGGTCACTGCCCATCTGCTGCTTCACCACAGGGACACCCACTCTCTCACCCCAAATACAAATCTGCTCCACCGCAGCCGCACGGAACGTGTCAGCAGCACCCAAATACACCTTCAAACCAGCCTCCTTGAACTGGTATGCCAACTTGCCAATGGTGGTCGTCTTGCCCACACCATTCACGCCCACCACCAAGATGATGTAAGGCTTATGCGCCGTTTCAGGTATTTGGAAACCCTCCGTATCATCCGTATTGCTCTCCGTCAGCAATCCTGCAATCTCCTCACGCAGAATCCTGTTCAGTTCATCAGTACCCACATACTTGTCACGAGCAACACGCTCCTCTATCCTGCGGATAATCTCCAACGTCGTCTCCACGCCCACATCGCTCGTAATCAGCACCTCTTCCAGATTGTCCAACACATCGTCATCCACTTTCGACTTTCCTGCCACAGCACGTGCAATCTTGCCAAACACACTCTCCTTCGTCTTTGCCAACCCGTTATCCAGCGTTTCCTTCTTCTGCTTTGAAAAAAAACTAAAAAATCCCATAGCCAAACCATTTTAATGGACAAAGATACGAAGTTTCCACGAGAACACAAAAAAAAACCCCTCCATTTTTTGGAGAGGTCCTTGGTTTTATAGCTAATGGAGACCCTGACAGGGTGTCCAAATGTCTGTCACATTACTTCTTCAGATAATCCTTCACCAATTCAGCAGGGATCATCTTCTCATCAAATGCGTAAGCACCAGTCTTGGGCGACTTAAACATCTTAATCACCTTCGTGTAAGAACGACCATCCTTGTTTTGGAGGGTAGCGACGGTTTTCTTTGCCATAATCTAAACTTATTTGATTTCCTTGTGCACAGTCATGCGCTTCAAGATGGGGTTATACTTCTTCAACTCCAAACGGTCAGGAGTGTTCTTGCGGTTCTTTGTCGTAATGTATCTTGATGTGCCAGGAAGACCGCTATCCTTCATTTCAGTGCATTCAAGAATGACCTGCACACGATTGCCTTTAGCTTTCTTTGCCATTTTCTTAATCTCCTTACTTTAATAATTAGCCAATAACCTGGATGTCTTTCCACTCGCAGTGTCCCTTAGCCACAGCACGCTTCAAAGCAGCGTCAAGACCAATACGATTGATGATTCTGAGACCAGCAGCACTCACCTTGAGCACAATCCAGCAATCCTCCTCTACATAGTAGAACTTCTTAGTGAACAAGTTGACATCGAATGTCCTCTTTGTTCTACGCAACGAGTGAGACACATTGTTACCCACCATTGCCTTCTTACCTGTAATCTGACAAATTTTTGACATGTTCTTGTTATCTGTTTTTAATTTTCAAATCTAATTTTACTTGGAGAAGTACAGGCTTCACGACTCCGATAGGCCCGCAATGCCTACCTTGCGAAATTTGGAACGCTCCGCCCTTTTTGTTTTTGAAAATTAGGGGTGTTTCTTTTCTTCTTTGTCGGGATTACACATCCCATTCCTCACCACGATTCATCCTTTTCAAAGCCTTTCCTCATGACAGAACAGAAAGCAACCTCCCGTTCCTCTTTCAGAAAGTCTTTGTGATCCGGTTGGGATTCGAACCCAAGACCCACAGCTTAGAAGGCTGTTGCTCTATCCAACTGAGCTACCGAACCATCCTCTCATGGACTTCCGTCCTTCTCTCAGGTTTCATCCACTCGGAGTTTTACGCATGGCCCAGCCATACAAAGCATCATTCATGGGCATACCCCACGCAATTTGCGACTGCAAAGGTAGCACTTTCCAACGAACCCACCAAATTTCCCTTCACTTATTTTTCTTGGTATGACTTTTTTTGTACAAATTATACAAATACTCACACCTTCTCCGCCAAGTAATTGCTAAAAACCACCTGCATGATAACTTTGAGCGATGTAAGGAGACGGTTCATAATAAGCACTACAATTATAGTTATCAAGAGTCTCACAAAGGGAGGCATTATAGACACGAAGAATGCCATCAGCATAATCTTCGCCATCCCGTAGCGTGGAAAGAATCAAACGCTTATACACCTTTCCCATCTGCGTCTCAGTCGGGATACGACTACAAAACTTAGCATCCACAGCGGTCACATCATGCTCCCCCTTCTGCAAATGATACTCCTCTATCCATTCAGCAGCCACCGCCAACGGATTTTCCGAATGCAACACACTGGCAAGTGACAACTTCTTCGCCAATTCATCATGCCCCATCTTATTTGCCACATACTTGTTAGGCTGCTTTAACTGACGGGCAACCCTTTCTATCATATAGCAAACAAAATAAAGGTCATTCACCGTAACCTGCTCATCGGGGAAATACACATTCTTCATAAGCTGTAACTCCTTTCATACGTGAGGAAAGCCAACGCTTGTTGAGTACAAAACACGATTTGATGCGTTGAATACAATCTTTCATTCGGCATGATTTTATTTGCAAATATACAAAAAAAACATTCACATTTTCATCATATATCATACTTTTTTTGCAAAAACAAGAAAAGTTTTATCATAATCACAGATTCAAAAAGTGGGCGTATATCTTCATTCGGATACACGCCCACTTTTCTGTAATGTGTTGTTTATCGAATCATTATCTTCTTCCTGACATTCCCCTGACGCAGGATGTACGTACCTGTTGGCAGTTTCCTGAGGTCGTTGCGGCGGCAGCCTTCCTTTATCTGAATGCCCTGAAGATTGTAGATGTCAAAGCTTGCATTGGCATCTTTGAAGATGGCATCAATGCCCGACACATTGGTGATGACGCATTCAGCCGAGAGATTCGAGCCGTCCTGTGTGCTGACGGTGATGGTGCAATACCCGTCTTTCAGCACACGCACATTGCCCTCGGCATCGACGGTGGCAATCTCCGAATCGCTTGAACTCCAGCTGACTGACTTGTCGGTGGCGTTCTCAGGGAATACCGTGGCTATAAGCGTGAAACTGCCACCCTCCATGCCGTCCCAACTCTCGGGGGTAACGGTCAGTGACTCAGCCAACACTGGCAGAACCGTGACATGGCAGCTTGCGCTCACGCCTGTCCCGTCGGCTGCGGTCGCGGTGATTGTCGCTTCGCCAATAGATACGGCTGTAATATTACCATTGGAATCGACTGTGGCTATCTCAGAATTGCTTGAACTCCAGTTTACTGTCTTGTCAGTGGCGGTTTCAGGATAAACCGTTGCGGTCAGACGGACGGATTTCCCGACTTTAATCTGTGCCGTCGTTTGGCTGAGAGCGACGCTCTCGGTCGGGGTTGCAACAACGGTGACGGTGCAGTTTGCGGTGACGCTTCCGCAGGATGCGGTGATTGTCACTTCACCGATAGATATGGCGGTGACATTACCATTGGCATCGACTGTGGCTATCTCAGAATTGCTTGAACTCCAGTTTACTGTCTTGTCAGTGGCAGTTGCTGGAGAAACTGTTGCGGTCAGACGGACGGATTCGCCAGCTTTGAGCTGTGCCGTCGTTTGGCTGAGAGTGACGCTCTCGGCAGGGGTTGCAGCAACGGTGACGGTGCAGTTTGCGGTGACGCTTCCGCAGGATGCGGTGATTGTCGCTTCGCCAACAGCCCGAGCCACGATGTTGCCTTCGGTATCAACCATGGCAATGCTTTCGTCGCCCGACGACCACACCACGGTCTTATCAGTGGCGTTCTCGGGCAGGACGGTGGCTGAAAGCGTGAAGCTCTCGCCTATCTTTCCGCTCCATTCCGTAGCGGAAAGGGTCAGCGACTCCGCCAAGACGGGATTGACTGTTACTGAACAGGTTGCGCTCACGCCTGACCCGTCAGCGGCAGTAGCTGTGATGGCGGCTTCGCCAACTCCAACAGAGGTTACATTGCCATCAGCATCGACCACAGCAATGCTCTCGTCGCTCGACGACCACGTTATGTTTTTGTTGGTGGCATTCTCGGGCAGGACGGTGGCGGAAAGCGTGAAGCTCTCGCCAATCTTTCCGCTCCATTCCATTGCAGAGAGTATCAGCGACTCTGCCAAGACGGGATTGACTGTTACAGAACAGGTTGCGCTCACGCCTGACCCGTCAGCGGCAGTAGCTGTGATGGCGGCTTCGCCAACTCCAACAGAGGTTACATTGCCATCAGCATCGACCACAGCAATGCTTTCGTCGCTCGACGACCATACAATGCTCTTGTCGGTTGCGTTCTCAGGAAACACTTTGGCTTCAATAGTGAATGTTTCGTTTATGGCAACTTGTTTTTGATACACATTCAATTCTATTCTCTCGATTGGCTTAGCCAAGTTTGTACTTGATAGCGCGTTATTGAATTCATTGGAATAATTGGTACACATATTGTACTCATGCCCGAAAGTGGAAAACTGTATATCCACAGCAAGACCATTCTCGTCAGAGAATCTATACAAATTCTCCGATAGCGGTTCTGTTTTTGCTCCGTTGATACGAACTTCACCAATCGAACACATTTGCGTCGGGACTATTGAAAGTAACTTATGCTGCCAGTCTATTTTGTACTCCCACATTTCGTTGACATTACATTCCATTTGTGCATAATTGTCTGACGAACCACCAGGAATCCACAGAGTCATATATTCACCTGTTTTACACTTATAGTCTGCTGAAATATAAGGAGTAACAGCATTTCGTATGCACTGATAAGGCTGGTTGAACTCAAATTCTCCGGTATTCATTAAATACAAGTATTGGATGCCCATCTCCCTGCAATTTCCTGTGACAGGATATGTTTTGCCTTTATATTCAACACTTGAAGGAAGTACGAATGTCTCTCCATGTGGTTCATAGATACCGCTGATTACAGCAAAATCTGAAAGAATCAAGTAACGCGCACCGTCAAAATCCGTGAACTTACCAATAAAATCGCTGTCGCTTTCTCGGATATCCTTATAACCACGCCATGACGGGGATGCCGCATAAGCTTCCTTTGAACCGACAGGGACGTAGAGAACTGTATTATTACGGTAAACTCCATCGTAAACCAAATCCAATGCCCCTGCTATTGCTCCTATTCCTTCGGGAATAGGAGCTGGTGTAGGATTGTTTACTCTTAGAAAATCCAACTTCATACCAGCATGGCCCATAAGAGAACTACATTCATATGCATTAACAGACTTGGGAATTTCCAAAAATTCTATTCCTGCATGGGGCATACTACATGCTTCAAAACCAAGTAAACTATCAGGTAATATAATTGATTCAATCCCCCATACACAATGACCAAGCTTATCATAGGCCTCGTTATTGTGTCCCGCTGTTTCTGGTAAATAATTGTATCTGTTATACTCGCTGGCCTCTATGGTTGTATTTCGTACATCCAAATGTTTCAACGAATATAGTTTACTTGTTATAAATGCATAGTCGTCAGCATTCATCGGACCTTCAACTGTCAGTTTGTAAATCAAAGACCGTTCATCTTGCAATATCTTTGAGGATAATGTACCGGCTTGTTCAAGTGTGACAGTTCGTTCTAAAAGGTCCTCGTAACGATTGGCATATATGTCAATCGTATAGGTGTCTTTAGTTGTTACAAAATTAAAACTTCCGGCGGTAAAATCACTTCCATTACAACGATATACTCCGTCAACAATTGCGTATCCAACTCCACCTCTGACATTGAGATTAAACGGGCAACACTCCCCAAGCAGGACACTATGCTGATTATCATTTTGGTATTCTATATTTGTGACATGGTACGGGTCATGAATATTCCATTCAATAGTGCTGATATACGGTGTGTTTTGGACTGTTTTCACAGACGAAGGAGCCTCTATGGTACCCAATATGAGTTTCCAGTTTCCCCCGTCCTCACGCGCGACCGCTTGAATACGCATGTTATCCTCTATGTTAGTTTTGAATGTTACATTTCTAAAAGAAAGTGCTCCATGTCCAACCCAAGTGTAGCCGATATGATCCCAGTCGTGGTTTCCCTCAAATCGATGCCCAACCTGTTCATTGACTTCAATAATATCCTCATTTTCGTCAATTACAGCCAAACAAACAACACCTGAGAAATCATTGGGAAAGGTTATTTGACCGACTATCGCAGAGAAAGGAACATCCTTTTCTATATTTTCCACCGACACATTAAATCCTGCACCATTTCCTGCTGTCGCCCATAAATAGCCGTAATCATTCCAGCATCGTGCATATTCTTTTTCACATCCATCATTGAACAGGTTGATTACCATTCCTATCCCATATTCAAAGCCGTCCAAAACAAAAGGCGAGAAGAAACCGTTATTGATGCCATCCCACCCCCAGTTTATATGGAGATAGTCCTCGCTGTTATAACCGTCGCAAACGAATGCGTGACCACCTTGCGTTTCACTTGCACCACTCATAATTACAGGATGGTCGGAGTCAATTTGGTTGTATATCATTTTCAGCCATGACGACTCGTCAAAATTGGCTGCTGAGACAAACTGGCATTGTGGCGAATATCGGAAATACTCATACATGGAATGCCCCACGACACACGTCATTGCGCCGGATCCATATATGTCATACGTCATGTTTACTCCCGCTGCGGCAGCCTGCATAAGTTTGGCAACCTCTATGGCCTCTTTTTCACTATACTCCCCCTCTTCATACGTATCAGGCATTAGTGAATAGTCAAACTGGACATTTCCGAAGTCATAGTCCAAAAGCGTTCCATTACTGTACCATTTATGCTCACCCCTGCCTTTTTCAGGCCAATTATTGTACTTCATGACAATAGCCATAGCTGTCGCGACACACCCCGATGGGCATTTTATCCCGTCCACCTCGGGAGCATACATATTAAACGGATAGTGTTGTCCCCAGTTTGCTGTTTCAAGAAGTACGCCGTCGGAATCCGCAGAAGCAGCACGAGTGGAAGTACTCCACGATGCGTCGGGAGCAGCAGATTCAGGAAGCGACTTTATCTGTTCCGCATATTGGTCGAGCATAGCCGAGAGTTGGGGTGGGAGATTGTCAAAGTCGAAGTTGCCCGTGTCAGAGTAGCCGAGGATTTTCCTTGCGCGATTGTCGCCGGAGATTATCACAAAGCCTCGGTCGTCATCGCCGTTGAAGACATAGTAGGGTTGCAATGAGTTATCAGCCACGTTCGTTCTCGCCTTGGCACGTCTTACGCCAACACGTTTTGACTTTGCAAGTTGTGGCGATGAAGAATTGAGGAACTCCGATGCTATGGCTGCGGCCTCATCGGGCGTAATCTGTTGGGCATGGATAACTACAGCCAACAGAAAAAAGAATAATGTAATAAGCTTGCGCATATTGGTGTTATAGTGCCTCGGTCCTCCCCTCGTTGGCAATTGATTGAAACGGAAAAGCGCAGGAGTCTGTATCTGTTGCCATCCTACGTTTCGAGGCTTCTCGCATTGCCTTACCAAAGTCGGACGGCAACGCAGAAGCCCACGCTTGTATATACAACCAATGTGTTCGGCCATATTTCTGACGAAACATGATGCCGAATACAAAACATTGCATACCACGGGCATCTATCGTTGCTACACCCTTGACTTTGGTTAGAAATTTTGCGAGAATCTCGAAACGTCAAGAATCAGCGCGGATATACGCTTTCTTCATGTATGTTCACTGCATCCTCCTCACGTCCCCTCGCTCGGGGCTTTTCTGCGAATCGGTCTGCGGTTGCAAAAGTACAACTTATTTTTAATATGCACAATAGGCATGAGGGGAAAACAGGTTGTTCGACCGCCCGAGTTCTGCCATCGAACCTACCATCAACGTGGGTTCGACGAAAATATTCATGGGAAATCCACGAATTATTATTGGACAAAATTATTGCGTATTATTGCAAATTATTGTCCAAAGAAGACAACACCCCCTTTATGTTTTGGTCGCAAGCGACCTTGGTGGACAAACAATAATTGGCAATAATGCGCAATAATTTGAGCCAATAATAATCAGAGAACGGAAGAAGTATTCATGAAACAGGACACAAGCCACTTCCGTGTGCAGTGCGCTTCCACAGCCCCTAAATCGGAGTCCCCGACTCCGACTTGCCGATGTCCCCGACTCCGACCAATCGGAGTCGGGGACATCGATTTGAGGGATGAGGAACAAGGGAAAAGGGGGCGAGGGGCAGGATGTGGAATGCACTATAACAAAATGACCCAGACACATGTTTGCGTCTGGGCCATTATATACAAAGTTTATGTGTTCTGGTTACTGCTTGATGCGATAGGTGATGACTAAGCTGAGGGCATAAAGGGCTGCGAGCACTGCGAACAGAACTACATAGTCGTAGCCGAGGGTGTTGACCAGCAGATTGGAGAGCTGGTTGCCGCTGAGTCCTGCCCATGCCCATGCGGAGAGTGCAAGGCCATGGATGGTGCTTATCTTTTCCATGCCGAACTTGCTCTGCAACAAGGTGGGCAAGGTGGAGAATCCGCCGCCGTAGCCAGCGTTGACGGTCATCAGCATCACAATCACAGGAACGAGGGTGTAGGATGCGGATGCAAGAATCATGACCAGCAGGGAACTGGCAAAGATTATCTTGTAGATGGTCTCCTTGCGCTGGGTGTAGTCGGACGACATGGAATAGAAGAAGCGACCAGCAGTGTTGAAGAATGCCGTGGCGGAGGCAAGCAGGGCAATGAAGGCACTGCTGATGCCGATGTCAACGGCGATGGCTTTTTCAAAGGCGATCAGTGCCAAGCCGCAGGTGATGTTCAGGTAGAACACCATCCAAATCTTGATGTAGGTGGGATTCCGCAACACCTTGTAGTATTCCTGAATCTTGAAAGGTGTCTTGGGTTCTTTCCAGTGGAGCGGCTTCTTGATGAGCACAGCTGCCAAACCGATACACACGGCTGAGATGGCACAGATGAGGGCAAGGGTGGTCTTGGCACCATGAGCGGCATTGCACCACTCGATGAAGGGCGAGAAGAGCACCTTGGAAAGCCCGAAACCTGCTATGGCTATGCCCGTAGCCAGTCCTTTGTGCTCGCTGAACCACAGCATGAGAGTCTTGACTGGAGCCAAGTAGCCGATGCCCAAACCGACACCCATCAGGCAGCCGTAACCCAACATGAGCAGGTTGACATCCCGAAGGTTGATGGCAAAAATGGACACCAACAATCCTGCGCAGAAGAAAAGGCCGGAGGTGGCGGTAGCCAGCGTGACATTCTTCTCGACAAAGCGTCCACCAAAGGCGGCGGACATGCCGAGGAAGAAAATCGCCAACGAGAATGCGAACTCGATGGAGGACACGGGGCAATCCATCAGCCCTGCGATGTCGGCCTTGAGCAAGCTCCAGCAATAGACGCTGCCGATGCAGCTATGAATCAGCAATGCAGGAATGGCGGCACGTATCCACTTGTTGTTAATCATGAGATTGGGGATGGGTTATCTGTTTGCATTATTTGTCAGCTGTCAACGCTTCTGCCAAGACGGTAAGGTCGGCTATCGTTTTGGCTTTCACGGTCGATTCGATGGTGACGAGTGGTTCGACGATGGTGATGTTCTTCATCGCCTCCATCTGTTCGCGCATCTTCTTGCCAGCGGCAGGTGCCCAAGTGCCGTTCTCGACAAAGGCGACCTTGCGGTTCTGGTAGGTCTTGATGCGGAGCAGGTTGATGAAGTCCCCCATAATGGGCATGATGTCGCCATCGTAGGTAGGCGCACAAAGCACCATTCGGTCGTAACGGAAAGCATCTTCTACGGCTTCGTGCAAGTCGTCACGGGCAATGTCGGAAGTGGCGACCTTGACATCGCTCTTCTCACGGATGATATCCGCCAGTTTCAGAGCCGCTTGAGCCGTGTTGCCATGCAGAGAGCAGTATGCGATGAAGATTCCCTTGTCTTCGGGTTCGTACTTGCTCCATGTGTCATAAAGACCGATGTAATAGCCGAGGTTTTCGGAGAGGACAGGACCATGCAGGGGGCAAATCTGCTGGATGTCGAGTGTAGCCGCTTTCTTCAGGAGGCACTGCACCATTGCGCCATACTTGCCCACAATGTTGAAATAGTAGCGACGTGCCTCGCAAGCCCATCCTTCTGTGTCTTCCTCTTCCTTGCAGAGTGCACCAAACTTGCCGAAGCCATCAGCAGCGAAAAGAATCTTGGTCGTCTGTTCGTAAGTGACCATCACCTCTGGCCAATGCACCATCGGAGCCATAAAGAACTGCAAGGTGTGCTCGCCCAAAGAGAGGGTTTCCCCCTCTTTCACCACCTGAATGCGTGAACTGAAATCTGCATCAAAGAAACGCTTGAACATCGCCACCGCCTTCTGCGAGCAGACAGCCGTCATGTTGGGGTATTTCTCCATGATGTACTGCACACTGCCTCCATGATCGGGTTCGAGGTGCTGCACAATCAGATAGTCGGGTGTCTTGCCGCCCAATGCCGCTTCAAGATTCTTAGCCCATTCCTCAGCCTTGGTGGCATCCACTGTGTCCATGATGGCGACTTTCTCGTCGTCAATCAGATAGGAGTTGTACGACACGCCAAGTGGCACTTCATACTGTCCCTCAAAGAGGTCTATATCCAAGTCATCCACACCGATGTACTTCACCCCTGATGCAATCATATCGTATTTCATTTCGTGTCTATATTATATATAATGTATATATTGGAGTCGCTATCAGGCGATAACGACTCCAATCTCTTATTACTTCAATCTCTCTTGAATGGCTTTGCTTTCAGCCTCATAGCCAGGCTTGTTGAGAAGGGCGAACATGTTCTTCTTGTAGGCTTCCACACCTGGCTGGTTGAACGGATTGACACCGAGGATAAGACCCGAGATGCCACAACCTTTCTCGAAAAAGTAGATGAGCTGACCGATGTTGTACTCATCAAGTTTTTCAATGGAAATCTTGATGTTAGGCACACCACCGTCAACATGAGCCAACTGAGTGCCCAGTTCTGCCATCTTATTCACCTCGTCGATGCGTTTGCCTGCAAGGAAGTTCAAGCCGTCGAGGTTCTCCTCGTCAGCAGGAACAGCCAAAGAGGTGTTCGGCTTCTCCACTGAGATTACCGTCTCGAAGATGGTGCGTTCGCCATCCTGAATCCACTGACCCATTGAGTGAAGGTCGGTGGT
>CAMWJL010000056.1 GCA_947174565.1 uncultured Prevotellaceae bacterium | reverse complement strand
GTCGTATAATAATATGTCCAGTGTTTATAATATCCGTTTTGATAATAAATCTTATTGTATTTTCCCTGGAGATATAGAGAAAGAAGGATGGGATTTGATGAATGTTTGCGGATATTGTAAAGACTTTAGTGAGGTGTGTCTATATGCTATATCACATCATGGCAGCCTGAATGGGCATATATTGGATATTGTGCCCCCAAATCAGGTCTGTACAGGTAAAAATCCTTGCAAGATTATATCTTCAACGACAATTCCTGTATTGATGGGGAGAGATAAAGCCTATAATGGAGTATATTGTTGTAAAGTGCAGAAGGATTTTAAGGGGCGTATTTTCTATTCAGAAAAAGATAAAAGAGGCAATCCTGCAAGTTTCTTGGAAATTGATTTGATGAACCTTTCATGTACGCATTATTAAAGTGGTACATCTTGGAAGAATCAAAGAATTGCCCAGTAGGTTGAGTATGGATTTCATATATAAGAAACTCATATCCATTGATGTTGATTAAAGAAGTTTGTTTTTAATTTAGAAAATCTAATAAGATAAGAAGATAGTTGGCTGCTTAAACGCTGCTTTCTATCTTTTTCTTTATCACGTTAATAGCTGAGCCTATTTTTGTGGTTGTCTGTTCAATGTTGGATGTCGTTCTCTTGTGGACAACAAGATGTATAATTAGCACATAAGTCGATATGGTCTTCTCTTTCTTCGAGGGTTGTTGCCTCTCACTTTTTCTTTTTGGGAAAGATTTTCTTTTCGTCAGCCTTGAGGCGTCGCTCCACTTTCTTTACATCTTCCTCGGGCGGAAGTGCTTCGGGGCGGATGCCACGATTCAGAAGCATATTGCGTACCGCACTGTTGTTGTCAATATGTTCCCACTCAATGGCAACCTGACCGTGTAAATCCTTCTGTTGTACGTTTACGGAAGTCATTTCTGCCGCCAAGTCCTTTGCCTTGATGGCAATAGTCGAAAGGAAATCAGCAAGTGGTCTTTTTTCAGGTGCGCCTACCCGCCGCTTCATCAGTGCTGTGTCGAGTCCGAAAAGTGCTCGGTCTCCTTTTGTTCGGATGATGGCAAATCCCTTGGCATCAACTCCACGTTCATAGAGCACGCCAGAGAGCGTATGCTCTGTTTCAGCGAGTTTGGCACGAGCCTGTACACGCTCATAATCGAGAAGTCGTTGATGCACAAGTTCCGCGCGACGGGTCTGAACTGCGAAATAGTTTTGCGCAAAGGCGATTTCGGCTTTACGTGGGTCACCATTTTGTGCTACAAGATAGCAGGCATAGCGAGTCAGCATTACGTCATCTACTTGACGATGAGCACCTTTTGCCAACCCTATCATTTTGCTGACGTCAGCAAAATGGTTGGATATGCTTTCTCCTGCATTTGAGGCTGACTCTTTCGCCTTTTCAATAATCGACTGGAAATTACGCCATTGTACATACCCCATGACGGGTGCAAGCTCTCTTGCGCTCCAACATTCTACACCATCGTAATCAATGGCGATTGACTCGAAACTATTGAAAAGATTCTGTATCTCGTTAGCTTTCATTTGGCTGATGGTTGTTTATATTGCAAAGTTAGCGACACTCCAAGGGATGTCGCTACAAAGATACCTGTTTTTCTGTGATGGCACAATGTTTTTTGTGAAAATATCCTCGGTCTTCGGTCGGATTTGTCTCGTGCAAAAGGCGTGCAGGTGCTTTTTTTTCTTGAAAACACCTATTCCAGTCCTGTCGGTTTGTGTGTGTTGGAAAGTTTGTCTATCTTTGTGCGGGAAATGGGTGGTTTTGCGCCTCTGAGGGGGAGTGAGTCAGACCCTGTTTGGGGTGTGACTCAGACCCTTGGAAGGGTGTGAGTCACTCCCCAAATGTGGATGATTATAAGGAAAACAGTATGTTGATAGTAAGAAAAGCGAAGAAGAAAATCGTGCGGCCGGATGGGCAGCGCGAGGCGTGGGTGTATCAGTCTCCTGCGTTGCCTCTCGTCACGTTCGGAGAGGTTGTCAAAGAGTGTTCGGCATCGTGTGGCGAGAACCCCAGCAAAACAATGGGGGTGGTGACTGCCTTGATGGACAGGGTGTCGCATTATCTGAAGATGGGGCGCACGGTGCGCATTGACGGCATCGGCACGCTCAAGCCTGTCATCAATTCGGCTTCGGCCTCGACGGCGGAGGAGTTAGGTGAGCCTACTGTCGCCATCAAAGGCGTGAAGGTGCGGTTCTATCCCCACGGACCTTTGCTGGGGGCGATTGCGGAGAATGGCTATGAGTATCAGCCCGATTTGGATGATGAGTGAATGTTTGGCTGTGTGGGCGAAAAGTCGTACCTTTGCAGGCGAACAAGGATGTTCATAAAGGAGCATTATGCAAGAGAGACATCAGAACCGCAAGCAGTATTTCTGCGAGTTGGCAAAGACATCGAAGGACTTTTACCTTGACTATCTGCGTCCATACATCACGCTCACGCCTCAGACCCGTGTGCTGGAGATAGGCTGTGGCGAAGGGGGCAATCTGTTGCCCTTTGCGGAGATGGGTTGCGAGGTGAAGGGTATTGACCTGTGCGAGGGACGCATCGAGCAGGCGCGTGCCTTTTTCGCCGAGTTTGGTCAGAAGGGCACGTTCGTGTGTGAGAACTTCATTGAGGCGGAGAAGCCGCAGGACGAGGCCGACAAGTTCGACTTGGTGCTGGTGCATGATGTGATTGAGCACATCGAGCCGCCTTACAAGGAGACGTTCGTGGGCAATATCCGTCCGCTCCTCAAACGTGGCGGACTGGTGTTCTTCGGTTTCCCGGCTTGGCAGATGCCCTTTGGCGGTCATCAGCAGATTGGTCGCGGTTTTGCTTCTAAGACGCCTTTCATCCACATCCTGCCCGTGCCTATGTATCGTGCGCTGCTCAAGGTCAGTGGCGAGGACGAGGGGTGCATCAAGGAGCTTTTGAGCATCAAGCGTGCCCAAATGTCCATTGAGGGCTTTGAACGGGTGTGCAGGGAGACAGGATTCTCTATCATGAATCGGAAATTTTGGTTCATCAATCCTCACTACAAACAGAAGTTCAACATGACTCCCAGAGCGTTGAATCCGCTGTTGGGCAAGATTCCCTATTTCCGCAACTATTACACCACTTCGGCGTTCTATCTGCTGAAAGCTGGTGCTGGCACAGAATAATCCATGAGAGGTGACAGTCGAAATGGATACAGAACCGAATGCTAACAGGGAATGTTAGACAAGGGGGAAAAGAAAGAGAGAACCACACTCACGTGCGGTTCTCTCTTCCTTTTTGTTGCTTTTGCACTCGCCTGTGCATCGTTTTCACCTATTACATTTTGATGTTACCCGTTTTCACTAATAGGCTAATCTAACAAATCCTATCTTTATCTAACTAATCTGTCTCGGATGCGGAGGACACAATCCTCTCTTGAATCTGTTGCAAAGTAACAGCTTTAGTGACGTGCGATATGCCATAATTGTCCGAAAGAATGAAAAAATCGTTCAAATGTGTAGCTGGTTTTCCTGTTTTGGATGATTTTCTTGTTTGGTTGTATGATTTTTTTATTATCTTAGCGGCATCATCCGTTTTATTTTAACCTAAAAGGTCACGTTTATGCTGAGATTGATACGTTATACGCTGGTGCTGTGCCTGTCGCTCCTGTCGGTGGCAGGTGTGGCGGCTCAGGAGGATTTGCCCTTCCGTATGCCCCTGTCGTTTTCTTCGTTGTCGCTTGATAAGGGACTGTCATCCAACACGGTACGTGCCTTGTTGCAGGACAAGAAGGGCTTTGTGTGGATGGGGACGAGCCGTGGATTGAACCGATACGATGGTCGGCGGGTGGTGGTTCTGCCTGGCACACGGCAGTTGTCGGTCACTTCGTTGGTGGAGTGTGGTGACACGCTATGGGTGGGGACTTCTGCTGGACTTTTTTTGTATCATCAACGCTTGGATAGTGTAATGCGATATGACCTGAAAGTGGATGGAACGTCCATAGCGGAGGTGAACGTGGCGGACATGAAGGTGGATGCTTCGGGCACGCTGTGGCTGGCGACTATGGGGCAGGGTATCGTGCGTCTTGACTGCGCAACGGGACGGGCTTGTTCTGTGCCGACACCCGATGGTGACAAAGCGTATGGATGTGTCTATGTGAGCCGAGGAGGGGCTGTGTGGGTGTCAAGCAACTGGGCAAAGTCGAGACTGGTGCGCTATCATGTTGAGAAGAAGCGGTTTGAGCCTGTGGATTTGGGGCTTGGCGTGAAGGGAGGCATTGCGCTGTGTGAAGACGCTGACGGCTGGATGTGGCTGGGGGCATGGGACGGCAGTTTGGTGCGCTACGACAAGACGGGCGGCAAGGCCGAATGTGTGTTTACGCCCGAAGAGACTCGGATTCAGCATATACACAGCATTCTCGAACCGAAGAGTGGCTACCTGCTGGTGGGCAGTGACAAGGGGTTGGCACTGGTGGATGTGAAGAACCGCCATGTGAGGATGTATGGGCGTGGTGCGCTGAACGACCGCTTCATCTATCCGCTGATGCAGGACCGTGAGGGCGGCACTTGGATTGGCACGTATTATGGCGGTGTGAACTACACGCATCCGATATTGGGCAATTTCACATCTTATCAGCATGAAGAACACGCCAACTCGGTCTTTGGCAATGTGGTGAACCACTTTTGCGAGGATGCGGAGCACCGTTTGTGGATAGCCAGCGATGATGGCGGATTGTGTTACTATCAGCCTGAGGAGGAAACATTTGTGAAGGTGAAGTTGGACGATGCTGGTGTGGAGCACAATGTGCATGCGCTGCACATAGATGGGGAGAATCTGTATGCTGGCACCTATTCGCAAGGGTTATATGTCGTCAACACGCGTACCATGCAGGTGACGCATGTGCCAGTGCTGGTCGATGAACGGGGCAAGTCTTTTGATATGTCGTCCAATGCTATCAGTGGCGATGGGAAGCACCGCATTTGGGTGGGCACATATCAGGATGTGGCGATTTATCATCCCGACACGCGCACGTTCAGCAATGTGAAGAAGGTGGGCACACCCGTGACGGCGTTGTGCGAGGATTATGCAGGATATATGTGGGTGGCGACCGATGGCAATGGGCTTTGGCGATGCGACCCTCGTGGGGGATGGAAACACTACCGCAGTTGGCAGGGTGGGGGAAGCTCTACGGATGAGCGGATGACGGTGTATAGCCTCTATGAAGATGGAGCGGGGAACTTATGGGCAGGTTCGGTCTCGGGCTTGTTGCGCTATCATCGTGAGGCAGACCGTTTTGAACAGGTGCAGTTGATGTCTGACCCCATGATTGTGTTTGGCGTGACGGCTGTGGAGGGTCGTTTGTGGCTGACCACATCGGCTGGCATCCTTTCTTATTCGTTGGAAAAGGGTGAGGTGGAGCGTTTGTATCAAAGTGGAGGGAACATTGCCAGCACGGACTTCCTGCCTGATGCCATTTATCGGGGATATGACGGCAAGGTGTATTTGGGTACGACCAATGGTTTCGTCTCTTTCATGCCTCAGTTCATGCACCGCAACGAGGTGCGTCCTCGGGTGGTCTTTACGTCGCTGGAGGTGTGTGGTCGCCCTGTGGCTGCTGGGAGCGAGCTGCTGCCTGTGCGCTTGCCGTATGCCGACGAGCTGCGTTTGAGCTATCGCGAGAATGTTTTCCGCATCTATTTTTCTGCCATGAGTTATTTGCAGCCCTCTGATATTCAGTATAGTTACTATTTGGATGGCTTCGATGAGGGATGGGTTGAGGGTGGCAATCAGCAGAGTGTGACCTACACGAACCTGTCGCCTGGCACATACATTCTGCATGTGCGTGCTGCCACCAACGATGGCGTACTGTCGGAGGAATCTACTTTGCGGATTGTCATCACGCCACCTTTCTATTGGAACACTCCTGCCAAGATTCTGTATTTGCTGCTGGTTGTTGCCGTCCTCTTCTTCTTCGTGCGCCATCTGTTGCGCAAGAAGGAGCGTAAGCATGTGGCTGAAATCAAGGAGCTTAACATTCAGAAGGAACAGGAAATCCAAGAAATCAACATCCAAAAGGAGCAGGAGATTCAAGAGCTGAATGAGCAAAAGGAGCAGGAAGTACACGATGCACGCATCAAGTTCATGACTATCAACGACAAAGACCAAGAACTCCTCAAGAAAATGGAGGCGGTCATTGAACAGAACTTCGCCAACTCCGACCTGTCGGTCGATTACATCGCCTCGGAGGTTGGTGTGTCCCGTTCGAGCCTGTTTGCCAAGATGAGGGCGTTGGCAGACATCACTCCCAACGAGATGATTCTGATTATCCGCCTGAAACATGCGGCTGCCTTGTTGGTGGAAGGGCGTTACAGGGTGAACGAGGTTTGCTATATGGTCGGTTTCTCCAGCCCTTCTTACTTTGCCAAATGTTTTCAAAAGCAGTATGGCTGTACGCCTGCGAAGTATAAAGGTTGAGGCATGAAAAAATTGTGGGGAAAGGTAAAATGCTGTAACTTTGCCGCATCAAAACTAAATGTAATGAAAATGAAGCACATCAAATTCATGCTGATGGTGGCTGTTGTTGCCATCTTGGCAAGTTGTGGCACCGCCACACAAGTGCCTATCACGGGTCGCAAGCAGCGATTAGTGGTGAGCGACGAACAGGTGATGAGTCTTAGTAATCAAGAGTACAATGCCTACATGAAGTCTGCCAAACCCTCTACCAACGCCGCTAACACCGCTATGGTGAAACGGGTGGGTGAACGTCTTGCCAATGCTGTTGTCTCGTATCTAAAGGCTCACAATATGGGCGATGAGGTAGCTGATTATCAGTGGGAATTTAACCTTGTACAGGACAATCAGGTCAACGCATGGTGCATGCCTGGCGGCAAGATTGTGGTTTATGAGGGACTTCTGCCCGTTACGCAAGACGAAGCCTCGTTAGCTGTCGTGTTGGGGCATGAGATAGCCCATGCGGTAGCCAAGCATTCGGCAGAGCGTATCAGCAATTCTTACAAGCAGCAGAGTGCCATGCAGGTGCTCGGCGGTGTGGCATCAGTGGCAGGTATGGGACCTAACTGGCAGCAAATCACCTCCCTTGCCATCGGTGTCGGTACGCAGGCTTGGACCTCTGGTTTCTCGCGTAAGCAGGAGAGCGAGGCCGACCACATCGGACTCATTTTTGCAGCGATGGCGGGCTACAATCCTGATGTGGCAGTGTCTTTTTGGCAGCGCATGGCGGCTGTTGGCAACAGTTCCAACTCCATTTTCAGCGACCATCCTTCTGACGAGAAACGTATCAAGCAAATCCAAGAGTGGTTGCCCGAAGCCAGGAAGTACTACAAGCCTGTGGTTGCCACACCTGCGAAAACGACTACAATGAGATTTACAACTACGAAGAAAACCACATCAAAATGGTAAACGGTTGTCAGTGGCGCATCTACGATGTTGTCTGCTTGATGATATGTATTAAAAAAAGATTGGAAGCCTGTCAAAGGGCTTCCAATCTTTTGTATGAAATGTATGTGTTTCTGATAAAAGGTTTTATCGGATGAACAGCAGTTCGCGATACTTTGGCAGTGGCCAAAGGGCATCATCAACAATGAGTTCGAGTTTGTCGATTTGACGACGAATTGTGTCGAACATCGGGGCGATTGTGTCGTGATAGGCGATGGCCTTTGCATGTTCGTCCTCAATCTTGTTAGCTACCTTGCGGGCAGCAATGAGCTCTTCCACTTGTGTTTCGATGCTGGCGGTGCGGAGGGCGATGCTCTCAATGAGTTTCAGGTTGCGGGCATTGAGCTCGTCGGCCTTTTCCGTTGGGAAGACATTGCGCATACGCTCCACGTTGCGGAGGAGCTGGCTCTGGTAGCTGGTGGCCACGGGGATGATGTGGTTCATCGATAGGTCGCCCAGCACACGGGCTTCAATCTGAATCTTCTTGGTGTAAGTCTCCCACTTCACCTCGTTGCGGGCTTCAAGTTCCTTCTTCGTCATCACGTTGAGGCTCTCGAACATGGCAATGCTTTCGGGGTCGAGATAACGCTCGAAGATGATGGGGCAAGAAGTTTCTACGTCAAGACCGCGCTTGGCTGCTTTTTCTTTCCATTCGTCGCTGTAGCCGTTGCCGTCGAAACGGATGGGCTTGCAGGTCTTGATGTCCTCGCGGAGTACGTCGATGATGGCGTGGAAGGTGGCACTGTGTCCTGTTCCTTCAAAGTCTTTGCTGATAACCGTAATGCGCTCATCCACACGCTTCTTGAAGTTGACGAGTGCTTCGGCTACGGCGCTGTTCAGCGCAATCATGGCACTGGCGCAGTTCGCCTCGCTGCCGACGGCACGGAACTCGAAACGGTTGCCTGTGAAGGCAAATGGCGAGGTGCGGTTGCGGTCAGTATTGTCAATGAGCAGTTCAGGAATCTCGGGGATGTCGAGTTTCATGCCCTGCTTGCCGTCCATTGTGAAGAGATCCTCTTTGTCAGCCTTCTCGATGTGGTCAAGCAGTTCTGAGAGTTGCTTGCCGAGGAAGGAGCTGATGATGGCTGGAGGAGCTTCATTGGCACCAAGGCGATGAGCGTTGGTGGCTGACATGATGCTGGCCTTTAAGAGACCGTTGTGCTTATAGACACCCATCAGTGTCTCGACGATGAACACGGCGAAACGTAGGTTCTGCTCAGGAGTTTTGCCTGGCGCATGGAGCAACACGCCGTTGTCGGTGCTCAGCGACCAGTTGTTGTGCTTGCCGCTACCATTGATGCCAGCAAATGGCTTTTCGTGGAGCAATGCACGGAAGCCGTGCTTGCGAGCCACTTTCTTCATTAGCGACATCAGCAGCATGTTGTGGTCAACTGCGAGGTTGGTCTCCTCAAAGATGGGTGCCAACTCGAACTGGTTGGGTGCTACTTCGTTGTGACGAGTTTTGCAGGGAATTCCGAGTTCAAGAGCTTGAACCTCAAGGTCTCGCATGAAAGCAGCTACGCGTTCGGGGATGCTGCCGAAGTAGTGGTCGTCCATCTGCTGGTTTTTGGCAGAGTCGTGACCCATCAGTGTGCGACCGGTCAGAAGCAGGTCTGGACGTGCGGCATAAAGACCTTCATCCACGAGGAAATATTCTTGTTCCCAACCGAGGTTTGAGGTTACTTTCTTCACTTCGGGGTCGAAGTAATGGCAGACCTCAGTGGCAGCGATGTTGACAGCCTTCAATGCGCGGAGCAATGGGGCTTTGTAGTCGAGTGACTCGCCGCTGTAGCTGATAAATACGGTGGGGATGATGAGCGTGTCGTCAATAATGAAGACGGGAGAAGTCGGATCCCATGCGCTGTAACCGCGTGCCTCGAAAGTGCTTCTAATTCCGCCAGAGGGGAAAGAAGATGCGTCAGGCTCTTGCTGAACGAGCAGCTTGCCGCTGAACTCTTCTATCATACCACCTTTTCCGTCGTGCTCGACGAAAGAGTCATGCTTTTCGGCAGTACCCTCGGTGAGGGGCTGGAACCAGTGTGTGTAGTGGGTCACGCCATTCTCTTTTGCCCATTGCATAATACCTGTTGCCACAGCATCGGCAACCTTGCGGTCGAGGCGTGAACCGTTGTCGATGACATCTACCATTTGCTCATAGACATCCTTCGACAGGTATTTGTACATTTTCTCGCGGTTGAAGACACGCTTGCCGAAATACTCGGAGGGTCTTTCACTCGGTGCGGCTACGTCGAGGGGCTTCTTCTTGAAAGCTTCATCGACAACTTGGAATCTTAGTTCGTTTGCCATGTTTGTGATGCGTTATTGGAATAAATGAAAAAAATACTTATTTGATTTATAGAATTATTTCTTGAGGAATGCATCCACTTTGTCTGCTGTTGCAAGTCCTGAGGCAATAGCTCTTACCACAAGGCTGGCACCATTGGCGGCATCGCCACAGACAAATACATTGTCTGGATACGCTGGATGCTCGGGTTTGAGGAAGCCCATCGCCAACAACACCAGTTCGGCTTTGATGATTTCTGGTTCACCTGCTTCTACCATGATGGGACGACCACCGTCGGGGTTGGGTCTCCAGTCGATGGGTTGGACTCGGACACCTGTGACATGACCGTTCTCCCCAAGGAACTCAAGGGTGTTGATGTTCCAACGACGGGTACATCCCTCCTCATGGCTACTGGTGGTCTTGAGGATGACAGGCCAGTTCGGCCAAGGAGTATTGGGGTTGTGCCCTACAGGTGGCTTGGGCATGATTTCAATTTGGGTCACGCTCTTAGCACCTTGGCGATGGGCTGTGCCGATGCAGTCGGAACCTGTGTCGCCACCACCGATGACGAGTACATTCTTCCCTTTGGCTGTCACACGCTCCTCTTTCGAGAACTCCATACCAGCGAGAACACGGTTCTGCTGACTCAGCAAATCGAGGGCAAGATGAACGCCTTTGAGTTCACGTCCTGAGACTTTGAGGTCCCGGGCAGTGGGTGTGCCTGTGGCAATGACGACAGCGGAGAAGGGCTGTTCACTCCCTTCGAGCTTGTGCAGTTCCTCAATCTGTGCAGGGTTAAAATCCTTGCCATAGACAAACTTCACGCCTTCCTGTTCCATCACGCCAATGCGGCGGTCGATGATTGGCTTATTTAGTTTGAAGTTTGGAATACCATATCTCAGCAGTCCTCCTGCGGCTTCGTTCTTCTCAAATACGACCACTTCGTAGCCCATGTAGTTGAGCGAAGTGGCGGCAGCAAGTCCTGCAGGACCTGCACCGATGACGGCAACGCGCATTCCGTTACGTTCGGGGTGCTCGATGGTGACATACCCCTCCAGATAGGCTCTTTCAGCGATGGCACATTCGTTCTCACGGTTGGTTACTGCATCGCCTGTCGTAAGATAGAGGACACAGGCTTTCTCACAGAGGGCAGGGCAGATGCGCCCCGTGAACTCGGGGAATGGGTTGGTCTTTTTCAGTATTTTATATGCTGTTTCCCACTCGCCACGATAGAGGGCATCGTTCCATTCAGGGTCTTTGTTGCCGAGTGGGCACGCCCAGTGGCAGAAGGGTACGCCGCAATCCATGCAACGGCTCGCCTGCTCCTGTCGGTCGCGTGTGTTCAGTGTCTGTTCCACCTCGCCAAAGTCGTGAATACGGTCGTGAACAGGGCGGTATCCAGCCTCTTTGCGAGGCACGGTCAGAAATGCTTTCGGATTTCCCATATTGATAGTTGATAATTGACAGTTGAAAAATTAGTAGTCTCGCTGCATGTCGGCAATCTTTTGTTGCAGTTTCGCTATTTGTTCCTCTTGCAGAACACGCTTGTACTCAATGGGCACTACTTGGATGAAGTCCTCGACATAGCGGTTCCAGTCGTCGAGCATTCGTCCTGCGAGGGCACTGCCTGTGTGGAGGTAGTGTTGGCGGATGAGTTCAAGGAGTTCCTTGCGGCTGACAGTGTCCTCAACGAGACAGAGTTCTACCATATCCATGTTGCAGAAATAGTCGAAATTGTGGTCTGGGTCATAGACGTATGCAACACCTCCGCTCATGCCTGCGGCGAAGTTGCGCCCCGTCTTGCCGAGCACTACCACACGACCGCCTGTCATGTACTCGCAGCAGTGGTCGCCTGCTCCTTCGACAACGGCAATGGCACCAGAGTTGCGCACGGCAAAGCGTTCTCCAACGCGGCCATTGACGTAAAGTTCGCCGCTCGTAGCTCCGTACAAGCCCGTGTTACCAGCGATGATGTTGTCTTCCGCCACGAAGTCAGCACTGCGGCGAACTGGGGGCAGAATGCTGATGCGTCCACCTGAAAGTCCCTTGCCGAAGTAGTCGTTGGTTTCGCCTTCAAGACGGATGTCCACGCCTTTTACGGAGAAAGCTCCGAATGATTGTCCTGCTGAGCCTTTGAACTTCAAACTGATTGTGCCGTCGGGCAGTCCTTCCTCGCCATATTTCTTTGCAATTACGCCCGAAAGCATCGTACCCACAGCGCGGTCAGTGTTGCGGATGGCATAATCAAGACTCACTTCCTCTTTGTTCTCAATGGCTGGAGTAGCGGCTTGGATGATGTCTTCGTCCTTTACGCCACTAACTTTTGTAAATTGGTCGCAATCCCAATAAAGAGTTTTGTCTGTATCTGGCTTGTATAAGAGTCGTCCGAAGTCGATAGTCTTCTGCTTGTCAGTAGCATGGTCAGTATGCACCTCAATGAGTTCGGTGTGACCGATGATATCTTTGAGTTCGTGTACACCTATTTCTGAGAGATATTCGCGTACTTGCTCGGCAAGGAATGTGAAGAAGTTCACCACATAATCTGCCTTTCCAAGGAATCGCTGACGCAGTGTCTCGTCCTGAGTCGCTACACCTACGGGACAGGTGTTTGTATTACACTTGCGCATCATCACACAGCCCAAAACAATGAGTGGCAACGTACCGAACGAGAACTCGTCGGCACCGAGCATTGCCATCAGAATCACGTCCTTCGCTGTTTTCAACTGACCATCGGTCTGAAGGCGAACTTGGTTTCTCAATCCGTTGATTACAAGTGTCTGCTGTGTCTCTGCCAAGCCGATTTCTGGGCTGATGCCCGCAAATCGCATGGATGAGGCAGGAGAAGCACCCGTACCTCCTTCTGCACCACTGATGACGATGAGGTCTGCCTTTGCTTTGGCAACACCTGCGGCAATCGTACCCACACCGCTCTCAGCAACCAGTTTCACGCTCACCGCCGCTGTCGGGTTGATGTTCTTTAAGTCGAAAATCAGTTGAGCGAGGTCTTCAATACTGTAAATATCATGATGAGGTGGTGGTGAGATAAGGCTGATGCCAGGGATGGCGTTGCGTGTCTTGGCTATAATCTTGTTCACCTTGAAGCCTGGCAACTGTCCTCCCTCTCCAGGCTTTGCACCTTGTGCCACCTTGATTTGTATTTCCTCTGCATTTACCAGATATTCAGCAGTCACGCCAAAGCGTCCGCTGGCAATTTGCTTGGTCTTGCTGGAGAGCGATACACCATCCACGTCGGTGTGGTACCGGGCATTGTCCTCGCCACCCTCGCCAGTGTTGCTGCGTGCTCCTAACTTATTCATGGCCAAAGCCAAAGCCTCGTGCGCTTCAATGCTCAAAGCACCAAATGACATGGCACCTGTCACAAAGTGCTTAACGATGCTCTCTACAGATTCCACCTCGTCGATAGGGGTGGGGGTGGCGGCTTTCTTCCAGCCGAAGAAGTCGCGGATGAAGATAGGCTTTTCCTTCTCATTTACGAGTTTCTCCCACTCTTGGAACTTCTTGTAAGAGCCAAGGCGAGTCGCAATCTGAAGTTTGGCGATGGTATCAGGATTCCAAGCGTGCAGAATGCCGTCCTTGCGGTAAGAGAACTGTCCGTTGTTGGGCAGGAACTCATTGATTTCCGCAGGTTTGAAAGCTTCGTCGTGCAGACGGATAGCATCACGAGCAATCTCCTTTAGCCCGATACCACCGATGGTGCTTACGTCTGTTCCGAAGTACCGTCTCAGCAAGTCTTCGCTCAATCCGATGCTCTCGAATATCTTTGCTCCACGATATGAGCGGATGGTCGAGATACCCATCTTCGACATAATCTTCTTCAATCCCTTGTTAACCGCCTTAATGTAATGAGTCTCGGCGGTTTTGTAGTCTTCTTGAATCTTGTGTTTCTTCACCAAGTCGTCCAGCACGGCAAACGTCATGTACGGGCAGATGGCACTTGCTCCGTAGCCCAACAAAAGGGCTGCGTGCATCACCTCGCGAATCTCGCCACTCTCCACAATCAAAGCTGTCTGTACTCGTTTCTGTACGCTGATGAGGTAATGGTGTACCGCACTTACTGCCAACAGAGAAGGAATGGCAGCATGCTGTTCATCGATGTCTCTATCTGAAAGAATGATGTAGTTTACACCCTCATCCACGCTTGCCTCAGCCTCTTTGCAGAGGTCCTCAATCGCTTGGCGGAGTCCGCTTGCTCCCTTCTCGATGTTGAACAGCATGGCAAGCTTCTTCGTCTTGAATCCTTTGTATCGGATGTTGCAGAGGATGTCCAGTTGTGTGTTGGTAAGCACAGGTTGTGGCAAACGTACCATCTTGCAGTTGCTTCCATCTGGTATCAGGATGTTCGTGCCTACAGCACCAATATACTCGGTCAGGGACATTACCAACTCCTCACGGATAGGGTCAATGGCAGGGTTTGTTACCTGTGCGAACTGCTGGCGGAAGTAGTTGAAGAAGATTTGTGGACGGTCGCTGATGACTGCTAATGGGGTATCGTTTCCCATCGCCGCAAC
Organism: uncultured Prevotellaceae bacterium; assembly: GCA_947174565.1. Classification (GTDB taxonomy): domain Bacteria; phylum Bacteroidota; class Bacteroidia; order Bacteroidales; family Bacteroidaceae; genus Minthosoma. Next base: position 2,769 of record CAMWJL010000056.1, on the reverse strand, counting down.
AGGCTCTTGTCCAGCCGTAGCCATAGGCACTACCGTCTTATCAATGTCCTCCTGTCCGAAGCCGAAGTTGATAAGTTTGCGCTCGTAGTTCTCCACAGAGTTCTCCACATGTCGGCCGCTTTTCAGTTTCTCCAGCTGTATGCGGTTCGTAGAGAGCCATTCGCGATAAGGATGCGCCTTTGCCAGCGTTTCCCTGATTTCGCCATCATAGCATATCTTGCCCTCTTGTGTGTCAATCAGCAGAATCTTGCCAGGTTGCAAGCGTCCTTTACTTACCACGTCATTGGGGTCGAAGTCCATCACGCCCACTTCTGAGGCAACTACCATCATGCCCTGTTTCGTGATTGTGTAACGACTTGGGCGCAAACCGTTTCTGTCCAGCATGCCACCTGCATAGCGACCATCGCTGAAGAGCAAAGCGGCAGGTCCGTCCCACGGCTCCATCAAAATGGAATAATATTCATAGAACGCCTTCAAATCCTCGCTGATAGGGTTTTTGTCGTTGAAACTCTCAGGCACCAGAATCGCCATCGCTTGCGGCAGGCTCAATCCGCTCATTGTGAGGAACTCGAACACGTTGTCCAAGCTGGCAGAGTCGCTCATGCCCTCCTGAACAATCGGACGGATATCCTTGATGTTGCCCAGCCTTTCGCTGCTCAGCACACTCTCACGCGCTTGCATCCAACCGCGGTTGCCACGGATGGTGTTGATTTCACCGTTATGCGCCAACAGACGGAACGGCTGAGCCAGTTTCCACTTCGGGAACGTGTTCGTGCTGAATCTCGAATGCACCAGGGCCAAACCGCTTGTAAAGTATGGACTCGACAAGTCGGGAAAGTACCGACGCAGCTGTCCGCTGGTCAGCATTCCCTTGTATATCATGCTTTTGCTGCTCAGTGAACAGATGTAGAAGTCCTCGTCTTTGATGCGGTTCTCCATCCTTTTGCGTATCTTATATAAGATGCAGTCAAGCTTCTCTGCGTTCTCCTCGCTCACACCTGTCACGAACACCTGCTTGATGTCTGGCTCAACCTCCCGTGCTCCAGCTCCCAGTGCTTCTGGGCATGTCGGCACAGTTCGCATGTGCATCAGTGTCAGTCCTTCACGCTCAATCTCTTCAATCATCACGCTCAGAATCCCCTCCTGCGCCTGCTTATCTTTCGGCAGGAACATCAATCCCGTTCCATATCGTCCCTTTTCAGGAACAGGGATTCCCTGCAACAAGATGAACTCGTGCGGAATCTGTACCATGATACCTGCTCCGTCGCCTGTCTTGTCGCGTGTCTCAGCTCCTCGGTGCTCCATGTTCTCCAGCACTTTCAGCGCACTATCTACCAGTTCATGACTCTTGCCGCCATGAATGTTCACCACCATGCCCACACCACAGGCATCGTGCTCGTAAGCCTCGTTATATAAACCTTGTTGTTTCATCTTTCTATCCTTCGTTTTCAAATTTTCAATTTCCCGATACGCTTCAATGCTTCGGCGGTCGCTTCGTGCTGCCCAAAAGCAGTCAGGCGCACATATCCCTCACCGGCAGGACCGAAGCCCACGCCTGGTGTACAAACCACTTGTGCCTCATGCAACATCTCATCGAAGAATCCCCATGAGGTTGTTCCCTTTGGTGTGCTCACCCACAGATAGGGCGCATCCGTACCGCCATAAACCGTCAATCCCATGCCACACAATGCCTCACGCATCTGTCGTGCATTCTCCATATAGTAGTCGATGGTAGCCCGAATCTGCTTCTTTCCTTCGGGCGTGTAGATAGCCTCCGCAGCCCGTTGACCGAGGTAGCTCGTGCCGTTGAACTTCGTTGATTGCCGACGATTCCACAGCGGATTCAGCGCAATGCGCTCACCTCCTTGAGTCGTTGCCGTCACCTCGCGAGGCACTACTGTATAGCCACATCGCACTCCCGTGAAACCAGCTGTCTTCGAGAAACTGCGAAACTCCACAGCCACTTGTCGTGCCCCCTCTATCTCATAGATACTGTGGGGCACATTTTCGTTTTGTATGTATGCCTCGTAGGCTGCATCGTACAGAATCAGTGCGTCATGCTCCAGCGCATACTGCACCCACTCCTGCAATTCTCCCCGTGTCAGGGTTGTGCCTGTCGGGTTGTTAGGGTAGCACAGATAGATGACATCCACCGCCTCGGTTGGCAACTTTGGCACAAAGCCATTCTCCTCACAGCATGGCATATAGACAACATTTGACCAATGCCCATTGCTGCCCAACACGCCGGTGCGACCACCCATTACGTTCGAGTCTATATACACGGGATAGATAGGGTCAGTCACGGCAATGCGTACATCCTTGCCCAGCAACTCTTGGAAGTTCCCCGTGTCGCTCTTCGCTCCGTCGTTCACGAATATCTCGTCCTCACTCATGTCGATGCCACGAGCCATAAAGTCGTTCTCTGCAATGGCTTTGCGCAGGAAGTCATAGCCACGCTCAGGACCATAGCCGCGGAATGTCTTTCCGTTCGCCAGTTCGTCCGCAGCTTTGTGCAACGCCTCCACTACAGCAGGCACCAATGGCTGAGTCACGTCGCCAATGCCCAAACTGACCACATCCGCCTCTGGATGCTCTGCCTTAAATGTCTTCACCTTTTGTGCTATCTCCGAAAAGAGATACGCACCAGGCAATTTCAGAAAGTCTTCATTGATATGTGCCATATCGTTTTTACTGTTTACATGTTCCGTTTTTTACATTTCTATGTCGCCTTCAAACACGAATGCTGCGGGTCCTGTCATATATACATGG
>CAMWJL010000055.1 GCA_947174565.1 uncultured Prevotellaceae bacterium | reverse complement strand
TGAACGGCGCGACCTCCTACAAGGTGTTCCGCTCGTCGGACGGGAACAGCTTCTCGCAGGTCGGCACCTCGCCGAGCAATTCCTTCACGGACAACTCCCCCCTGTCCGGCTCGAACTACTACCGCGTACAGGCTTTTGGTGCGGACGACACGCAGGGCGGCATGAGTGCCGCGACACTGCCCGTCACGGGCGGCGTGCAGGAGGAGTCCGGCATCTATCTCGGCCTGATAGGCTTCAACCAGAATCTCCAGCACTATCCCATCAATCTGCTGACCGAGGAGTCTAAGCAGGGCTACTACGACTTCATCGACGCGTTCAGCAGCGACAACAACGGAACAGCTCTTTACTACGCCGTTGACCAGGCCATTTCCACCCTGCAGAGCAAGCCGTATCCAGCAGACCTAAATAAGGCTTACATTGTCACCTTCACGGACGGCTTCGACAACTATTCGCGTCAGAAATACGAGTTCGGGAAGTATCCTACTGCAGCCGCATGTGGTGACGATGTGAAGTTAAGGCTGGTGAATGATAAAGTTTCGGGGATTGGTATAATGGGTTATGCTGTTGGTTTAGAAATTGATGAAGTGAGCGATGCGGAATTCGAAGCCTCGCTTGACCGCATTGCCTCGTCTTCTTCGACACGGTACGTGAATGGACAGATGTCTGCCGTGGAAGCCAAGTTCAAGGATATCGCCAGGAACATAACCGAAGTGAACAAGACACAGAGCATCACCGTCTCGATAGCACCTGGTGCTGATGAAAAAGGTCGCATCCGTTTCACATTTGACTTGCCCAAAGAATGTCCCATCAACGCCGTGTCAACGTCGAACCTGTATATCGAGGGTACTTTCCAGAGTCTCTCAGAAATTAGCTTTAAGCTTACGAATATCACGGCAAAGGGGCTTACCTTGGAAGGGACGGAAGTCGATGGCACGATGAATGCGGAGGGCCTGGTTGACTTTACATTCAAAGAGGTTGCCACAAACAACAAAAAGTTGATAGATGCCACAAAAGCATTGGAATGGACTGGGGCGTCCGACTGGAAGAAAGACAAGGAATTTAATAAAGAAGGTGATGATGCAAAGACGGAGGTGATCTACCATTCTGCCGCCATCATCCTCGTTCTTGACTGCACCACGTCTCTTGGTGAAGAAAACTTCAAGGCGATGCAGACAAGTGCGAAGTCATTCATCGCCACGCTATTGGATCAGACTTACAGTGAAGACCCAGGTGATGACCCAGGCAATGACCCGAGTGAAGATTCTAATTATAATGGTCACGCTTATGTTGATTTGGGCTTACCGAGTGGCATCAAGTGGGCCACCTGTAATGTTGGTGCCTCCTCCCCCTCCGACTATGGCAACTACTATGCTTGGGGAGAGACAACGACAAAGGACACTTATACAGAGGAAAACAACAAAACATGGGAGAAAGAGCTTGGTGAGATTTCTGGCAATCCCGAATACGACGTAGCCCGTGCCAACTGGGGCGGTAGCTGGCGTTTGCCATCAGAAGCGGAATTGGAGGAATTGTTGAACAAATGCACTTGGACATGGATGAGCCAAGGCGGTCATAACGGCTATAAGGTTACTGGTCCTAACGGCAATTCCATCTTTCTTCCCGCTGCTGGTTTTCGCTACGGGTCGTCGCTCTCCTACGCAGAGTCTTACGGCTTCTATTGGAGTTCTACGCCTTACGAGAGCAATACGCGGGACGCGTCCGCACTCTACTTCAATAGCAGCAATCCCAACGTGGGCTGGTACGGCCGTGACGACGGGCAGGCCGTCCGCCCTGTCTCAGAATAAAGCGCAGCGCATTTGATTCATTTAATTTATTTGATTTATTTCCTCCGGGCATTAAAAGCCCGGAGGAACTTCTCCCCGCGGAGCGGGTCGATTTTTTTGCAATGGCAACCTATATAGAAACCCTCAAGTTTGAGGAAGAAGCACCAGAACATACTATCCGATTAGTTAAATCAGGTGAGTTTTACCGAGCTTACAACCATTCGGCATGGTTGTTCCAATGTTGCATTGCTGAGCACAAGGTGATACGCAAATTTGTCAAGTCGCTCAACAGGGACATCTACTACATTGGTTTCCCTGAGAAAAGTCTGTTTACTAATATAGGAGAGCGTAACTCTATAAAGACAGAATTGGGATTTGACATACAGCTGTCAAGCGACGAGATACCCGATGAGGATGGATTTGAGACGTGGAAACAGACAATAGAGACGAGTCATTCTTCAAAAGGGGATTACCATTCGTTGCCACTGACGGGAGCGGAAGCCGAACGGGAAGTGCTGAAAAGGATACGCGAATTTCCGCTGGAAAGCAAGTCACTGGTGGATTGTGCCGTGTTTCTTGCCGAATTGAGAAGGCTATTAGCGGAGAGATAGAATGGCGATATATACAAACCTGCCAATATACAAGGCATCGTATAGTCTTATGCTGTCTGTAAGCCGAATCATGCCATTGATGCCACGTGACTGCCGCTACTCTTTGGGACAGGATTGTCGTCGGAAAATAATGGATGTTATAGTCTTGATATATAGGGCGAATCGGACGAGACAGAAAGTCCGAATAATATCGGCGATGAGGGAGAGCCTTTTGGAAGTACAGGTCTATATCAGGCTTATGTGCGACCTTCGATATATATCTGAGAAGAAATATGTGGAATTGGCAGAACAGACAGCGAGTATGTCCAAGCAAATGGTGGCATGGGAGAAAAGTGAACAACAGAAACAAAGTGATGGAAATCGTTGTGAAGACTGATGATGCCGGAATGTCTAAGACTAAGGTTTTGGGCAGTGTGCAAGTAAATTCAATGTAAAAAGCAGGCAATCTGACCGTTGGTAACAAATGGTAAATAACAAAAAGTCTTGCGGTAAATTAAAGTGTCTGCATGAACATTCTTTGCCGCTTTTCAGTATAGATGATTGCCCCAAAAGCGTTCCCGCTGCTGGTTATCGCAACGGGTCGTCGCTCAACAACGCAGAGTCTAACGGCAACTATTGGAGTTCTACGCCTAACGAGAGCAATACGCAGAACGCGTACGAACTCAACTTCAATAGCAGCAATCACAACGTGGACTGGAACAACCGTAACAACGGGCAAGCCGTCCGCCCTGTCTCAGAACTTACTATAAAATCACAGCAGAACGATGATTTCCGTCACTTTTCAATTTCGGGTACACAGTTGCTCCAAGACCTTTACAAAGCATACAAGGATGCAAGAAAAAGCAAGAGAGGCAAGATTTATCAGCTTGCGTTTGAGTTAGCACTTGAAGACAATCTTGTCAAGCTGAGAGACGAACTTCTTGGCGACTCTTACAATCCATTGGCTTCTACATGTTTTGTGATACACGACCCCAAAATGAGGGAGATATTTGCCGCTGATTTCCGCGACAGAGTAGTTCACCACTTGTTTTACAATTACACGCACAAACTCTTTGAACGCACTTTTATATATGACAGTTACAGTTGCATCACTGGCAGGGGGACACATTTTGGAATAGCAAGACTATCGCATCACATAAGGAGCGTTTCCGCAGGTTTTTCCAAGCCTTGCTATGTACTGAAAATTGATATATGTGGATATTTCATGAGCATCAATCGCAATAAACTGCTGGATATATGCGGTAATACGCTTGAAAAAATGAAACAACACAAATCTGACATGAAAGGAGGGACTTGGGGAGAGACACTTGACTATCCGTTTATACATTATCTGCTCAACAAAATTATCTGTTCTAATCCAATAGAAAATTGTCGTATGCTTGGTAAGAGGGATGACTGGAATAATCTTCCAACGGAGAAAAGCCTTTTTTTTGCACCTATGAACTGCGGTTTGCCAATAGGTAACTTGTCTTCGCAATTGTTTAGCAACATCTATCTGAATGAGCTTGACCAATACATAAAGCGAGAACTTGGATGCAGACATTATGGGAGGTATGTGGATGATGCGTATATTGTTGACTGCGATATGGACAGGCTAAAGGGTTTTGTACCATTGATCTCCAATTTTCTGAATAGCCGACTTCATCTAAAGATAAATAGCAGGAAGACAAGAATCTATGATGCGAGGTCGGGCGTAGAATTTCTTGGTGCATATATAAAGCCGTTTCGTACATATATATCCAACTCTTCTCTGAAAAGGATAAAGAAGAAAATGGCTGTTATGCCCCAAAAGGATGTGAAATCGCTTCAGGCATCGGTCAATTCGTGTTTGGGAGTAATGTCTCACTATGATAGTTATTGTATTAGAAAAGTGTTGATATATAGTTCAAAACTGTGGAAATATGGCCGATTCTCTAATGACTTGCTGAATTATAAACCGTTTGGAAGATAAACTTTTGACATGATGGATGTCTATAAACAAAAAAGCCGAACCTCTTTAAGCGTTGTAAAAGAGGTTCGGCTAAAACTAATTGTACCAAGATTGGTGTTCATGTCATTCAAGCAAAGACTTGAATGAGAAATAGTATAAAGTTTGGAAAGGATGATAATTATCTCCTGCCGAAAAGGCGTTGGATGAGGTCGGAGCGTCCCATTTGGCGGAGAAGGCGAAGGATGTTCTGACGTTCGGAAGGCTTGTACCAGAAGAAGAATTGGCGTTGGGCAAGCTTTTCCTTTGGGGTCTTGGCGGAGAAGACGGGTTGGAGGGTGTAGGGATGGAGTCCCGTGTACCATGCCTCGGTTGAGACCGTCATGGGAGTGGGGGTGAAGTCCTGCACTTGTTCGAGTTGGAAGTTGAGGTCTTTGGTCAGTGTGGCGAGTTCTGCCATGTCTTCGGCAGTGCAGTCCGGATGGCTGCTAATGAAGTAGGGGATGATTTGCTGGCGCAGGTTCTTGCGGCGGTTGATGTCGTCGAAGATGCGCTTGAAGTCGTAGAAGAGTTTGAAGGATGGTTTGCGCATGAGTTCGAGCACATGGTCGGAAGTGTGCTCAGGTGCTACTTTCAGACGACCGCTGACGTGACGGGTGATGAGTTCTTCTGTATATTGGCGATTGATGCGGTTGGTGCGCTCATCGCCTGTGTCATGTAGCAAAAGGTCGTAGCGCACGCCTGAACCGATGAAGCTCTTCTTGATGCCAGGCAGGGCATCGACCGCATGGTAGATGTCAAGCAGAGCGGAATGGTCGGTGTTGAGATTGGGGCATACCTTGGGATGGATGCACGACGGGCGTTTGCACTTGTGACAGATGTCGAGGTTCTTGCCGTGCATGGCGTACATGTTGGCGGACGGACCGCCCAAATCACTCAGATAGCCTTTGAAGTCGGGTAGCTGCGTGATGGCTTTCACTTCTTTGAGGATGCTCTCCTTGCTGCGCGAGGTGATGAACTTGCCTTGATGGGCGGAGATGGTGCAGAATGCGCAGCCGCCAAAGCAACCGCGGTGAAGGCATACGGAGAACTTGATCATCTCGTAGGCTGGAATGCGTTTGCCCTTGTATTTAGGGTGGGGAAGACGGGTGTAGGGCAGGTCGAACGAACGGTCCAACTCGTCTTGTGTGAGGGGCTGATAAGGTGGGTTCACCACGGCATAACGCCCTCCGACCTCTTGGATGATGCGCTGTGCCTCATATTTGTTGGATTCTTCTTCTATGTGGCGGAAGTTTTCGGCTTGTGCGCGCTTGTTGCGGAGGCACTCTTCGTGGCTATGCAGCAGGATGTCGTCAGGACGAATGCCGCCAGGGATTTCGTTCTTTGGTAAAAGTGATACCGTCTGTTTCTGTGGGAAGCGCGCCATCAGATTACGGAACATCTTCACGTCTATCTCACAATCCTGTTCCACCAAAAGCTGTGCCAGAGCGACCATCGGTTTTTCGCCCATACCATAGATGAGGAGGTCGGCTCCCGATGGCTGAAGAATCGTTGGCAGGAGTCGGTCTTGCCAGTAGTCATAGTGGGTGAGTCGGCGCAAACTGGCTTCGATGCCGCCCAACACTACGGGTACATCGGGATACAGCTCTTTCAGAATACGGGTATAGACGATGGTTGGGTATTCAGGACGGAGGTCGTGCCGACCGTCGGGCGAGTAGGCATCTTCTGAACGGAGGCGTTTGTTGGCTGTGTATTTATTCACCATCGAATCCATTGCCCCAGGGGAGATGCCGAAGAACAGGCGCGGACGACCCAGTTTCTTGAAGTCGCGGTAGTCGCCATGCCAGTCGGGTTGAGGCACAATCGCCACTTTCAGCCCTTCGGCTTCGAGGATGCGACCAATGACCGCTGCCGCAAATGAGGGGTGGTCAACGTAGGCATCGCCCGAGAAGAGGATGACATCGAGTTCATCCCATCCGAGACGTTCTACTTCCTTCTTCGTTGTTGGTAGCCAAATCATGTGCTGATAGAGTTTAGCGTTGGAGATTATTCAAGGAAGGTGATGAATGCACGGGTGAGTGCATTGAGTTTGTTGTGTTCCTTGATGCTTTCGAGTGGGAAGCCGAGGCGGACGAACCGATGGGGTTCGGCGATGGCGGCATAAGAGCCGTCGGCATAGGTGAGTATAGCGAAAGCTTTGCCCGCAGGAGTCAGCACTGATGGGGCTGGAACGCAGTAGCTTTCGGGGTTCATCTTGCGATAGATGTCGAAAGTGAGACCACACCCCGTGATGGTGGATAACTGAGAATTGGTGGGTGGCAGTTGAGCAGTGACAGAGCCACCGATGGAAGGACCGCCCGTGTTGGCAGCACTGAGCAGGAGCTTTCCGCCTTGGTTATAGTATTGTTCCACCATGCGGTTCGTTTGGCTATTGAATTGTTTTTGTGTGCCATAGATTAGGTCGGCAATGGGGTAGTCGTTCAGGGTTGTTCTGCCTGTGAGCAGTGCCTGTTCGCTGCATGAGGTGAAGGAGTGCTGTCCTGTGAGCAGGATGGCGCGTCCGTGGATGACGGCATAATCGAAAGTATTGCCCATCATGAGCTGTCCCTCTAACTCTGCACCACTGGCTCCCAACCCGTCACTGGCTTCGCTGCCTGCTTTGGAACGATCAAAACTGCGTTGACGACCACAAAAGCCAGTGTATGCGCCATAGGGCACACCAGGGTCTGCATCAAGGTCAAAGCCTGCTTCGTATGGTGTGTCTATCGCTTTCGGTCCTTCCAGTCGGGTGAAGGCATTGACCACCAATATTGTCCCTTTGTTCTTTGTGGCAATGCCGCATGACAGCACCTCGGATGGAAAGCTTTCACCGCCCTCGTTCAAGGCGGCAATCTTGAAAGAATACACCTCATCGGGGAATAGTGTCACAGTGTGGCTTGTGCCTTTTACTACTGTGCCATTGTCAAAGCCTTGGTAGCCACGTCGTGTATAGATGATGTACTCTTTGGGCTTGGCTGTTGGCTCCAGTGGGTCATTCACTGCCGACCATGTTAATGTGGCTGTTTGCTTCTGCTCGTTGAGGGTGATGGCAAAGTTCTCTACGGGCAGTGGCTGAATCACATAGTCTCGCTTGTAGAGGGTGGAGAGGTACTTGACGATGGTCTTATATACAGAACGTGAGAAGTCAAACTTGAAGTGTGGGTCGTAAGCCATCCGCATGTCGGCAAAGTTTTGGTGTGAGAGCATCTCCAGAATGCAGGCAGGGGTGAGGGGAGCACGCGCTTCACCGTAGTTGCGATTCCATAACTGACGTACTTTCCATCCATACTTCTTCAGGTCGGTGGTGAGGTTGGTGAGGAACATGCTGGCGAGGTCGCGCGATACGTAACGGTCTAATCCTGCGCCTGTTTTCCCATCGTTGAAGTTGGTCATGTAGATGCCCAGCGAACCCACAAAGTCGTCATTCTCTCTCACGCCGGCATCCGTGTGAAACGCCACTGTCAAATCCAATGGCACTTTTAGTCCGTCTGGACGTTGAGGATTGTAGATAGAGCCACCCGACAAGTAATTGACAGATGCCGAACGGGCATTGATGTCGTTGTTGTAGTCATTGCTGCCGAAGGGTTCGGTGTGGACTTGATAAGGGAATCCGAACCATTGTACGCTGTATTTTGCCGCTTCTGCCCAACGGGGCAAGCCTGATGGCTGGATGGCTTGGTATAGCTTGGTATAGCTTGTTGGTACGATGTTGCCCATGCCACCACCAAACCGCACTGCGTCGGCTGTGACCACTCCTTTCTGATTGCTTCGGTTCGAGAGCACCACCATGCCATAGTCGTGCTCGCCTTCGTCAAATTCGTATGTTCCTAAATACACCCATGTGCCGCCACCCATCTGCTGGTTCACTTGTAGTTCGGTCGCTCCTCCCTTGTGATAGATGGTGTAAGTGGCATCGTTCACCGAGTTTGCCAGAGACTGATAGGTCACATACACGGCATATCGTCCTTCGACAGGAATGTTTGGAATCCATTGTGCTACTCCCTCATCTTTGGGGGATGAGACGGTGGGAACATAGCGTGCGCTACCATCGGTGAAGGGCGAATCGCATGACTCATACACTTCCTTGTAGTTGGCGAATCCATGGCGTGCAGTGTTCTTCCATTTTAGGTGTTTCTGCTTGCGACGGAACGATTCGAGATAGACACCATTCTTATGGGGCTGGTCGTTATCGACAATCACTTCATGGACTTGATAGTCGCGTTCACGAGGCGTGAACACCACTGCTCCAGCGTTTTGGAGCATGGGGATGATGTAGGGTACAACGAATGTTTGTGACAAGAGGTCTTCTGTGGTACAGAACAGGCGTGGACGCTGCCAGCACCATTCTCCCCTTTCTGCTTTGTAGTAACGTCCGTGGCTTTGCCACAGGGCGATGTGTCGTCCTTCCAATCCGTACTGGGCTATGTAGGGGCGTGACACGTTCTTCACCCAAGATTCTCCTTTGTATAGTTCGTTGAGTTGACGATGGTGGTCTTTCTTGTTCTTGCGGAAGAAGTTGGGCACCAGCTCCTCAATGGCGCGTCCGTCTGTTTCGATGTTCACATCATAATCTTTCTGTTTCGCAGGTAGCAAGCTCTTCACTGCTTGATAGGCAGTTTCCACCACTTCGGGAGTCAAGTGTTGCTCAGGAAAACCGCCGCCCATCACGATGTGTACGTTCTTGTTGTCCTCATCTATTTGACACGAAACGATAGTCGATGGCTTGATATTGGCATCTGTTCGCACATAGTTTGCCGCCCAGTCTTTCAGCTTGCTTTCCAAGTTTTGGGCATGCAGCATCCATGAAAGACTTAACAATATCATCGTTGCATATACTCTCATTCCTTGTAATTGATTTTTTTGAATCCAACCAGTTTGTCATATCGCAGACCGAAAGGACGGTGATATACATACACGCAGTATTCATTCTCTGTTTGATAGAAGTCTCCTTCACACTGGCGTGTCTGTCCTACGCTATCGTTATCTCCTCTAAATAGATACATATAGTTGTAAGAACCTTGTTTCAGAGGAGTTATCAACTCATATTGATGGTCAATCAAGTTGTATTCCATCTTGTAGGCTTCATCCATGCGGTTGCCTGTCAAGTCGCCAAACAAGTAAACATCACCACCTGCCACTTGAGGCATCTGTAGTGTGAAGTGTGTTATGATATAGTCGCTTTCTGTGTCGTTCTCTATGTTGTCGTTGTTACGCACCAGATAGCGTCCATTTTGGTCTTGGTCGTAAAGGTAGTTGGTGCGTTGCTCGTCGGCAAAGAGGACGGCATGATAGTAAGGGGCTTCGTAGAAAACGTGGTCAACGTGCATCGTGGGTACATATTCGTCCAAAATTTCAAAACGGCGATACTCATTGCCTGCTGCAAATATCAGTTTTCGGTTATGGTTGAAGATGAGTTTGTTCACCTGCATCAGCGTGGGGCGCAAGTCGGAGACGTGAGTGTCCCATCGGCGGTTTTGCTGCACTATGTACTTGAAATCGTTTACAGGGTTACTCACTTGATAGCCGCTATAGTTCACAGCAAAGTTTACTTGCTGGTGGGTTTCATATGTGTCGATGTCCGTGTTTGCTGTCACCTCTATCTCTATGCCCACATGAGGCTCGATAATGGAGAAACAGGCTTGTGCCACAGGTTCGTCTTCACCGTCTTCAAAGATGTGTACCCGATAATTGCCTGATACCAACAATCGTGTATCCCGATTCGGCAGCGACAGGGTATAGTGGCAGTAGTTCATCTCCGTGCCTATCGCTGGCTCATAGTCTTCAATGCGCAGTTCGTCGAATCCTGTCATATATTCGCTGGTGAGCAGGTCGCTGGGTGTCCAATCAGCATTGCAATGGGTGATGGTACAGGTGTAGCGTTGGTATTGTGCTTGCAAATCGTCAAAACTGATTTCCACACCATGACCGTGCCCCATCATCACAACAGGATATTGCCCCCATTCGCCATCAACCTTTACTTGCAAAGTCTTGATGCGTGGCGAAAAGCAGATATTCTCCTGTGCCTGCGTCAAGTAGGGGAGAGTGCATATCCAGCAGAGTATGAACAGGCTCTTCTTCATTCCTTTTTGATTAGTCAATAGTAGTGGTTACACATCTACGGATGTCATTCACGTTCGTACCCACTTGCAATGTATAGATGCCTTTCGTGAGTGCCCATCCATGAGTGTTCTCGTCATAGTGGCGTAAATCATCCTTGGGGATGCTGATGCGCACAATCTCGGTTTCACCTGGTTGCAGTGTGCGTGTCTTGGCAAAGCCTTTCAGTTCTTTCGCTGCACGTGGTATATTGCTTAATAGTGGTGCAGTGGCATAAATCTGTACAACTTCCTTGCCTGCCATCTTGCCTTGATTCGTCACCTCTACACTCACTACCACATTGCCATTCTCTTGTTTTACAGTAGGTTTTCCGTATGAAAACGTTGTGTAGCTTAATCCGTATCCGAAAGGGAAGAGTGGTTTCACATTGTTGGTGGTGAAGTGACGATAGCCCACAAAGATGTCTTCCTTGTAATATACTTGTTTGTTCACCCCAGGGTAGGCTTCTGCTCCGAATGCTACATAAGGATAGTCTTCATACTTCTGTGCAAACGTCACGGGAAGTTTACCGCTGGGGCAAACCTTGCCGCTCAACACATTGGTGAGTGCTGTTCCTGCCTCGCTGCCCAAGTACCAGCAGTGTGCGAGTGCCTTCACCTGATTGAGCCAAGGCATAGCGTATGGGTTGCCGCCAAAGGTTACTACAATGGTGTTTTTCTGAATCTTAGCCAGTTCAGCAATCAGTTCATTCTGCCCATAAGAGAGGTCGTATGATTCGCGGTCTCCATTCTCGCAATCTTGGCGGTGGTTCTTGTTCAAACCGCCAACAAAAATGATGAGGTCTGCCGACTTTGCTTTGTTGAGTGCTTCGGCCTTGAGGGTAGCTTGTTTCTCGGGGTCTATCCTGTCAACATGGTCGTAGATAGCACGTCCAGAGTAGTATCCTTGTGCATAGTCAATCTTGTCGCCATAGAGAGTTTGGAATGCTTCGAGTGGAGACACGTCGCGCAGGGTCTTCAGTTCTGACGAACCGCCACCCTGTGTGAGGGAGCGTGTGGCGTTTTCGCCTACTACAAGAATCTTCTGATATTTAGAAGCATCCAGTGGCAGAATGTTCTTCTCGTTCTTCAGTAGCACAATACCTTCTTCTCCTACTTGACGGCATACATCATAATGAGCCTCAGAGCATTGTGAACCAATAACTTTCTTGGGATTCATTGCCGTGCGGAAGATAGTGCGGAGCACTCGGCTGGCTTTCTCGTCCAGTACAGACATTGGTACTTTGCCTTCTTCTATGAGTTTCTCGAAAGGATTTGCCAGATAATAGTCATCGTAAGTAAATTCGCTTTCCTTTGTCTTGCCGTCAGTGTAAGTCCCCATCTCGATGTCCAAACCACCTGTCGCAGCTTCCCATGTGTTGGTCGTACCGCCCCAGTCGCTTACCAGTGCGCCATCCCAGTTCCAACCCTTCTTGAGGATGCCGTTGAGCAGGGCATCGTTGTGACAGCAGTGTACACCGTTCCACAAGTTATACGAACCCATAATTGTCCACACGTTGGCTTTCTCTACAGCCCGTTTGAAAGGTTCTAAGTAAATCTCATTCATGGCACGTTCCGACACGTTTACATTTACGCTGAAACGATCTATCTCTTGGTCATTCAATACAAAATGCTTTAGGCAACATGCCACGCCATTGCGTTGAGCCGCCTGAATGTAGGGCACTACCATCTCGCCAGCCAAATAAGGGTCTTCGCCCATGTATTCAAAGGCACGTCCGTTTAGAGGGGTGCGCTGGATGTTCACACCTGGTCCCAGCATGATGTCCTTGCCTCGGAAAGCAAATTCCTCGCTCACCGCATTTCCGTAGGCCGACGAAAGGTCACGATTCCATGTCGAAGCAAGACAGGTGAGGGAAGGAAAGGCGACAATAGAGTCATTTGTCCATCGGGCAGGACTCCAAGTGTTCCATTCTAACTCTTCGCGCACACCATGAGGTCCATCGTCCATATTCAGTTGGCGGATGCCCAGGCGAGGTACACCTGCACTGGTGAACTTGCTCTGTGCGTGTAATAACTTGATTTTCTCATGGGTAGTCATACGACTCAGCGCATCTTGTACTCGTGCTTCTATAGGAGCATTAGGGTTCAGATACGTTTGTGCGCCAGATTGTAAGGCTGTCAATGCCATGGCGGCAGCCATTAGGCTTGCTTTCTTGATGCTTCGTGTTATCATGTTTGTTCAGTTGTTTTAGTGTTTGGTCAGAAAAGGTTTATTCTACAGTGACGGACTTTGCCAGATTTCTTGGCTGATCCACGTCCTTGCCTTTGGCCACAGCAATGTAGTAAGCCAGCATTTGGAGCGGAATCGAAGCGAGTAGCGGTTCAAGACATTCCTCGGTGTGTGGCAGTTCTATCACGGAATCAGCCATTTTGCAGATGGTTTCGTCACCTTCCGAAACGATGGCGATGACGCGTGCCTTGCGTGCCTTAATCTCTTGAATGTTGCTTACCACTTTGTCATATAGTACATTCTTTGTAGCCACCACAACTACGGGCATCTCGTCGTCAATCAGTGCGATAGGGCCATGCTTCATTTCTGCGGCAGGGTAGCCTTCTGCATGGATATAGGAGATTTCTTTCAGTTTCAGAGCACCTTCGAGGGCGACGGGATAGTTGTAGCCACGACCCAAATATAGGAAATTGTGGGCGTAGGTGAAGATGCGGCTGATGTCCTTGATGGTGTCACCTTGCGTGAGCAGCTGTTCCATCTTCTCTGGCACTTCATTCAGTGCCTCGAGTACGCGTGTGTAACGTAAATTGTCAATCGTGCCACGTTCTTTGCCCAAAGCTAATGCCAGCATGGTGAGTACAGTGACCTGACCTGTGAAGGCCTTGGTTGAAGCTACACCAATCTCAGGACCTACATGGATGTAAGAACCTGTGTTTGTGGCGCGTGAAATGCTCGAACCGATGGCATTGCAGATGCCATAAATGAATGCTCCCTTGCTTTTTGCTAACTCAATGGCAGCCAGCGTGTCAGCTGTTTCGCCTGACTGGCTGATGGCAATTACCACATCCTGTTCGTTGATGACAGGCTTGCTGTAACGAAACTCACTGGCATATTCCACCTCCACGGGAATTTGGCAGAAGTCCTCTATCAGTTGTTTGCCGATGAGACCCGCGTGCCATGAAGTGCCACACGCCACAATGATGATGCGACGGGGATTGATGAGGTGCTTGCGGTTGTCGATGATGGCAGAGAGAGTGACGTTGTTTGCCTCTACGTTCACGCGACCTCGCATGCAGTCCTTCAAGCATTCGGGCTGTTCAAAGATTTCTTTCAGCATGAAATGAGGGAATCCGCCTTTTTCAATCTGTGCCAAGTTCAGTTCCACGGTGGTCACCTCGTGCTCCATCTTCTCATTGTTGAAATCCACTACTTCCACCTCTTCGCCACGACGGATGACAGCGATGTCTTTGTCGTCCAAATAGATAACTTTGTCGGTGTATTCGATGATGGGGCTTGCATCCGAGCCGAGGAAGAACTCCTCCTCGCCAATGCCCACTACCAGCGGACTGCTCTTGCGAGCGGCGATGATTTGGTCAGGGTCGTTCTTGTCGAGAATGGCGATGGCGTAGGCACCAATGACGGAACGCAGGGCTATGCGCACGGCTGTGAGCAGGTCTGTTTCTCGTTTCGTGCGTACATATTCTATTAACTGCACCAGCACTTCTGTGTCGGTGTTGCTCTTGAACTCAATGCCATGCTCCTGCAACTGCTTTTTCAGCACCGCGTAGTTCTCAATAATGCCGTTGTGGATGATGGCGAGATTGCCCATATAGGAAATGTGTGGATGGGCATTCGTTGAGTTCGGTTCGCCGTGTGTTGCCCAACGTGTGTGGGCGATGCCAACGGTACCCGTTGTGTCCTTGTCGGCAGCATAAGTCTCCAAATCAGACACTTTCCCTTTAGTCTTATACACTTGCAGGTTGCCGTCTTTTGTCAAGAGTGCCACACCTGCGCTGTCATAGCCTCTGTATTCAAGTCTTTTCAGCCCCTTGATGAGGACGGGGTAGGCATTGCGTTTGCCCAAGTATCCAACGATTCCGCACATATTGATGAACTTATAGAAGTGAAATGTTAAATCTTAATGTATGGGTGCAAAGATACAAAAAAAATCCTTTTTGTCGCTCCTTTATGGTCAGAACCTTATTGAAAATGACAATTTGGAGGGTGTTTTCTTGAAAATACTCGCATATAAATACAAGGGGATGATAAAAAGAGAGCGATTTGTTTGGAAGGGATAGCGGAAATCCCTACTTTTGTGCTATCAATTCATTCAATCTAAATCACAACATGAACAAGAAAGTATTTATTTTTATCATGAGCATGCTCATGGGGTGTGCTTGTGTGTGGGCGCAACAGAAAAGCAACCTGCATCAGCGTGCAGAACTGGATGCAGCCAATGGAAAGCCCATCAGTGCGCGGGCATTGTGGATTATGGCTTACAGGGATTATGTGAGCAAGGGGCAAATCTCGCAAGGCGTGGAATGCGCCGTGAAGGCCACTCCGCTCTACTATAACGAGAACTTCTACAACGAGGCGTTTGACCTCCTGCGTAGTGCTGAACAGGCGATTACGAACAGTAAACAAATCAATACCGTCAAAGCATCCCTGCGATATGCTGTGAACAAGGAGCGCATGGCAATGTATATGAAGATGCGCAAAGGAGAGCGTGTGAAGGATTGTGTCGAACAGATGGAGAAAGATGCCAACGAATCGGGCGACGAAAACCTCAAGAATGACTATCTCTATCATAAAGCCATCTATTACTACACCTTTGGGCAAACAGCCAAAGGCAATGAAGTGGTGAAGGAGATGACGGTGAAGATGACCGCCGCCAAAGATTATGAGAAAGTGGATGATGTCTTCAAAACTTTGATTGCAGGTGGTCGTCGTTCGGGCAATGCCAATATGGTGTCACAGGCTTACGACAACTACATCGCTTGGAAAGATTCTGCCAGTGCTAAGATTCTTGCAGAGGAAACGGGAGCGTTGAAGAAGCAGATTGCTGATTATGAAGACATCATCGAAGAGAAGGATAGCACATTGACCGTCCGTCAGGGCATCATTGTGGGTCTCGGCATATTGGCTGTGGTGTTAGCTGTGGTGTTAGTGTTGGGCGCATTGGTTTTGTTGCGTTTCATTGCTTTGACCCGCAAGCAGAAGAAGAACATTGCTCGGTTGAACGAGAACAATGCGTTGAAGGCTTCGTTTATCAGCAACATTTCGGCACAGCTGACTCCTACTTTGCAGCGTCTTGATGCACAGCGTCCTGAGGTGAAAGCCCTGATGGACTTCTCCGACCACATTCAGACCCTTTCCCAGTTGGAAACCACCGTCGAAGAACCCGTCGAAGTGGAAGAAGTCCAGTTGGCATCATTCTGCGAAGGCATCATGAATCAGATTCGCAGCCAGTTAAAGAGTGGGGTGGAGGCAACGGTCGATGCGCCTAAGATGAGCTCCTCGATTAACAAAGAATATGTGTCGCACATTCTGCTCCATCTGCTCCGTAATGCGATGGAATATACCCCAGTGGGTGGTCACATCGTTTTGGCTTTCAAGAAGAGAGGCGCACACAAACTCCAGTTCCTCGTGTCCAATACGGGCAGCACCATCCCCGAAGAGAAGCGTGAAGATGTCTTCAAGCCCTTCCTCGATGTGAAAGACCTTACCATGGGCGATGGTCTTGGCTTGCCCATCTGTAAGCAAATGGCAGTCAAGATGAACGGAGACCTCAACATCGACCCCGAATTTACCAAGGGCGTTCGTTTTGTCCTGCATTTGCAGGGATAATGCGAAGCGTGTTGATTTATTGTAGTCGGAAGAGATAGGAACAGACAAGTGTCTATGTGAATTCGACGAGTTTTTAATTACCAAACTTTCGGTGATTAAAAACTCGTCGAACTCACTTTTTAATAATACACAATCTTCCTTTTCTCGCTGTACGACCCATCTTGGTCTTGGATTATCCTATAAGTCCAGTTTCCTTTTATGTCATGAGTTATGTACGAGTATTTATGTATCTTTCCCTTTTCATCTTCGTAACCAGTGCGTTTCCCCTCTTGGTTATAGATATAAAAATATGTAGCACTTTCCCCCATGTGCTCCCAATGTTTACTGTCCACCGTCTTCCCGTTCCATGTCCACATTGAATGCCCATTACCCGTCCTGATGATTCTGCCTCTATCATCACGATAATAGCCGAAAGGATTATAGTCATCTAATACTTCTGCTTCTTCATCTTGCAACTCGCCATCCCTGTTGAAAATATGCGTTTGGGCATATTCATAGTCATTGTTGTACACAATCGTAACTGCCTGTACCCTGCCTTTCAACTCAAAGAAAGCCCAGTCGTATGAGAGATAAGGGGATTTCGTTTGGGCTTGGGTTGAAATTGTCAAGAAACAAAGATACAGAAACAAAGCAACTTTTGTCTTCGTTTTGTTTCGCCTGTCTGCCTCATTGCGACTAATAACTAAAAATGTATTCATCTGTTCTTCTATATGTTAAACTTAGGATATAGCCTTAATTATTTTAAGTATAGTAGCTGCTTTTTCCATATTCTTATATGCCTTTCCCATAATAGAAGCATTGCGTGTAATACCAGCTAAAGTCAATGTGCTAAAAATGACATCCCATTGTTTTTTTGTGAAAACATATTCAAATCCATAAAAGGAAAATTTTGTCTTGCCGTTTCTTACAACTATACGATATAAAGAGGTTCTGGCTACTTTGTCAAACTCAACGTCTAATTCAGAAAGAGGACAAGATATAGAACGTCCATCTTTCATTTTCATATATATACAACGATTCTCACTGGTATATTGGAATATGTCCAACAAATCTTTATTGGAAGGCCACAAGTTAAGTGCCTTTTCTGTTGAAGACATTTCGTGGGCCTTGTAAAAAATATCAGGAAGTTTTGCTAAACATTCTTCATTCTTCGCTAATTGTTTCTTGTCTTTGGGAGACATGAAGCCACAGCAAATAGCGATAATTATGATGACAATAAATAAAAACAACATAGTATTTAAT
>CAMWJL010000054.1 GCA_947174565.1 uncultured Prevotellaceae bacterium | reverse complement strand
ATTGAATTATTATAATGAGATAAATGTCAAAGGGAATAATCAGTATTCAACAACTATTTCATGGTATCAACGATTCTTAAATGCCAAGAACCTTTTCTCCAAACATAAAAAGGTTATACCGAATATAAAGAAAGAGGCAAATCTCCAGCGAATCTACTTTGGTGCCCCAGGAACAGGCAAGTCTCATTGTATTAAGGAGCAAACAGAAGGGAAGCAAGTGATTCGTATTACTTTCCATCCTGATAGCGACTACTCGACATTTGTGGGAGCATATAAGCCGACAACAAAGGAAGTCCCTATCTACTCCACTTATGGAGGGGAAATGGTAGAATTGAAAGATGTGGATGGGAAGCCAATGACGGAAGACCGCATCGTGTATGAGTTTGTGGAACAGGCATTTCTGCAAGCATATATCAAAGCTTGGAAACTATATGCCGATGCAGAAGACGGAAATGCCGCCGAGGAGGTTTATCTGATTATTGAGGAAATCAATCGCGGCAACTGTGCGCAGATATTCGGCGATTTGTTCCAGTTGCTTGACAGAGGCAACGATGGTTTCTCGGAATACCCTATCACAGCCGATAAGGATTTGCAGAAGTTGTTGGCAAAGGCTTTTGACGAAGTATCCATCTTGAATGTCCCTGCCGTTTGTGGAATGAGTGCCGAGGAGGTGGCGGAAAAGATAAAAAAGGGAGAGATTCTGCTGCTGCCAAACAACCTTTACATTTGGGCGACCATGAACACGAGCGACCAAAGTCTGTTCCCCATTGATTCTGCCTTCAAGAGAAGATGGGATTGGCGGTATGTGCCGATTTCCGACGGCAAGAAGGGGTGGACGATTGAAGCCAATGGCAAGCAATACGATTGGTGGGAATTCCTGCAAGAGGTAAACGAGCATATAGGCAAAACGACAAACTCTGAGGATAAGAAACTGGGGTACTACTTCTGCAAGGCGAAGGAGGGTGTCATCGATGCCGAAACATTTGTGGGCAAGGTGGTGTTCTACCTTTGGAACGATGTGTTCAAGGACTTTATCGAGGATGCCGACACATTGTTCCGAGACGCCGACGGCTCTACGCTGTCGTTCAATAAGTTCTATACTATTGACGAGAATGGCAAGACGAAGGTGGCGGAAGAGAAGGTGGAGTTGTTCTTGCAAGAACTTTGGAGTAGAACCTCTTTCTGATGTAAATACAGAGGAGACCATTGAAGATGAAGTATCATCAACCGGCCGAAACTACGACAAATTCTCTATAAACGGTATAGGACGGTATGCTAAAAATAATTTGGCGGCAGAATGTATGAAAAGGTATATTGAGCTCAATCCGAAAATGTCCGTTGAAGATGTTCTTGCTAATTGGAAAGATTTGGGCAACATTGTACCCCACTTTGTTGAATCGAAGGAAGATTATGATGCCAGAACAGACAATAGCAAGCGTTCCCATGAAATACTTTGTGGAGGAACCGTTGTCTATGTCGCCCACAATGGATACGGTAATAATAGAAAAGTTTTTACACTAATAGAAGCCATCAATAAAATGAATTGGGGATTAACACTTGCAAAAGTTGAAGAATGAAAATTCTGATAGAAGAATACCGATACGACGTGGCCAAAGTGAAGCCCATTCTGCATGGCATTGATGCCTTGGAGAATGTGGAGGGATGGGTGTCCATTCACTACGTGGGGTATTACTACAACACGTTGTTGCACGATTGTGTTTTGATTCTTCCCAAGGTTCTGTTGAAAGATGTAGAAGGGCGGGAATTGGTGTTCGGGAAGTACAAGCCCGAGGACATTGCCGACCTCTCGGAAGAGAGTCTTTTGAACAAAGACGAGCGGGATTTCATCTATAAGTTTGCGGTTTGGATTTATCGCGCCATCGTGGTGTACAAGAACGACAGGCAGAGCGACACGGACATTGTGTTTCACACGAAGATAGCGCAGATAGGGAAAGGGTATCGACGACTGAGCAACACCTATCTTGACATCTTGCTCCAACTGTTACAGTTCAACAAGGATAACCAAAGTTTCTTCTTTTTCATCGTGAAGAACTTGCATTCAGGCTATAACAAGATAAACTGGACGCGCACCATCTGCCGAGAGGCTGCCATTATACAAGGCGGACACCCCGTCTATCTGAACCCCGTCAACAAAAAGCGGCAAGTGAACTTCGATGAGGAACTGCTCGTCATTTTCTTCTCCATCCTGAACTACATAGACCACGCCTACGGATTTCCCAAGGACATCAACGTCAGGTTTCCACTCATCAAGGGCAAACAGTTCGACACCTATCTGAAGGGGTACGGCAAAACACGGCTGCGCCAAATCAAATACAAGTATTTCTCGGACAAGGCGATAGAACTGTGGGGGCTTTGTTATGCCTTCTTCGACGAGGCACGGCAAGTGTTCATCAACACGGAGAAGAAAGAGTATCTGTTGGTGAAGAACTTTTACATTGTCTTTGAAGCGATTGTCGATGAACTCATCGGCGACAATCCTTTGCCCGACGGCATGGACAAGAAGCAGGAGGACGGCAAAATTGTTGACCACCTCTTCACGGCGAAGAGCTTGATTGAGAATGACCACACCCCAACCTACTACATCGGTGACAGTAAGTATTACAAGATGGGACACGAGGTGGGCAAGGAGTCTGTCTATAAACAATATACGTATGCCAGGAACGTGATTCAATGGAACCTGGACATCTTCAACGACGGGAATGTGCCCTCGTCGGGCATTCGGCTTAGAGACGACATGACCGAGGGGTATAACATCATCCCCAACTTCTTTGTGTCAGCCAAGATGGACGAGACCTTTGACTATGCGAATGACGGCATAGAGAAGACGAATCGCAAGAACAACCGATACCGCAAGATGCACTTCCCGAATCGCCTCTTCGACCGCGACACGCTGCTGCTGTTCCATTATGACGTGAACTTCCTGTTTGTCTTGTCGCTTTACGCACGAAATAATGCCACGCAAAAACGTGCATGGAAGGCACACATCCGTGAGAGATTCCGTAAGGAGATACAGGATTGGCTACAGAGTGATTACGACTTCTATGCCATGAAAAGCCGAGGAAACGTGTTGGCCGGCGAACAATTCATCAAAGACCATTTCAAGGAACTGCAAGGCAAACTGTATCGCCCGTATGGGGATGAGAGCCTGTTTGCCTTGGCATTGGAGAAGCAAACGGGAACCGACACGAAAGACTCCGACACATTCCGTTTGCTCAATGATTTCTTTGAGATTACGAAAATCAACTTGGGCGACGCCCCGAAAGAAGAGTTGGAGCGGAAGGTGGAAGCCTACCAACAGGCACATCCTTACACCCCGACACCCGAGAACTGGCTGCCTGAATACCATGTGGAGCGTTACACCAACGATTTCTTTGTGGTGGGCATGTATCACGACCAAGCGCATTGGGACTGGATTACGGGCAAGAACGACCGAAACTCCTTGATTTACAACGTGCGTCTGAACAAGGAACGGGGAGGTGCGCAGACACAAAGCCGCCTAAGGGAAATGAAGCCCAAGTTTGCCATCTTATATGAAAACGGACATGAAGAGACCTATCATGTGTTCCGTATTCATGACACTGCCGTGATGGATAAAGAACGAATGGAAGCATCCCGCTATCCTAACCCGAAAGGGAAATACTTCATCTTCCGCTTTGACGAGGAAGTCTCCATTGGCAAGTTCGACCTCAAGAAACTGATTGGAATACACCGTTTGTCTCATGCGGATTATCAAGATGGCGCGCCTATCTTCCCTACAGGCGCAGAACTCCTGAAATACAGACTATAAGACTCATCCCCAAGCCCTAACCATGCCTGCCCCATAAACTGTGTGTCTTGAAACAATAACACACATATACGCCAGTTCGGGATAAGAATGTCATCCAAAAATTTCTTATCCTTAGCTGATGTATTGTTTCCAAAAAATCTTCCATTTTTCGCCTTTCCCCATTAAACGATAGGCGCAGAAACACGTCTTATAAAGCAGAAACATCAACAAACACACATGAAAACTCTACACAAGACCCTTTTATTATTGCTGTTCTGCACAACAGCCTGTATCGCCTCCGCCCAAACCTTGTTGCGAGGCAAAGTGGTGGACAGCGAAAACGGTGAGGCACTCTTACGCAGCACCGTGCTGGTGATGACACCCGACACGACACGCATGATTGCAGGTAGCACAACGGAAAGCGATGGTTCGTTCAGCTTGAAGAACGTAAAGGATGGCACTTACATCTTGAAAATTTCATACGTCGGCTATCACAACTTCTTCCGCACCATCAACATCAAGAAAGACGAAAACAAAGGTACACAGACCGTTGGCACAGTGATGCTGGTGCCCAACACGGTAGAATTGAAACAAGCCGTGGTGACGGCACAAATCAAGGAGGTGGAGGTGAAGGAAGACACGCTCATCTTCAATGCCGATGCGTTCAAAGTGCCCGAGGGCAGTGTGCTGGAGGAACTCATCAAGAAGTTGCCTGGCGTGACCATTGAGGATGGTGTCATCAAGGTGAACGGCAAGACCGTGAAGAAAATCCTTGTGGGCGGCAAGGAGTTTTTCGGCAACGACCAAAACATGTCGATGAAGAACTTGCCTGCGGAGATTGTGGATAAGGTGAAAACCTACGACAAGCAGTCAGATTTCAGCCGCATCACTGGCATTGACGATGGCGAGGAGGAGACGGTGATTGACCTGACCATCAAGAAGGGCATGCAGAAGGGATGGTTTGGCAATGTGGATGCTGGTTACGGCTCATACGACCGCTATTCGGGCCGCGTGATGGTGAACCGTTTCAAGGAGAACTTCCAGTCGAACGTGATTGGTTCACAGAACAATACGGGCAACAATGGCAATACGACCAACAAGCAAGTGGGAGGACGCTTGGTGTTCGACACGAAGAACTTTGAATTTGGCGGCAACATCCGCTACAACTATAACAAGAGCGACAACAAGACCTACAACAGCACCCAAAACTTTGTGTCAACAACTTCCTCATTCAGCAATAGCCACAACACAAACATGAACCGAAACAACAACATCAACGGAGACTTTAAGGCAGAATGGAAGATTGACTCGCTGACCACACTGGTATTCAGCCCCCGATTCTCAAAAGGTGCGACCAAGAGTTCGTCTCGCAATACCTCGGCTACCTTCAATGACGACCCTTATCAGAACGGCATCACCGACCCGCTCAACCAACTCGGAGAAATCGACAATGCCATCAAGATTAACGAAAACACGTCGAAAAACTGGAGCGATGGCGATAACTACAACATCAGCGGCAACCTCATGCTCAACCGCAAGTTAGGCGGTGGCACATGGTTCGGTCCTGACGCTGTTTCTGGGCGCAACGGACGCAACATCAGCTTCCGCTTCAATGGGTCGGTGAGCAGCAATGAGAACAAGAGTTTCAACTATTCCAACGTCATCTACCATCAACGTGAGGGTGAAACCGACCTGACCTTCCGTCATCGCAACACACCCTCCGACAACAAGAACTACAGCTTGGGCGTCTCCTACTCAGAACCCATCCTGCGCAACCTGTTCGCACAGCTCAATTACAGCTACAACTACTCCAAACGCCACAGCGACGGACAGACCTACGACTTTGCAAAAGTGGATGAAATCGGGCAAGAGCTTTGGGAGAACTACGGGCAATACGGCATGCTCCCTCCCAACTACTTCGAGTTCCTGAGTGACTCTCTATCGCGCTACACAGACAACATCAACAAGACCCACAACATTGACTTCTCACTGCGCTACATCACCTCGCTGCTCAACATCAGTGCTGGCATCCGCATAGAGCAACAAAACCAAGAGATGATATACCAATATCAGGGACTTGACACCATTGCCAGCCGCGACATTTCGCGCATCACCCCTACCCTCAATGCGCGTTTCCGTTTCACCAAGCGGCACACCTTGCGCATCACCTATCGGGGCAACACCAATCAGCCAGACATGACCGACCTCTTCACGCTGACCGACAACAGCAATCCGCTCAATATACGAGAGGGAAATCCCAATTTGAAGCCGTCGTTTACCCATAACATCAACCTCGACTACAATAACTATTTCGAGACCACCAAGCAGTCCCTCTTTGGACGCATCTCGTTCAACACCACACAAAACAGTATCACGAACCGCACCGAGTACATTGAGGAGACAGGTGGACAAGTGACCCGTCCCGAAAACATCAACGGAAACTGGAACATCAACGGAAACATTGGCTTCAACACCCCGTTGGGATGGGAGAGACTCACCCTCAACACCAATACCACAGCCTCGCTGCGCCACAATGTTGGTTACATCTATCAGAATAAGACCACGTTCAAAAACGACGTGCGCACCACCTCCTTGGGTGAGAACATGAGCCTCACCCTGCGTTTGGGCAACTTCGATGTTCGCGCAAACGGAAGCATCAACTGGTCGAAAACCGCCAGCGAAATGGTGGCTGCGAACAACCAGAACACCTACAACTTCCACTATGGACTCTCCTCCACAGGCAACTTTAACAGCGGCTTTGGCTTCTCCACGGACATCAACATGAGTTCACGCCGAGGTTATTCCTCAGCCAACATGAACACCAACGAACTCATTTGGAACGCTCAAGTCAGCTACCGCTTCCTCAGCAAAAAGCAAGCCACCATATCACTCCAAGCCTACGACCTCCTGCACAAGCGCAGCAACATCAGCCGTACCATCAGTGCCTACTCACGCCAAGACCGTGAGACCAACAGCATCTACAGCTATGTAATGGCTCATTTCATCTACCGCTTCAACCTCTTTGGCGACAAAGCCTCGCGCCAAAACTTGCGCGACATGCGCAACTTCATGAACGAACGTCCCGACTTCGGAGGCGAAAACTTCAGAGGACGTGGTGGTTTCGGCGGAGGAGGCTTCGGTGGCGGTGGTCGCTTCTAATAAAGAGACAATACACCCAAAGAAAATCGGGGGAGAGTTCATTGTAAACTCTCCTCCGATTCTTTATCAATCTCTGTTGATAGGGATACATCTTCTCGACAGATAAGCAGAACGAAGTCAACACATACGATCACGATAATCTTCGTAGGTAAAACGCCGGAAGAGTTCAAAAGTTCCGTCCTCATGCAGCATACCGATGGAAGGATGCCCAATGCCGTTGAACATAGTGGTCTTCACAGTCGTGTAGTGGATCATATCCTCGAAGATAAGAGTTTCGCCAATCTGCAGCTCGTGGTCAAATTGCCATAAGCCCATATAGTCGCCACTCAAACAACTATTGCCACCAATGCGGTAGGTGTGAGGCGTATTCCTCGCTGTATCGAGGTCATCCTTTTCCAACGTCTCCGCATGACGGATGGCTGGCTTGTATGGCATCTCCAAACAGTCGGGCATGTGGCACGTGAAACTGGCATTGATGACAGCAGTCTTCACGCTACCGTTCTCCACAATATCGACAATCTTGGCAATGAGCGGTCCTGTCTGCCAAGCAAAAGCACTGCCAGGCTCCAAGATGACCTTCAAGTGGGGGTAACGCAGATGGAAGTCCTGCAAGGTCTTGATAAGCTGTTCCACATCATAGTCCTTGCGAGTCATTAGATGTCCACCACCAAAGTTAATCCATTTCAGCTGCGAGAACCAGCCAGCGAACTTATCCTCTATATATGTTAATGTACGCGCAAACACATCGCTGCCCGACTCGCAGTGGCAATGGATATGGAAACCCTCAATGTCGGCAGGCAACTGCTTTGGCAAGTCTTTTGCCAAGATACCAAAACGAGAACCAGGAGCGCAAGGATTGTATAGTTCCGTCTCTATTTCGCTATACTCTGGATTGACACGCAAACCGACCGATGCCCTACCCTGCACCTTCGGTGCGAACCGTTCATATTGGCTCAACGAGTTGAAGGTGACGTGGCTCGAGCACTCCAAAATATCCTCAAACTCTTCCTCTGTGTAAGCAGGTGAATACGTATGTGCCTTGCTACCAAATTCCTCCTTTGCTAACCGTGCCTCACACAGCGACGATGCTGTTGTATGGCTGATATACTCACGGAAAACAGGAAAGCTCTTCCACAAAGCAAACGCCTTAAATGCCAAAATAATTTCCACATCGACACGCTGTGCCACACTGCGAATCAGATCCAAGTTCCTTCGCAGCAAAGCCTCCTCCATCACATAACAGGGCGATGGTATCTTATTCAAATTTTGTTCCAATAATGTCTTCATCTTTGCAATCTTTCATTTCTTTGCAAAGGTACGATTAAGCGAGTATAAGACAAAAAAATACTTCTATTTTTTGTAGAACGAATGACAGATGGCTGTGGAAAGGAACTGCGGCTATATAACAAACAGAACGAACCCCAAAAGTTGTTCTGCTTCTGGGGTTCGTTCTGTTATACGATATTCGTGTCTTTATGCCTGAATAGAACTTGCTATAAGGATGAGCACGAGGAGACCGAGGATGGCGTAAAGCTCAGGGAACACGGCAAGCACCATCGTAGTACCGAAAGCATTGTGACCACCACCGATAGCCGAGATGCCGTTGGCACAAACCTTGGCCTGACGGATGGCAGAGAAGAGAGACACAGCACCAAGTGCGAGACCTGCGCCAAGAACGGCACAAGCTGCAAACATGCTGATATCAGCTGTCACGAGTGGGTTGAGAATGAAGAAGCCCACAAAGCCATACAGACCCTGAGATGATGGAAGGGCAGCGAGACCAATGTAAGAACCGCTGGCTGATGGATTCTTCTTGAATGCGCCGATTGCAGCATTACCACAGATAGTTACGCCATAGGCGGAACCGATGCCGGAGAGTCCTACTGCGAGGGCTACACCGATGTACGCTAAAAGTACTGGAGACATAATGTTTAATTTGTTTTTAGTGGGTTAACTCTGTCGCCCATGAGAAGGGGAATATGACACGGAGAACCCGAGGTTAATACTATAATTGATTATTGATTCTACGACTTTAATACTTTTTGTTTCTTACGGAATCCGAAAGGGCTTATACTCCTTACCATTGCCTTCAAAATCAGCATTCTTGAAATACTCGACAAAGGTGAGTCGCATGGGATGCACGAAAGAGGAAATCATACAGAGTCCAAAGTTGATGCCGTGACCGAACAAGAGAATGATGACCATCACCACTTCGTGTACAACGGGTACTTGTGGACTCATTTCCATAGCCAACTGGTTGAACACCGAACCGAGCACACCACCCGTGAGACCAAGGGCGAAGAGTCGGATGTAGGACAGAAGGTCTCCCAGCAGTCCTGTGGACATGCCATAGGCAGCCCACAATCCAGCACCCAAATTGCTTCCCACTCCCAATGTCTTGCCAAGCACAGAAGACTTTTTGTAAGCATCCGGACTGTTAAGGAAGAAAATACCAAGAGCCGACAAAGCTATCAGCGCATAAAGCAGGAACTGCACTATCTGTGAAAGCTCGACACCAAAGAGTGGCAAGCCGAAGAGGATTGTTCCACTAAGCAGTGCTGTCACCCACGAGAACTTACCTACACCATAGATAATGCCATAGTTCTTCACAGCCTTGCAGCCAGCCAGCGTCATGCCAAGAAGCACCTGAATGAGACCGATGATGACGGAGATGACCATCATAGGCGAATATCCAAAGAAGCTCTCTTTCATGGAGTCATTGATGAAGTATGGCTGCATGGGCTTGATAAAGTCCCAATCAACGGTGGACAGGTCAATACCGAAGAAAGTGCCTGTAACAAGACCACAGATGCACGTCATACCTCCGAGCAAAGCCCCCAATTTGCCGTATGCCGCAATGTCGGGCTTAGCAAAGATGATAGCAATGCCTACCGCGAGAATAAGCAAGCCATAGCCCATGTCGCCCATGCAGAGTCCGAAGAACAACATGAAGAATGGGGCAAAGAATGGCAATGGGTCAATGTCGTGATAGTTTGGCAACGAATACATCCTCAAGATTGGCTCAAAGAGCGACGAGAACTTGTCATTCTTGATTTGAATGGGTACATTATCCTCAAAAGCTGGATTCTCCAGTTCATAGAAGATGTGTTCCTTCTCCAAATAATTTACGACTCTGTCCGCATTGTCCTTCAACGTCCAACCAATCATAAGCTTCACAGCCCCGTCGGCAATGGACTCATTGCTAAGATGCACCTTGGAGAGTTGGATGTCGTTCTCATTGGCAGTTTGCCCTGCTTCGATGGAAGAACGGTCAACAGCGTTCACTTGTAGCAATTGCTCGTGGATACTAGCAAGTTGCTCATTCAGAATCTTTTGCTTCTCTTGATAAACAGAGAGCGATCCTTCGGGCAGGAAAAGCCGTTCAGCCGTAATGTCAGGCTCTTTATCTTCGTTAGAAAAAGCCACAAAGTAAGTCTTCTTGTTCACCTCGTTGACAGGGGTGGCGAAATACTTCTCAGCCCACTCAGCCTTGTACATCTTGCTGTTGACGGCATAGAAATATGGCTTGTAACCCGACTGCTCCAACTGACGGATGCTGTCCCAACTGAATTCACCGAATGGTTCCAACTGAGAGATGGCATCCTCAATAGCGTCAATGCTGTGTTTCACACTGTTCTCTTCGCTAAGCAGACGCTCCACGGTGTCGATAAGCGATACGCCCTTGGAAGCATCAGCAGGCTGAGGGATGTAAGCAACTGAAGACGTGTAAGTTTCTGCCGCATAATCCAATGCTTTTAGCACAGCCTTGTAGCGTGAAGCCAAGTCAATGCCAGCCTGTAACTCCTCACTCGTGGCTCCCTGTTGCAACTCCTCCACATGAACGACCCCCAACTGACGGATGTCCTCAATGAACTTATCATATTCCCCATTGGTAATGAGGAACGTGAGTTTCTTCATGTCTTGTATCATACGGCAACCTCAACCTCCTTTCTGGCGGAAGACGCATCCAGCTCCTCCCCTTCCTTTTTCTTTCTTGCCTCTTGCAGAGATTTCAGAATCTTCTGTGAAGACTTGGAGAGATTCTCCTCATCCTCCATGAATCGCTTGATTTTGCGGATGGCCTCCTGATAGCCAGGAATCTGAACCTTCTCAAAGAGGTTCACTTTCTGCGTAGTCTTGCGACGCGCGCGGTCGAGAAGACCAAGTTTGGCAAGCACGAATTCCCGTTCCACGGCAGTCTTAGCCAAGCCTTGCAGCAGATTGATGCCGTCGAAGTACCACTTCGGGGCAGAGAACAGCCCAAATGGTTTCACGTCCAGCTCGATATTAGTCAGCACAGGCACACGCACACCCGCCACTTTCTTCACATCCAGCTTGACATCCTTCAGGCTGACCAGCGACGCATCGAACTCTCCCCAAAGAGCATACATCGACTCGTAACCAGCAATCTGGCTCTGCAGCTTCTTCTCCAAGGCTTCCGCTTCTTCCTTGCACCGTTTCATCTCCAGACGCAACGCCGTTTCCTTGTTCTTGATGATAGGCAAGGTACGCTGTCGCATCTTCAAGTTCTTCTCTATCTGCTGAAGCGATGTCTTGTTATATTGAAACTTTATCGCCATACCTTATTTCCAATATACATCGGTAAATTCTTTCTTAATGTTGACCTCTTCAAGTTTAAAGTGCTTCTTAAAGAGCGACCATGTAACATCCAGCATTTCAGTCGTGTCAAGGTTCACGTCGATAGCAAGAAGCTTATCAGCATACTCCTTGGCGAATTTCAAGCATCGGTTGTCGTAGTCGGTCAAATCGAAGCCATTTTCCAACTTCGTCTTGGCATTGGCAGCATCGGAATAAAGACGGATGGCAGCGTTCATCACCTGTGAGTGATCCTTACGTGTTTTCTTACCAGACACAAGCTGCTTCAGACGAGAGAGTGAACGGAATGGGTCAACAATCACCTTGCCAATATCGGAATCACGACGCAGATAGAGCTGACCCTCAGTGATATAACCCGTGTTATCAGGCACAGCATGTGTGATGTCGCCACCCGACAACGTAGTCACAGCGATGATAGTGATAGAACCGCCACCAGCACTCTCCGGGAACTGAACGGCTTTCTCGTAAATTTTCGCCAGATCGGAATAGAGCGAGCCTGGCATAGAGTCCTTTGAAGGTATCTGATCCATACGGTTAGACACGATGGAAAGCGAGTCAGCGTAGGAAGTCATGTCCGTCAGGAGTACCAGCACCGTCTCATGCTTCTCCACTGCGAAATACTCGGCAGCCGCCAACGCCATATCTGGCACCAACAGACGTTCCACTGCAGGGTCTTCCGTCGTGTTCATGAACGCAATAATGCGGTCGAGCGCACCAGCATTCGAAAAGGTGTTCTTGAAGAAATAATAGTCATCGTTCGTCATACCCATACCACCAAGGATAATCTTATCCACTTTGGCACGGAGCGCAACCAGCGCCATCACCTCATTGAAAGGTTGGTCAGGGTCGGCAAAGAACGGAATCTTCTGACCCGACACCAGCGTATTGTTCAGGTCAATACCTGCGATACCCGTTGCAATGAGTTCTGATGGTTGCTTACGACGAACAGGATTCACCGATGGACCTCCGATTTCCACTTCCTTACCCTCAATCTCAGGACCTCCATCAATAGGGTTTCCATAGGCATTGAAGAAGCGACCAGCCAATTGGTCTCCCACTTTCAGCGATGGAGCTTTCCCGAGGAAAACCACCTCCGCATTCGTAGGAATGCCACCTGTACCTTCAAACACCTGTAGGGTCACATCATCACCTGCAATTTTCACCACCTGAGCCAACTTGCCATTGATGGTGGCAAGCTCATCATACCCCACTCCCTTGGCTTTCAGGGAGACTGTGGCCTTTGTAATCTGACCAATCTTCGTATATACTTTCTGAAAAGCAGTAGCCATAATCATTTATGCGGCAAGCATTGCCTTAATTTGTGAAACAAAGTCATTATACTGTTCGCTCTTATACTGCGAGTAGTTCATCTGCTTGCAGAGGTTGATGAGCTTGCGGAAGTAACCGACGCAATCAAGGAACGTGTCGAACTGGAACTCCTTCTCGCAAATTTCCGTCACAAGGTTCAAGATAGACTCCTGACGCTCCAGCGATGTGACAGCATCCACCTCGTCGAAGGCATCTTGCTGAAGAATAACGAAGTCGATAATCTCGGACTTCCAGAACACCACATGGTAATCTACAGGCACACCGTCATCACCCAAAATGTTAATCTGTTCCGCAATCTCCTTACCACGCTGCATACGCGTCTTCAGTGCCAGCACCTTTGGAATCCACTTGTCGTTAATCTTCTTCGAGATATACTCCGCAAATTCAGGATATTCCAGATACTTTGAATAAGAATCAATGGGGTTCACAGCTGGGTAACGCTTCTTGTCGGCACGGTCCTGTTCCAAGCCATAGAAGCAACGAGCAACTTTCTTTGTGTTTTCCGTCACAGGCTCTTTCAAGTTACCACCAGCAGGAGATACCGTACCAATGAACGTGATGGAACCCACCTCGCCATTGTTCAGATACACATAACCAGCACGACCATAGAAGTTGGAAATCAATGCGCCCAAGTCCATTGGAAATGCATCAGGACCAGGCAACTCTTCCATGCGGTTCGACATCTCACGCAATGCCTGTGCCCAACGAGAAGTAGAGTCAGCCATCAAGAGCACACGCAAACCCATCGAACGATAGTACTCCGCCAGCGTCATCGCTGTATAAACTGACGCCTCACGAGCTGCCACTGGCATGTTTGACGTGTTGGCGATAATGATGGTACGTTCCATCAGCTTGCGCCCAGTGTGAGGGTCTTCCAGCTCAGGGAACTCCGTGAAGATTTCCACCACCTCATTCGCACGTTCGCCACAAGCAGCGATAATCACGATGTCGGCTTCCGCCTGCTTTGAAATGGCATGCTGCAAGACCGTCTTACCCGTACCGAATGGACCAGGAATGAAGCCAGTACCACCTTCCACAATGGGATTGAACGTATCAATGGTGCGCACACCCGTTTCGAGCAACTTGAATGGACGTGGCTTTTCCTTATAATTCGTCATGGCGAACTTCACGGGCCAGTGCTGAACCATATCGACCTTCACTTCTGTGCCATCCTCTGTTTCGAGCACAGCCATCACATCGTGAATCTTATACTTACCAGCAGGCACAATGCTCTTTACCTTGGCAGTACCTTCCAACTGGAAAGGAGCCATGATTTTCAGTTTCTGCGAGTTCTCTATCACTTCGCCCAGCCAAGCAGAGCCTTGCACTTCGTCGCCCACTTTTACCAATGGAGTGAAATCCCATTCACGCTCACTATCAAGTGGTTCTGTATATTGACCACGCTTCAAGAAGACGCCTTCCATCTTGTCGAGGTCGTTCTGCAAACCGTCGTAGTTCTTCGACAGCATGCCAGGACCAAGCTGCACTTCGAGCATGTGCCCCGTAAATTCGGCAGGCGCACCCACCTTCAATCCACGTGTCGATTCAAACACCTGGACATACACGCTACTGCCAACCACCTTGATGACCTCACTCATCAACTTGTCGCCCCCTGTCTCGATGTAGCAAATCTCGCCCTGCTTCACAGGACCATCGACAGCCAGTGTGACCATGTTGGCAATAACGCCACTAACAGTACCTTTTGTCATATTTTTGTCTATTTATTTTCTGTATTCCAATTACATATTGTCTTCCTTGGTTGCATAGGGCGACTTCACCACAAACTCATCGGGCACTCGGGCTTCGCCACGAAGGTTCTCAATGATTTGGCGGAAAGTCTCCTGCCCTTTCTCCACATCCAGCTTGTCCCAACGCGCCAGCATCTCCAATTTGCAGAGATACGCAAACACGGCTTCCACCGAGAAGACGTTGAAGAACGTGCGGTCTTCAAGCCACAACCATTTGAACGCATCAATCTTCTTCTCCTTCTCCACAGGGTCCTCACACTCCACAATCTTCATCAACTCTGCCACATAGTCATATTCCGCAGTCAGATTGAAGTCCTTGGTATTGTTGGTAAGGATTATCTCCGTCACCTCGTTCACGCCCTGAATGAAGTCAGCCACATTCCAGCCGTTCTTGCGAGCCAAGAATGCCGTGAGGATATTGGTGATGTCCAGATTGAGCTGATACCACTGGCGCACCATCTTGTTCGGACAAGTCTCGATGGCATACTGATAGAATTGGTACAGCATCTCGTCCTCGGGGAAGTACCCCGCCTTATCCTTATTGTATGCGTAGTCACGGGCAAACTCGCTCATGAAAGCAGGATAGCGGTGAACATTGAAGTTCATCTCACGAGCCGAAGTCATCAGGTCAACATACTGTTCCATGGTAAAGTTGCCGTTGTTGTCAATCTCCGCCGCAGGGTCTTTCAAGAGTTTGACAAGATTTGAACAGTCGTTCTTGAGGAAGAAGTAGAACATCACCTTCTTGTCGAGGGGCGACAAAACGGTGTCCAGTTCTTCGCGCAAGTCGGGAATGCTGACCTCAAACTTGGGATCATCCAGTTTCAAGTCGGGCAAGCCTGCCATTAAACAATAATAATTCGCCATACTCAGAAAATCATTTCAACGAGTTGAGGACGAAGGAAGTTCTTGAAATAAGCCTCAAACTCGGCCTCGCCAAAGTTCACCTTGTAAGAGCCATCAGCAGGCTGAATAGTGAACAGCGCCTTCTGACCGTTCACCTGCTCAATCTTCAAGCCCTTATCCAGCAATGCCTTTGCCTTCTTTGCAAAAAGTGCTTTCAGGCTCGCGGCATCAGCAGCAGAAATGACGAGTTCCTCTCCAGCACCCCACTTCTCAGCCAGTTTCAATATAAATTCGTTCATGAAGTCTTGATTGCCAGTCACTTCTGCCGTAGCTTCCTTCACCACCTTGTCGCACACAGCATTGGCAACTTCGCTCTTCAAAGCATTCAACGCCTGAGCCGCATACATCTTGATTTCGCTCTTCATGTTCTCTTCCATGCCCTTAGCGTTCTTTTGCGCAGCCAGCTCCATTTCGGCAGCCTGCGCCTTGGCATCGGCTATAATCTGAGCGGCTTTTTCATTGGCGGCAGCAATGATTTTCTCGGCTTCCGCATTGCCCTTCTCCACTCCATCCTTGAGGAGCTTCTCTGTCAGTTCTTGAATCTTATTTCCCATATTTAATGACATTAAAACATATTTCCGTACAAAGAAACGAAAAAAAATCGACACACAAAGAATCATCCACCAAGAAATTGCAAGAAAGCCCCTCAAAAGGAAGATACAAGCCTGTTTGAAGGCATTTTCGCCACTGAAACAGCAAGTATAAAACGCTCCTCAACCACTCGCTTTTGAGTACAAAAATCATACACTTTGAAAGCCTATTTGCGCACACCCTAAAAGTGACTAATCGCGCAGGGTGCGTGAAATAACACAGACACCCTGCGCGTGTTATTTCGTGCAGGGTGTCTGAAATCATGTGCATAGGGTGTCCCTATACGGATGTGTAGCCTCTATCAATAGATTTTGCCACGCAGTTCCTTAATGTCATCGCTGTGGATATAATCATCATACTCCATCAGCTTGTCAATATGTCCCTTGGGACCGAGTTCGATGATGCGGTTAGCAACCGTCTGGATGAACTCATGGTCATGGGAAGCAAAGAGGATGTTGCCCTTGAACTGCTTGAGATTATTATTGAATGCCTGAATAGACTCCAAGTCGAGATGGTTGGTCGGCGTGTCAAGGATGAGGCAGTTAGCGTTCTTCAACTGCATGCGAGCAATCATGCAACGCATCTTCTCGCCTCCAGAAAGCACATTCACCTTCTTCAACACTTCTTCGCCACTGAAAAGCATCCTGCCCAAATAGCCCTTGAAAAAAACATCGTTGCCCTCGCCATACTGACTCAACCACTCCACCAAATTCTTGTCACTCTTGAAGAACTCCGTGTTATCTACAGGCAGATATGCCGTGGTGATGGTCACACCCCACTTATAGGTGCCAGCTTGCGGCTCGCGGTTTCCGTTGATAATCTCGAAGAGTGCAGTCATAGCGCGCGGATTGTGTGAAAGGAACACAATCTTCTCGCCTTTCTCGGCAGTAAAGGAAAGGTCTTTGAACAACACCGTTCCATCGTCCTCAATGGCAGTGAGTCCTTCCACTTCAAGAATCTGATTGCCAGCCTCTCTCTCCATCGTGAAGATGATGCCAGGATATTTACGCGTAGATGGCAGAATCTCCTCCACATTGAGTTTCTCCAGCATCTTCTTTCTCGAAGTCGTCTGCTTACTCTTGGCAGCATTGGCGGAGAATCGGCGAATGAACTCTTCCAGCTCCTTACGCTTCTCGTCAGCCCTTGCCTTCTGATTCTGCGCCTGACGAAGAGCCAACTGCGAAGATTCATACCAGAAGGAATAGTTACCAGCGAAGAGATTCACCTTATTGAAGTCGATATCCACCGTGTGAGTGCTCACGGCATCAAGGAAGTGACGGTCGTGGCTGACCACCAGCACCGTGTGGTCAAAGTTTGCCAAGAAGTCCTCCAACCACTCCACCGTATCAAGGTCGAGGTCGTTGGTCGGCTCGTCCAGCAAGAGGTTGTCAGGGTTGCCATAGAGTGCCTGTGCCAGCATCCCGCGCACCTTCTCCTTACC
>CAMWJL010000053.1 GCA_947174565.1 uncultured Prevotellaceae bacterium | reverse complement strand
GTACAAAGGTAGGGATTTTCGACGAAACCTTGCGTGTGAAACGCCAAGAATGTGTACTTTTCATCAAGCATCGTTGAGGAATGCCGCAAGTTTCGCCACAGCACGCGCACGATGGCTGATGCCGTTTTTCACCTCGTTCCCCAGTTCGGCAAACGTCTGCTCATAGCCGTCTGGCACAAAGAGAGGGTCGTAGCCAAAGCCGCCGTCGCCTCGCTTCTCGTGGAGGATGCGCCCCTCCACCGTTCCGTCGAAGAAGTGTGTCTGCCCCTCATAGATGAGTGCCACGCAGGTGCGGAAACACGCCTTTCGATTCTCATGCCCAGCGAGTTTCTCCAACAGCACATCCATGTTGGCAGCGTCCTTGCCTCCCTCAATGGAATGACCATTCCTAACGGCATAGCGCGCTGAATAAACTCCAGGCTCCCCGTTCAACGCCTCGACTTGCAAACCTGAATCGTCGGCAAAGCAGTCGTATCCGAAGTGCTCCTTCACATACGTCGCCTTCTGCAAGGCATTCTCACGGAACGTCGTGCCCGTCTCGGGAATATCAGCCTCGCAACCGATGTCCTTCAGGCTTTTTACCTCATAACGTCCTTTCAAGATAGCGCGTATCTCCTCCAGCTTGTGTGCATTGTTGCTGGCAAAAACCAATGTTTTCATCTTCGTCATTTTCTTCTTCTATTTTTTGTTCGTTTGTTGCTTACAGCGTGTAAAATTAGCGTTTTTATTTTAGCTAATCCATCTTCTTACCCATGTTT
Organism: uncultured Prevotellaceae bacterium; assembly: GCA_947174565.1. Taxonomy (GTDB): domain Bacteria; phylum Bacteroidota; class Bacteroidia; order Bacteroidales; family Bacteroidaceae; genus Minthosoma. The sequence goes on along the minus strand of CAMWJL010000053.1, from coordinate 16,836 downwards.
TTGATAGTTTTTTACATTTTTCGGCGCAATTATTTGACAAATAGAAAAAGAAGGACTACTTTTGTTTACAATTTGTTGCGATTTTAGGCTCTAAGAGTATAAGACCGTAAGATAATAAAGCACAGTCGTCACTCTTCGCAACCTAAAACCGCTCATAACCTAAAACACCATACTTAAATAATGGAAAAGATTGATAAGCTTGACAAGCAAATCATGGAGATTATCTCCGCCAACGCACGCATCCCCTTCAAAGACGTAGCAGCCGTTTGCGGTGTGTCGCGTGCAGCCATCCACCAACGTGTGCAGCGTCTCATCGACACCAACGTCATCATAGGCTCTGGCTATGTCATCAACCCCAAGAGCCTCGGCTACAAGACCTGCACCTATGTGGGCATCCGTCTGGAAAAAGGCTCTATGTACGGTCGTGTGGTCAGTGAGTTAGACAAGATTCCCGAGATTGTGGAATGCCACTACACCACTGGTCCTTACACCATGATGGTGAAACTCTATGCCCGCGACAACGAGCAGTTGATGGACTTGCTGAACCGCAAGATTCAGGGCATCGCAGGTGTCGATTCCACCGAGACGCTCATTTCGCTCGACCAGAGCATCAAGAAGGAAGTGCCCATCTGCATCACCGAAAAGTCGGAAGAGAAGATTCAAAAGGGCGGAAAGGCGAAAATCATTCTTGCCGACGACGAATAAGCCTGTACCGAAATCATTCCCAAGGAACACCCTTATCCTCGTTCGAGTCAAAAGTGTGTCTTTTGTCCTCAGATAATAAGGTCTGACATGTGTCGCTACGCACCTCTGTGTGAGGTGTGGTTTCACAGCCTAAAAATCGGAGTCCCCGACATCGGTTGACCGATGTCGGGGACTCCGATTGGTCGATGTCGGGGACATCGATTTAGAGGGTATTTCTAAGGTGTTTGTCTTGCGACCTCAATTTGTCCACTTACCGCCTTTCATTTCAGGTGGCGTGAATGATGCAGATGCTCGTCGAAGACCTTGAAAGCATAGCCCTCCTGCTGCAGCCACTCGATGCAACGGGGCAGTGCCGTTTTCAGTTTGTCGATGCTGCGCAGCGAGTCGTGGAACGTGATGATGGAACCATTGCGGGTGTATCGTTTCACGTTGTTGACCACATCTTCTGCCGTGAGGTGTCGCGAGTAGTCGCGTGTGACGAGGTCCCACATGATGATGGTGTAGTGCCGACGGATGCGGATGTACTGCTGGTTCTTCATCCAGCCGCGTGGAGGGCGGAAGAGATTGGAATGGATGAGCGTGTCTGCCTTGTTGGCGTTGCGCAAGAAGTGACCGCTCGACACGGTGAAGCCGCCCAAATGGTTGAACGTATGGTTGCCCAGACGATGCCCGTGCGAACGGATTAGCTCGAAGAGTTCTGGGTACTTCCGCACATTGTCGCCCACCATGAAGAAGGTTGCCTTCACGCCATAGCGGTCGAGGGTCTCTATGAGCCAAGGGGTCGATTCGGGGATGGGACCATCGTCGAAGGTGAGATAAACTGCCTTCTCCGCAGGGTTCATTCGCCAAATTGCGCTCGGATAAAGCCAGCGCAACCATTTGCTGGGTTGTTCTATAATCATAAGTCGTCCAAACAAAGACCCCTTCCCACTCATTGAGGAGCGGGAAGGGGTAGTTTTCTTATTGGAGTCTTATCCCTACACCATCACACCTCTGAGTGAAAGTGCTGTAGGTGGCTTGAAGGTACTTGTCGAGACTTTGTGCCTGCTTCAAGTGTTCTGCCTTGCCCTTTTCGTCGGCATTGGCAAGGTTGTTGTAAGTGTCTTGAATCGAGGCAAGTACATAGAACTCTTGGTGGCAATCTCTGCTGCTGTTGGCAAAGTATGCGTTGCTCAGCGAGAGATACCATTCCACATACTCTTTGGAGCGTTTCTCCATCTGCTTGAGGATGAACGACGCTTTGGACGGCTGTCCGCAAGCGATGTAGGCATTCACGATTTCAAGCGATGCGCTGCCAGCGTCGTGGGGCACATTGTAGGAAGGTATCTCCATCTCGCATTTCTCCAGTGCCTTGAGTGCCTTGTCCTTCTTGCCCTCCTTCACCAGATTGGTGATGAGGTTGGCGAACCAGCGGCGGTGTGTGTAGCACATGCGCATGGTGGTCTCGTCGATGTAGAGGTCAGGCTGTTTCAAGTTGCCGTAGCGGTACTTGTTCATCATGTTGTCATACATCTTCTCTGTGTCGCACGCCGTGTTCAAAGGCAGGTTTCCTGCGAAAGTGAACGGCGTGATGCGCCATGCGATGCCTTCCTGCATGAAGTGACGGTAGAGGTTGCCATAGTTGCTGGCACCTACGGTGGTGGACATGTAGAGCGGACGTGAGAAGTTGCTCTGTGCTATCATTTCCAGCATCATGGTGAAACTCTTTGAAACACGTCCCTGACCAGACAGGCTGATGACCATTTGGTCGGGAATGGAATCACCAATGAGTTTCATGCCCGAACGGCGCACCGCATCCTTATCGACCGTGACATAAAGCGTGTCGCTTGGCAGACAGGAAGGAATGCCCATCACCAGTGCCTTGTCCTCTTCGGAGAGTCCTGCATAGTCCTGCAACACAAACTTCCTGATAGCGGTCTTCAGTTCAAAAGGATTGTCGCCCCACAGACGTTTAGCCAAGGCGGAATCCTTTGCCACCACTTCCTGAACGATGTCTTTGATGGTGACACCTTCCGCCACCTCTGGGTTCACGTCAATCATCTCATGCTTGCCGCTGGTGTATTGGTAGCGTTTCCACGAGATGGGGAGTGGGCTTGACTGACCTTCGCCCAAGTAAGCGGGACGCTTCATTTGGTCAATGTACCAGTCGGTTTGTAGATAAGAGAGGTTGCATACACGCACGTCGGTGCGATTGCCCTCCGTGTCCTCATTATACCACAAGGGGAAGGTGTCGTTGTCACCATTGGTGAAGATAACGCCGTCGTGCGGAATGGTTTCGAGGTAGTTCAGGCCGAAGTCGCGGCACACATAGCGAGCGGAGCGGTCGTGGTCATCCCACGTCTGACTCACCATCTGCGCTGGCACTGCCACGGCTGGCACCATGCCAACCAAAGCGGCTATGAGGGCTGCCTTGCGTGCTTCCATCTCCTTCGAGAGCCAACCGCTCAGCAGTTCGTAGATGGCAGCAATGCCCAAACCACACCAAATGGAGAAGGCGTAGAACGAACCTGCATAGGCGTAGTCACGCTCACGAGGCTGTAAGGGAGTCTGGTTCAGGTAGATGACGATGGCTATTCCTGTCATGAAGAAGAGGAAGAACACTACCCAAAACTGCTGAATGCTTTTCTTGTCGCGGAAGGCTTGCCAGAAGAAGCCGAGCAAACCGAGCAGGAGAGGCAGGCAGTAGAAGACGTTGTGACCCTTGTTCTCCTTCAAGTCAGATGGCAGCAGGCTCTGGTCGCCCAGACGCGCATTGTCCAACCAGCTGAGACCCGAAAGCCAGTTGCCGTGCTCCAGCTCGCCATTGCCCTGAATGTCGTTTTGGCGACCTGCGAAGTTCCACATGAAGTAACGCCAATACATCCAGTTCATTTGGTAGGAGAGGAAGAAGCGGATGTTGTCTATCTGTCCTGGAATCTCCACGGTGCGAGTTTCGCGACCTGGTATGTTGTAAGGTACAGAGTGATAGGTCACACCGCCCAGCCAAGACTCGTAGGCCTTCACGTGCAGGGCATCGTCGCTGTAGATGCGAGGGAAAAGCATGCACTGGTTGGAAGGATACTTGAGGGAGAATTTCTCGCGAATCTTCACATATTCGTCCTTCTCGTCCTCATGTTCTTTGGCTTTGCGCTGATAGACGGGCGCGCCTTTCTCTGTGGCATAAGTCAAGTAGCCATCACCGTTGTCCTTGATTTCAGGCTGTGACTTGTAGGTCTGTCCATAGAAGAGGGGACGCTCACCATACTGCTCACGACCCAAGTATTCGCCCAATGCGAAGACATCCTCGGGTGAGTCCTGATCCATTGGCGGATTGGCAGTGGAACGGATGACAATGAGGGCATAAGAGCTGTAACCAATGGTCATCAGTGTCATGCAGAGGATGGCGGTGTTGAGGATGCGTGGCGTTGCTTTCCGTGTGTAGAAGAGCAGACCTGCAATGAGACCCAGCACCACGATGCCGATGATGACCGAAGCCGCACCATGATCGTAGAAGGGGATGCCGAGCAGTGCCGTGCAGACAATGAACGAGATGTACATGCGGTTCTCGTTCTTCGCCCGAGTTGTCTCCCACAATGCCCATACCAAGGCGATGGCGAGCAGGATGAGATAAATGTAGAGACCTGTGTTGTATGACATGCCTAACGCGTTGACAAACAGCAACTCAAACCAGCCACCAATCTTCACGATGCCTGGCACGATGCCGTAGAGCACTGCCGCCACGATGACCACAGAGATGCCCAACACGATGAGCGAGCCTTTGCCTGTGGGGTTCTTGCTCATCTTGTAGTAATAGACAAGTACGATGGCGGGGATACAGAGGAGGTTCAGGAGGTGAACACCGATGGAGAGACCCACCAAATAGGCGATGAACACGAGCCAGCGGTCAGAGTGAGGCTGGTCGGCATTGTCCTCCCACTTGAGGATGAGCCAAAACACCAAGGCGGTGAAGAAGCTGGAGAAGGCATATACCTCGCCTTCGACAGCGGAGAACCAAAAGGTGTCGCTCCATGTGTAGATGAGCGCACCAGCAATACCACTGCCCATTACGGCAATCAGCTGGCTTACAGTTGGTTCAGCTCCGTCCTTTACCAAGAGTTTTTTTGCCAAATGCGTTACGCTCCAGAAGAGGAACAAGATGCAGCCCGCGCTTAGGAGGGCGTTCATCATGTTAATCATCTTGGCTATCTCCGAAGCGTCGCTGGCAAACTGCGAGAAGAAGTTGCCAAAGAGCATGAAGAAGGGTGCGCCGGGAGGGTGACCCACCTCCAGCCTCGCAGCTGTGGTGATGAACTCAGGGCAGTCCCAAAAGCTTGCCGTGGGTTCGATGGTGGAGCAATAGGTGAAGGCTGCAATGGCAAACACAACCCATCCCACCACATTATTTATTATATTATATTGTTTCATCGTTACTATTCAATTCCATGAAGTTTCACCTTGAAAATGAGGGCTGAGTAAGGCTTGATGGCCTGACCTGCTTCGCGTTCGCCATAACCCAGCTGATAAGGGATGTAAAGCTCCCATTCTGAGCCGACGGGCATGAGCTGAAGGGCTTCTGTCCAACCCTTAATCACCTGATTCACTTGGAAGGTGGTGGGTTGTCCGCGCTTGTAGCTGCTGTCGAACACGGTACCATCGATGAGCGTGCCCTCATAGTCAACGGTCACCTTCGAGGTGGCTGTGGGCTTTTCGCCTGTACCCATCGTAATCACCTTGTACTGCAAGCCGCTGGCAGTGGTCTGTACGCCCTCCTTCACTTTGTTCTCTTCGAGGAACTTCTCGCCTGCTGTGCGGTTGGGGCCGTAGAGGGCTTCTTGGTTGGCAGCATGGCGCACAGACATCTCTGTTTGTACACAGCGTACAGCACTGTCGGCACTGATTTCGCTTTCGCCCATCAGGCCTGCCACAATGCCGCTGGCTACAATCGATGCGCTGATGCTCTTGTCTGGCTCGGCGGCGTAATACTCGTTGGAGAATGACTGTGCCATAGAGGCAATCTGTCCACCCACTTGATAGCCAGCGTTGTAGGCAGCCTTCTCCTTGTCGTCGGGATTGACAGCTACACGGGTCATGATGCCTTCAACAAACGGACCGAAGTATGCCTTATCTACGTTGAACTGCTGTGCGGCATACTGCTCCAGCCCGTTCGACTGGGAGATGCCGAACACATAACCGAGCGAGTCGCCGCTGTTAGCCATTGCAGGCTTCTCCACCTTCACGGCAGATTTGCCCGTCTTTTGTGCCTCGATGAAAGCGGCAAGGTCGGTCTTTTGCTTCTCCTTAAACGCTTTCAGGTCAGCCGCGTCCTGTGCCTTCTTGGCCTTGGCAGCCTCTTTGGCGGCCCAGATGGAGTCCTTTGCCTCCGTCTGCGCAATAGCAGCGCTTGCCATGGCAAACGCTGCTATTGTCAATACGAGTGTCTTCTTCATAATCAGAATGATTGTGTGTCGATTACTTCAACACCTCAATGGTGAACACCAATGTGGAGAAAGGCTTAATCATGCCCTGGTTTGATGCGCCGTAACCCAGCTCTTGTGGAATGGTCACTTCCCACTTTGAACCAGCGGGCATCAGTTTCAGTGCCTCAACCCAACCCTGGATGACGCGTGGCTGGGCCATATCCACGGTGAATGGGATGTTGCGCTCGTAGCTGCTGTCGAACACAGTGCCGTCGATGAGCTTACCCTCATAGTTCACCTGCAACTTGGTCGTGTCGGTTGGCAGCGCGCCAGTGCCTTCCACCAGCACCTTGTACTGCAAGCCGCTGGCAGTGGTCTTCACGCCCTCTTTCTTCTTGTTCTCAGCCAGATACTTCTCGCCAGCAGCCTTGTTGTCGGCAAACTGCTTCTCGGTGTTAGCTGTACGGATTGGCTCCAGCTGCTCTTGGAACTTTTGGTAAGCATCCTCTGCCGTTATGTTAGCCTTGCCCTTCAAGCCGTCAATCAGACCTGCTAACAGGTTTTTCACGTTCACCGACTGCGTACTGTCGCCAGCAAACACTTCCTGGCTCAGACCTTCTGCCATCTGCTGAATCTGCTTGCCCACTCTCAGACCTTCCATGTAAGCGTCCTTCTTGGGGTCAGCCTCGTTCACAGCACCTTCCTTCATGCCCTTGATGAACTCGTCCGTATAGGCAGTATCTACGTTGAACTGCATGACCATGGCCTGTTTCAGACCTTCCGACTGGGCAACACCCAAGTTGTAAGCCAGCGAGTCAACACCATCCTTCAGGTTGGCACCATTGCCACCGTCGCAAGAAATCATTGTTGTGGCAGTCATTGCAACAGCAGCTGCCATCATCATCATTTTTTTCATTGTTTTGTTATTTTTTTAGATTTAGTAATAATTATCGTTTCGTTTCTGCCTCGCCCACAAACATATACAGCCATATACGCATGCGGACACGCACAAAAGCATGCAAAGGTAATGTTTCTTCCGCTGATTTTTAGCCCCACCGTACCTAAAAAGCGCACTTTTTAATGTTTTTTGTATAATAATGTGGAGAATTGGAAAGAAAAGGAGCTTGTTTTCGCCGTCAAGCGCACCGACGGGACACCGAAACATGGAATGCGCTGATAGTCAAACACGGACACCCTGAGCGCACCTTCATGCTCACCCTGCGCGAAATAACAGGCGCAGGGTGAGCGTAATATTTCGTGCAGGGTGTCCGAAATGAAATGCCCAAGGTGCGCACATCGGGATGGACGCGACAACAGGAAACACCGCCGCACGCTTTGCCGAAAGAACGCCAGTGGAACACTGCCATACAAAGAAAAGCGGTGACTCCAAACTGGAATCACCGCCCTTTGTTATTTAACCTATTCTCTTTTGCTTTTCTGTAATGGAGCGCGTCGCAGAACGCCCCTCCTCCTTTCAGAAACTCAAGTGCCCCATTGCACTGAGTTCTTACGGATGCTTTTTTGCAGAGAATCAACCTTTATTCACTTGAAGATTGATACATTGCTAACGATAGCTGCTACAGATACGATAGCCACTGCAATAATAGTCATAGTTTCCATAAAACAATCTCCTTTCTTTTTTTAACTAATAATTACTGATTGATACTTAACTAAACCATTGTTAAACTAAACCTCAAACTTTTCTCTATCCGACCCACCCTGTTTGCCCAATCTGATGAAGCCTGCATGGCTGAGACGGAAGCTATATGTTGTTTTCTAATTACGTTTCAAAAAAATGGAGGAGGGTCTCTCACGAGAGCCTAACTCCTAAATAACAATCTTTTACTAACCTAAATCTAATACCTTTACCAAAACCTATATGATAGAAAAACTAACCTATGTTCTAATTACCTATGCTCTGTTCTGTTGTCTCAGGAACTTGCTCTGCCGCTCTCTTGCGACCGCCTTGTTTCCTTTTGACGATGCAAAGGTATGGGCTTTCCACAGTGCGGACAAAAAAAGCAGTCGGATTTTATGCAAACAACCTGTTTTGTTGATTGGTGTCAAGTTTTGTGTGCGCACACACCGCGGAATGCCACCATTCTGTGTGCGCACACAGTCCTTGACGAAAGACAGAAAAAACGGCTTTGAAAGCGGGTGCGAAGGACGTGGGGATTGACCATACATTATCTATAATATAGATAAAGCAATTAGCGGTCGAAGAAGCCGACATCTGCACAAAATGAAGCATCCACGGCAACATTTTCCCGAAAAGGCTTGGGAGTTTCAGGAAATCAAGGTATTTTTGCAGTTATTCTTTCGCGGAAAACGTAATAAACATATTTAATAACTTTAATTCTTTAACATTTTATGTGGTTATGTAACTCTTCAATCGGAAGGAAAGTCATCATGTCTGTCACAGGCCTGGCACTTATCCTTTTCCTGACGTTTCATGGTTGCATGAACGTAGTGGCACTCTTCAGTGCAGAGGCGTACAACCAGATCTGTGAATTGCTCGGCTCCAACTGGTATGCCATTGTGGCTACCTGCGGTTTGGCTGCCCTCATGGTCATTCACATCATCTACGCTTTCATCCTCACATTCCAGAACCGTAAGGCTCGCGGTAACAACAAGTATGACATTACCGACAAGCCTAAGACCGTGGAATGGGCAAGCCAGAACATGCTGGTGCTGGGCATCATTGTGTGTCTCGGTCTCATCCTTCACCTCCACGACTTCTGGGCCAACATGATGTGGGCAGAAATCGCTGGCTGCGAAGGCGTTTGCGCTCCTACAGATGGCTTTGGCTGGATCAAGTACACCTTCTCCAACCCCATCTTCCTGGTGCTCTACCTCATTTGGATTGTAGCCATTTGGTTCCACCTCACGCACGGCTTTTGGTCAGCTCTCCAGACACTCGGCTGGAGCGGTCACACTTGGTTCTGCCGCTGGAAGTGTATCGGTTACATCTGGTCAACTTGTGTGATGGCACTCTTCGCCATCGTGGCTATCGCTTTCGCCCTCTGCCCCGACTGTCTTGGCGGCATGGACGGCAAAGTCGTTCCTTTTTGGATGTAAAACATTAAAAATTGAAAAACATTATGGCTATCAATATCGATTCTAAGATACCAGAGGGACCAGTAGCTGAGAAGTGGTCGAACTACAAAGCACACCAGCGTCTGGTGAATCCAAAGAACAAGCTGAAGCTCGATGTCATCGTCGTTGGTACGGGTTTGGCTGGTGCTTCGGCAGCCGCATCTCTCGGCGAGATGGGCTTCAACGTACTCAATTTCTGCATTCAGGACTCTCCCCGTCGCGCGCACTCTATTGCAGCACAGGGTGGTATCAATGCAGCCAAGAACTATCAGAACGATGGCGACTCTATCTATCGCCTGTTCTACGACACGGTGAAGGGTGGCGACTACCGTGCTCGTGAGGCCAATGTATATCGTCTTGCAGAGGTCAGCAACTCTATCATCGACCAGTGTGTGGCTCAGGGCGTTCCTTTCGCTCGCGAGTATGGTGGCACATTGGCAAATCGCTCTTTCGGTGGTGCGCAGGTGAGCCGTACCTTCTATGCCAAGGGTCAGACAGGTCAGCAGCTGTTGCTTGGTGCCTACTCAGCCCTTTCCGCACAGGTGAACGCTGGTAAAGTGAAACTTTATACCCGTTATGAGATGCTCGATGTGGTCATCATCGACGGCAAGGCTCGTGGTATCATTGCCAAGAACCTTGTGACTGGTAAGCTGGAGCGTTTCTCTGCCAACGCTGTCGTGATTGCTACGGGTGGTTACGGCAACACTTACTTCCTCTCTACCAACGCCATGGGTTGCAACGTGACCGCTGCCATGTCTTGCTACCGCAAGGGTGCTTACTTCGCAAATCCCTGCTATGTGCAGATTCACCCCACTTGTATCCCTGTCCACGGCGACAAGCAGTCGAAGCTGACACTGATGTCAGAGTCGCTGCGTAACGATGGTCGCATCTGGGTGCCTAAAAAACTCGAAGATGCTAAGGCATTGCAAGCTGGTACCAAGGAGGGCTGGGAGATTCCGGAGGAGGACCGCGACTACTACTTGGAGCGTCGTTATCCTGCATTCGGCAACCTCGTTCCCCGCGACGTGGCTTCACGCGCTGCCAAGGAGCGTTGTGACAAGGGTTTCGGCGTGAACAACACGGGCTTGGCGGTGTTCCTCGACTTCTCTGAGTCCATCCAGCGTCTCGGCATCGACGTGATTCGTCAGCGTTACGGCAACCTCTTCGACATGTATGAGGAGATTACTGACGTGAACCCAGGCGAGAAGCGTGCCACTGCCAACGGCATGGATTACTATAACCCGATGATGATTTTCCCTGCCATCCACTACACGATGGGTGGTATTTGGGTTGACTACGAACTCCAAACCTCTGTTCCTGGTCTCTTCGCTATCGGTGAGTGCAACTTCTCTGACCACGGTGCTAACCGCCTTGGTGCATCCGCTCTCATGCAGGGTTTGGCAGATGGTTACTTCGTGCTGCCATACACCATTCAGAACTACCTTGCCGACCAGTCCATCTGGCCTCGCATCTCTACCGATGCGCCTGAATTTGCCGAAGTGGAGAAGGCAACAGAAGCACGTATCCAAAAGCTCATGAATATCAAGGGCAAGCGTTCGGTTGACTCCATCCATAAGGAGCTGGGCCACATCTGTTGGGAGTACATCGGCATGGGTCGCACGAAGGAAGGTCTTGAGAAGGGCATCAAGCTCATCGACGAACTCCGCAAGGAATTTGACACGAACCTCTTCATCCCGGGCAGCCGTGAGGGTCTGAACGTAGAGCTTGACAAAGCCATTCACCTCGACGACTTCATCACGATGGGCAAGCTCATCGCCTACGACGCGCTCTCCCGTGAGGAGTCCTGCGGTGGTCACTTCCGCGAGGAGCACCAGACCGAAGAGGGCGAGGCCAAGCGCGACGACAAGAACTTCTTCTACGTTGGCTGCTGGAAGTATCAGGGCAACGACGCTACCGCACCTGAGCTAATCAAAGAGCCACTCGAATACGAAGCAATCAAGGTACAAACACGTAACTACAAGAACTAATCACCATGGCAGAGAAAGTATTGAAACAATTCACAGTAAAATACTGGAAGCAGGACGGTCCTAAGGACACGAATGCTCATTTTGAAGAGAAGGTAATGAAGGACATCCCTGGTGATACTTCGTTCCTCGAAATGCTCGACATCCTCAACGAGCAGTTGATTGAGGAAGGCAAAGAGCCTTTCGTGTTCGACCACGACTGCCGCGAAGGCATCTGTGGCATGTGCTCGCTCTACATCAACGGTACGCCACACGGCAAAACTGAGCGTGGAGCCACCACTTGCCAGCTCTATATGCGCAAGTTCAACGATGGAGATGTCATCACCATCGAGCCTTGGCGTTCAGCTGGTTTCCCTGTCATCAAGGACTGCATGGTTGACCGCACCGCATTCGACAAAATCATTCAGGCTGGTGGTTACACCACCGTCCGCACAGGTGCTCCACAAGACGCTAACGCCATCCTCATCTCTAAGGAAGACGCTGACGAGGCTATGGATTGTGCCTCTTGCATCGGTTGTGGTGCATGTGTTGCCGCTTGTAAGAACGGCTCCGCCATGCTCTTCGTCTCCTCAAAGGTCAGCCAGCTGGCTCTCCTCCCACAGGGTCGTGTAGAGGCAGCCCGTCGTGCCAAGGCCATGGTAGCCAAGATGGACGAACTCGGCTTCGGCAACTGCACCAACACCCGTGCCTGCGAAGCCGTATGCCCCAAGTGCGAGACCATCGCCAACATCGCTCGCCTCAACCGCGAGTTCATCAAGGCAAAGCTGGCAGACTAAGTAACATACACATATATTTATATAAGAAGTGCCACAGACGAAGAATCTGCGGCACTTTTTTGTTTGTGAGAGGAACTTTGTATATCTTTGCGATTGAACTGAAAAAAAATGATAGTGACATGAACATTGGAGACAAGGCGCCCGAGGTATTGGGCAAGGACGAAAAGGGACGGGACATCCGTCTGAGTGACTACGAGGGCAGGAAGTTGGTGCTGTATTTCTATCCGAAGGACAACACGAGCGGATGCACGGCTGAGGCGTGTAGTTTGAGAGACCGCTATGAGGAATTGCAAGGGGCTGGCTATGAAGTTGTTGGTGTGAGCAAGGATTCGGCAGCGTCGCACCAAAAGTTCAAGGAGAAGCACGAGTTGCCTTTCCCGCTGATTGCCGATGTTGACCACACGCTGTTGGAGGCGATGGGCGCATGGGGCGAGAAGAATATGTATGGGAAGAAGACGATGGGCACGATTCGCACCACTTTCATTATCAACGAAGAGGGCATCATTGAGAACATCTTTGCTGGCAAACAGGTGAAGACCAAGGAGCATGCCGAGCAGATTTTGGCACAGAACGACCGAGCCAAGTAAGTGCTCACCCAGTAAAAGCCTATTCCGAAGATGAAAAAAGCAGTTATCATCCTGTTGCTGATGCTGATAATGCCCTGCGTCAGCATGGCGAAAGCCACAGATTTGAAGCCACGCTTTGTGGTGTGTACCGACATTGCACCAGCCGAGGTGGAACCTGATGACATGGAGTCGATGGTGCGATTGATGGCTTATGCTGACCTCTTCGAGATAGAGGCACTCATCACGTCAGTGGGGTGGAATTGCGACCCCTACCCCACAGAATGGGCAGAGTATTTGTTTCGTGTGGTCGAAGCCTACCGCAAGGATGTGCCCAACCTGATGAAACGCGCTGGTCAAACACGTTTTCTCCCGTTAGAACAGGAGAACACCCGTCAGCGCATCGGGTATTGGCCCAGTGCCGACTATGTGAAAAGCCGCTGTGTGATGGGCAGTCAGCGAGGAGGCCTCCAAGCCATTGGCAACGGCAATGACTCGCAGGGCAGTGACCTACTCATTCGTCTTGCCGACGAAGACGACCCGCGTCCCATCCATGTGGCAGCATGGGGTGGAGCCAACACATTGGCACAAGCTATCTGGCGTGTGAAGCAGACACGCACAGCCGAGGAACTGAAACGCTTTGTGCGCAAATTCCGCATCTACACCATCACCGACCAAGATATGCAGTACAGCATGCGCATGAATCGCGCCTACAGCTCCCACCAGTGGCTTCGCAGCGAGTTCGAGGATGACCTGCAATTCATTTGGGACGAAGGCACTTGGCAGGAGCAATGCGAACTGGGAAAGCGGTACTGGCAACAGCATGTTGAACACATCCAAGGAAAAGGTGCTTTGGGCAAGGAATACCCTGACTACAAGTGGGGTGTGGAAGGCGATACACCCAGCTTTCTGTATGTGATGCCTCATGGGCTGAACGACCCCGAAGACCCTCGTCAGGCAGGATGGGCAGGCTATCACGAACGTGGCATTTGCCCTGATTCGCTCACTAACGCCTGGACAAGCTGGCAGGAACCCACACGCACCCTCTCCAATGGCTATAAGATTCGTTTCTATCCCGACGAGCTACACGACTTCATGGCTCGCATGCAGTGGGCAGACGAGGGTAAGGGCAATCAGAACCCGAAGGTGGTTGTGAACCGCCACAAAGGCTTGCACCCCATCCACCTCAAAGCCAAAGCAGGCAAGACCATCCAGCTCGATGCCTCATCCTCCACCGACCCCGATGGCGACACGCTCACTTTCCGTTGGTGGCAACAACCCGAGATAGGCACGAAAACGCTCGCTTTCAACAACGCAGAAACAGCCAAAGTCTCTGTGACCATCCCCTCCGATGCGGCTGGTCAAACCTTCCACATCATTTGTGAACTTCACGACAACGGTCCTTTCCAGCTGGCGAGTTACCGCCGAATCATCCTCACCATCCAATAAAAATAATAGGCGCATATACCCAAGCAGGGGTTGCATCAACATTGATGCAACCCCTGCTTTCATTTCGTCTCTTTCACAGCCTCCAAAACGGAGTCCCCGACATCGACCAATCGGAGTCGGGGACATCGGTCGGTCGATGTCGGGGACTCCGATTTAGAGGCTGTGAAACCGCACTTTTTGCGGAGGTGCTTTGTGGCTCATGTCAGACCTTCTTGTCGGAGGATTTGGGGAGAGAGGGAGCGCGTTACATAATTGAAAAAATGTGTTTCGCTGGTGGAATGAGGGATGTGGAAAATGTTGTATATTTGCGGCGCGAACAGATGCGCACGTTAGAACAATTAAGATAACTGCAAGAAATGAAGAAGAAACTACCTATTTGGCTCGCCATGGCACTGTGTTGGTGTTCGGGAAGCGTGATGGCACAGACCACAAGTTACAAACAGGTCTGGAATGCCGACAAGGGGGATGGCACGTATGTCAATCCCGTTATCAATGGCGACTTCCCCGACATCGATGTAGTCAGGGTGGATGACACCTATTATATGGTGAGCACGACGATGTACCATTTTCCGGGAGCGACTATTCTGAAGTCGAAGGACCTCGTGAATTGGGAGTATTGTGCTAACCCTTTGAAGCAGATTCTTGACAATGATGCCTACAACCTGATGAACGGCAAAGACCACTATTCGCAGGGCATGTGGGCTTCGTCGCTCACTTATCACGATGGCAAGTTCTACCTCTATTTCCCTTGCTCCACATGGTCGGAAGACTCGCAGAGCATTCTCCTTACCGCCGAGAATCCTGAGGGCGAGTGGAAGGTGACCCGATTGTCGGAGGCTTATCACGACCCAGGATGGCTTTTCGACGATGGTGAGAAGGGCGATGGTTACTTGTATGTGGCTTGTGGCATCAACGACATTTGGGTGAACAAGTTCGACCCGAAGACGTTGAAGAAGATTTCCAGTGCCAAGGCCATCAGTGTGCAGGGAGGCTGTGAGGGCAGCCACATGTACCATATCGGTGACTATTATTACATTTACGCCACTTACAACACGGAGGCTTCGCAGACCATCTTCCGCTCCAAGAATCCGATGGGGCCTTACGAGGAGTGCGACCACCGCGTGTTTTGGTATGGTCGCATCCACCAAGGGGCACTGATTGAGACGCAGACGGGCGAATGGTGGACGCTGATATTCCGAGACGCTGGCCCCATCGGGCGTATTCCCTATTTGGAGCCTGTGAAGTGGGAGAACGGCTGGCCCATCATTGGCAACAATGGTGTGGATGTGTCGAAGGATGGTGCGGCTTATCCCAAGCCGAATGTGGGGAAGACCTACGAGAAGACGTACCTACCCACCAACGATGCTTTTACGGACACGGAGTTGGGCATGCAGTGGGAGTGGAATCATAACCCTGTGCAATCGGCATGGTCGCTCACGGAGCGTCGGGGTTGGCTGCGTCTGCACACGGCGAATGTGACCGACGAGCTGCATTGGGCGCGTAACTCGCTCTCGCAGCGTATCTTTGGCTATTCGCCCAACGACACGCCTTCCGACCGATACAAGAACTCTTGGGGCACGGTGAAGCTTGACCTTTCTGGCATGCAGGAGGGCGATGTGGCAGGTTTGGCGGTGTTCCAGAATCCTTATTCCTTCATTGGGGTGAAGATGGTGGATGGCAAGAAGGTGCTGTATGCTGAACGCTGCACGTTCAACAACCATGTGTTGAAGAAGGAAGAGGCTAAGATTGGTCCTGAACTTACCTCCGACGTGGTTTACTTGCGGGCCTTGGTCAATTTGGCTACGAAGGCTTGCCGATATTCTTACAGCTACGACAACGTGACTTGGAAGTCGTGGGGTGTGACCATGACCATGAACTATACTCTTGACTACTTTGTGGGGCAGCGTTTCTACCTGTTCAACTATGCCACGGAACATTTGGGCGGTTATGTGGATATCGACTGGTTCTCGACCGAACAGACGTTCTCTGAAGAGATGTTTGGCATTGAAGGCCCCAACACGTTGCTGACAGATGCGGAGAAGACCATGACTGACTTGAGCGTGGCTTCGGTCGCCCTGAATGTGAGTGCTGGCAGCGTGACACCGCTGGAGGTGATGTGTACCATGCAGACGGGAGCAAAGGAGAACGTGGCAAGCAGTTGTGAGTACAATGTCCGCAAGAGCCACATCGCCACGGTACAGGGCGGTCGCTTGATAGGATTGCAGGATGGAACGACCGACATTACAGCGGTTTATACTGACCCGATGGGTAACACGAAGCAGGTGGACTTCCAAGTCACTGTCACCACCTTCCCTTTGAAAGGCGGTGATTTCAATCCTTCCATTGTAGGTTCGGGCACTTATAGCGAACGGGTGGGTTCGCTCAAGACCGCTGCCAACGGATTGGGTGGCTGGCGATGTCCCTCGGGTGTGGATATTTCGGATTACAAGTATTTGGTGGTGCGCCTCCTGAGAGCATCGACGGCAAAGCCTTCGTTCTGTCTCTATGATGCCGACAACACAAAGGCATCGCCCTATATCTATGAGTTAGGCACAACGAAGGAGGCTGTCATCGACCTGCACGACATGAAGAATGCGGAGGGTCAGACCATCGACCCCAGCCGCATCTATTTGGCAGGTTTCAGCACGAACGGAGAGTCGGCTATCTATATCAAGGAGGTGTTCCTCTCCAATGACAAGGATACTCCAGCCACAGGCATCATCCCTGTGGAGAATGTCCCGACGGAGGGCACTGCCGCTGTCCACTATGCCATTGATGGTCGCAAGGTAAATGCCACGGAATCAGGCATCCATGTGGTGCAGGACGGCAACATGGTCCGCAAGGTGCTTATACAATAATATAATAT
>CAMWJL010000052.1 GCA_947174565.1 uncultured Prevotellaceae bacterium | reverse complement strand
GTCGTGCTCACTCTCCCAACCTCCCGCGGCGCGGCCCCGCGGCTCGGGGGGGTCGCCCTGACGCTTCTGTATGGTTGTTGTATTGGGTTTATGCCTTTTCCAACAGCACCACAGCGTAGGCACTGATGCCTTCTTCGCGGCCTGTAAAGCCGAGCTTCTCGGTGGTGGTGGCTTTGATGGATATGTCGTCAATGTCTATGTCCATGACCTGAGCAAGTGTCTGCTGCATGGCTGGAATGTGTGGATTGAGTTTGGGATGCTCAGCGCAGACGGTGGCATCGATGTTGCCGATGGTGTAGCCTTTGGTGGCAACAATCTCCAGCGTCTTGCGGAGGAGTATTTTGGAGTCGATGTTTTCGAACTCATTGCCTTTCTTGGGGGGGAAGTGGTAGCCGATGTCACGCATATTGGCGGCACCGAGGATAGCGTCGCAGATGGCGTGAATGAGAACATCGGCATCGGAGTGACCGAGCAAACCCTGGGTGTGCTCTATCTTGATGCCGCCGAGCCACAGGGGGCGGTCGGCTATGAGCTGGTGGACGTCATAGCCAAAGCCAATACGAATCTTCATAGGAGTTTATCTTCTTCTCTTCTTGCCCAGCAGGTCGTTGATGCCGTCCATGTCGAATGCCAACGAAAAGCGGAGGGTCTGGTCGAGTGGGTTGCTTTGTGAGGCGGAGATGACGTAGCCGACATCGAGCGAGAAGACGTTCATCTTGAAGCCTGCACCCACGGTGTAGTACTTGAGGTTGCCCTTGTTGGGATGCTGGTAGTGATAACCTGCGCGGAGGAAGAACTGGTTGTTGTAGGCGTATTCCAAACCTGCGCTCCATTGGATTTCCTGCATCTCTTCCTTGAATCCGTTGGGAGCATCGTGGAAGGACTTGAAGATGCCGCTGATGGGCGATACATTGTAGTAGCCTTCGCCTTCGAGCCATGTGCGGTAGTCGCCATAGTACTCGCTGGTGTTGTACGCATTCTCGCGTTCGTCGGGAGGCAAGGTCTCTACAAACTGGTCGAAGGTGGGACGTGTTGGCACCAACAGTTTGTTGGCATCGGCTGCGATGGTGAGGGTGTTGTATTCGTCGAACGGAACGAGGAGCGACATGCCGAAGCGCAGGTTGGTGGGGATGAATTCGGAGGTGTTGCCCCCATCGTAGGAAATCTTGGAGCCTATGTTGCTGATGTTGAGTCCCCAACCGAGCTGTGACTCGTGACCACCAAGGTTGATGTAGCCGTTGTGGTAGAGGGCAATGTCGGCTGCAAAGGCAGAGCCGGGTGAGGTCTCATCGTCGTCTTTATAGGCAAGGTCTGAATAGATGTAGCGCAGGGCTACGGCAGCCGAGAATGTCTCGGAGAGCATGCGTGAGTAGGCAAGGTCAAGAGCCATTTCGTAAGGCTTGAAAGTGATTCCGTCATCGTTCATCAGTTGTACTTCGCCCAGCGAGAAGTAGCGGAGCGAAGCGGATAGGGCGTCGTAGTCGCCAAGACGGTAGTAGCCTGTGATGTTGGCGAGGTCGATGTCGTTGACCAGTTGACGAAGCCAAGGGGTATAGTTGAGTGATACCCCTGCACGGCTGATGCAGAAGGGGTACTTGGCTGGATTCCAGAACTGAGAGTTGACATCGGGGTCGGTTGCTGCACCAACGTCACCAAGACCGCCAGCGCGTGCGTCTGGGGCGATAGCCAAAGAGGTCACACCATGATAGATGGGGTTGAGTTGATTCTTCACGTCCTGTGCTTGCAGCGTACAGAAGCAGATAAAGAATGTGAGTATGTTAAGTATTTTCTTCATGTCTTTTTGTTTTGTATTTCTCTAAAGAGAAACGATGGGAGGGGGGCTTTATTGTGTGACCAAGAACTTTTCTGAGGATGTAGCTACCGTGCCAGAGGGGGAGGTGAGTCGCTTGCGTCTGATATAGACACCGGTGGGGAGGGAAGAGGTGTCGTTGGTGTTGCCGATTTGGCGACCTGAGAGGTCGAAGATGTCGTATTCTTCGGTCAAGCCTTCCACCACCTTGAAGGTGTATGCCTGTTGTCCCATATTATTATATGTGTCAAAAGCACGGATGACCAGTGTGTGGTTGCCTGCTGAGAGTGGGGTGGGTAGCGTGTAGGTGATAGTGCCTCGGCGATAGTTACCCACTGCCTGTGAGTAGTAGCTGTTGAGGGTGTAGGTGGTGGCTTCATTGCCGTCGATGATGGCTACGATGTCGTGTCCAAGTCCATTGCCTGTGGTGTTAATGCCGCTTTCGTCATACAGCTCTATCTTGAGGGTGGGCTGTTCGTTGGTGTAGCTGGTGTTTGCCATGTTGTAACCATCGCTGTAAGCGGCGATGGTGGGTGCTATGTCGTCGGCCTGCTCGTTCTCGGCTGTGCCTCCAATGAGGAAGTCTTCAAACTTGTTCTGTGCTTCGAGGGTCTTGGCGTGGTTGATGGCATAGAGGTACATCAGGCCTTTCTCGTCGGAATAGTTGATGTCGATGGGCACGGGGAAGGTGAAGGAGAATGTCCCCGACTTTACAGAATCAGTGCCAGCATAGATGCTGCGGGTGTGGTCGTCATATTCGATGGGGTCTGTATTCAAGTCGGCAGCGTTGTTCTTGCCTACCACATGTTCTTTGTTGTCGTAGATGGTGGGGGATACCAAACCGTTGAAGTCGGTGGCGATATTACCTTCTGTATCAACTATATGCCCTGCCACCGTGACGATTTCGCCAGCGGAGATTGTAGTGGGGTGGTCAGGATGGATGTCTTGTCCGTTTATCTTGTCTATCTGTACGCTGTAAGTGGGTGTGATGAGGCGGATGGCGGGGTCTCCTAACAGGACGAAGTGGACTTTGTTGATGGAGTCATGCGCCAGATAGTAGCCGCGGTCGGTGGCTGCGTCGATGATGTCTGCTTTGGCCTGTGCCAATGCCTCACCGATGGTGTAGTGTTCACCGTTGGGTTTAGTGGCGAGCACGTGCGACATGAAATTGCGGTTGAGGGTGCGGTTGTTTGAGGAATAAACGGTTCGTGCTGTTCCGACAAAGCCCATTGCACCGCCCTGTTTGTTGAACAAGGCTTCGCAACCGATATTCTCGGTGTTCATATCGAAGGGGGCTACATCACAAGCTGCCGTGAGCCATAGGGGCAGATGTGGGAAAGTCCAGTTTTGGAAGTTGGAGGTGCGGAGCACTTGCTCGTGGGAGAGCGTGTAGGGGGCACCATGACCTGTATAGTTCATGATGAGTGCTCCCTCCTGCATGGTTTTGTTGATTTCTGCCAACACAGTGGGATAGCTGTTGCCAGTGGCTGACTGTTCGCGTTCGTAAGTGTCCCAAAAGATGCGCTTGTAGCGATAGTTGGGGAAGAGTCGCTGGGTGTTCTGGAGCACATCGTTCGCATCTTCCATGTGGATGTTCCTGTCGCCGTCGTCACCCATCATACAGATGGTGTTCTTCCACGCTCCTGCTTGGGTGTTGTAGATGTGGGTGATGAGTTTGTCCACTACGTTTTTGGCTTCAGTTGCATTGGATACAGGGATGCGCCCAACGCCACAATCGGGCTTTTCCTTGAGGGGTGAAACACCTTTGCCGTCAGCCAACAAGGTATAGTACTCTTCCATCACATACGAGTCGGTGTGTGACCAGGAATTATCTGATTCGTAGGCAAGAAGGTAGTTGTCAGGGGATGTGGAGCTAAGTCCTTGGGTGACGAATCGGTTGTCCCACATGCACGGACCAAAGAGCAACAGATTAAGGCTGCCTTTCTCGGTGCTGATGAGGGGAGACGACGTGAAACGTTTGTCGTACAGCATCTTCATCAGTCGGCGATAGGCGGTGGCATCGGGTGTACCAGCTGAGAACTCGTTGTAGATTTGGTCAGCCCGCACTACTGCGCACTTGAGACCGTCCTTGTCTGTGTGGGCTGCAGCAAGGCGTTCCGCCTGTTTAGTCAGGTTTCCATTGGCTGGGACGATGATGAGCAGATCAATGTCGTTGAGTGCATGAAGGTCTTGGTTTGTGATGGTGCCAACAGTGCGTGGAGTGGGGAAAGTTGCATTCGTGTTGACAGCTACATACTGATGGGTGAACTTGGCATTGGTGACGGAGAAACGATAAGTGTTGCCATTGAGAATGCCTGTCAATTCACATGGAGCTGCTGGTTGGGTGATGTTCCAAATGCTAATGCCGTTGGGCACTTCTTGCAATTCAAAGATGCGAGAATCATTCTCGTTAGGACTGAATACCAAGTGGTTCTTTCCGCTCATGGAGAGCTGTGCTTCGTAGCTGGCACGCAGATAGTCGAGATGTCCTGATACACCAGCATTGCGTGTGTGCTTGAGCGTGACGTTAAGCGATGTGGTTACTTGGTCATAGAGGGTGAAGCTTCGACTGCTTATCGTGGCGGCATTGTTGCTGGGGATTGCGCTCAGCGAAAGTGTACCAAGAGCATTGTCTCCAACAGATACACTCACCGTTGAGGCACTGCCACCTGCTGCGCCAAATTGCACATGAAGGTTCAAGTCGCCACGACATGCGTTCTCCAAGGGGATGTGATAAGTCTTGGTCGCTCCTGTTGCGTAGTCGTAAGCATCGAAGAACGTGCGTCCTGTATTGAGAAAGGAATAGTTGTCTTGCTCATAGAGAGAATGGGCATAATAAGTGGTCTGTACCTTATTATATGTGGCTTGTGCATTCTCCTTGGCGAAAGATGCAGGGCTGTCATTCCCCTCGGTGAGGAAGTAGTAGATGTAGTTTGAATAGGGATTGTTCTTGTGGGTGTAGATGCCCTTGGAAGTCTTGCGAGACCATTGGATTGTGCCACATGAATAAAACAACAATGTACCGTTGGATTTCCTGTAGAGGGGAATTTCTGTCAGGTCGTCATCGATGTTTTCTATCTGAGCCTCAGGCAGGATGGGGAGGTTGTACCCGTAGAGGCGTACCTTGTCTGGTTGGCTGAATCCCATGCCTTTAAGAGTGGCACTGGTTAGTTGATACACACCTTCATCTGCTACACGAATCTTCACCCACTTACCTGTGGAGAGTTTGGAGTGTTCAGCGTAGCGCGATTGTGCGTTAGCCATGAGTGCTAACGCTATCACAATGAATAGGGTGTAGAACTTTCTCGTCATTTAATCTTCAGGTCAAGCAGTTTTTGGTCGCCGATGTAAGCTTCAATCTTGTCCCCCTCTTTCACAGAACCAACACCTGCAGGAGTGCCCGTGAAGATGAGGTCGCCCGTTTTGAGTGTGAAGAACTTAGAGGCATAAGCGATGATGTGGTCAATCGTGTGTATCATGTCGGCCGTATGCCCTGTCTGTCTGCACTCACCGTTCAAGTCCATGTGGAAATGGATGTCTTGTATGTCACAACCGAGTTCTTCCTTTTTGATGAATCGACCAAGCGCGGCACTGCCGTCAAAGCCTTTGCAACACTCCCATGGCATTCCCTCCCTGCGTAATTCTGTCTGGAGGTCTCGTGCCGTGAAGTCGATGCCAATGGTCAACTCGTTGTAGTAACGATGGGCAAAGCGTTCGCTGATGTCTTTGCCTACATGGGCAATCTTCACCACTATCTCTGTCTCGTAGTCGAAACGGTCAGCAAAGTCCGGCACAAAGAACGGCTTACCAGGCTGAATGATGCTCGAATCGAACTTAGAAAAGAGGACAGGCTCTGTATGTAGTAACGAATCTTGTCCTTCTTTAGTATGTAACTCGTCAATATGTTTGGCATAGTTCATGCCAACTGCCAATATCTTCATCTGTCTCGTTTACAAGCCAAAACCCTCTCTTAATATATCATTTAGCTGCGCCAATATCATGATGGCGAACAGCAAATACATGCCGAAGTATTGAACAACCAATAGGAAATTGTCGTTGAGACGTTTACCCGTAATCAGTTCAAAGGTGGCAAAGAGTGCATGACCACCATCCAGTGCAGGAATTGGCAACACATTCATGAAACCCAGTACGATGGACAGGAAGGCTGTGAGCAGCCAGAATCTCTGCCAGTTCCATGTGTCGGGGAAAATCTTGCCGATGCTGATGAAACCGCCCACTTGGCGCGCTCCCTTTTTCGTGAAGACATATTTCATCTGATTTACATAGCTTGCCAATGTCTGCATACCATACTGAATGCCAGCAGGGAACGACTCAAGGAAACTATATGTTTTGGTCGTGATTTTGTCTTGATAAGGCATGGCATTGGCGAAGCCTAATGTAAATTCAGGAGTCAACGTCACCTGCTTGGTAATGGAGTCGTTAAGCACAAGGGTAATCTGACGTGCTTTGAGGCTATCGCCAAAGTTTGTACCTTTGGGTAGAGCCTGCTGCAGGGCGATGAGGCTGTTCTGAAAGTCGTTGAAGTCCTTGACTGCCATGCCGTTGACGGAGCTGATTTTGTCAGTCTTCTTTAATCCTATCTCCTTAGCAGGAGTGCCTGGCAGAATGCTGTCGATGACGAGCGGGGCACGCATCGTAGCGTAGAGTGGTGACTCAATCATGTCAAGTAGCGATAACTCATCGGGCATGTTGATGACCACCTCCTTACCTTCACGAAGCACGGTAACGGTCTTGGCGTTTGACATGTCTTGCAGCACAGCGGTGCTCCACGATTCGACGGTTTTATCGTCTGTCTTGATAATGATGTCGCCATCGCGGAAACCGTCAGCCTTGGCTTGTTCTGAGAACTTCATGCCATAGTTCATGTCTTCGCTCTTCACGAAGCTCTCACCCCAAGTGAACAGCACCATCGCATAAATGACAAAAGCCGTGATGAAGTTCATGATGATGCCACCGAGCATGATGATGAGTCGCTGCCATGCAGGATGGGTACGAAACTCCCATGGTTCTCCCTTCACATCAGAGTTCTTGATGATGATGTTTTTCATCAGTTGCGGCAACTGCTTCCAAAAGTTTTTCTGGCTGTCATCCTCGTTGAAGGACGATTCATCGACCATGCCAGCAATCCTCACATAGCCACCGAGTGGAATCCAGCCAATGCCGTATTCAGTGCCTTCGTATTCATACTCTCCGTTCTCTTTCTTCTTGACGGGGGCTTTCCCCATCAGCTTACGCCACCAGTTGCTGTAAGTGCTGAACAAACTGAATTTCCAGTCGAAAAAGAGATAGAACTTTTCTACTCTGACTTTGAAAATCTTGGCTGCAAAGTAATGTCCTGCTTCGTGCAGAAGAATGAGCAATGCGAGGGCAACAACTAATTGCAGTCCTTTGATGAGAATTGTTTCCATTATAATAAGGTCGAAGCGTATAGTCTTGCTTCTTTATCGGTTTGTAAATAAGTGTCTAATGTAGAATCCGTTGTGAAGTCAATCTTGCCCATTGTCTTCTCAATGATGTCTGCTATCTGTTCATAGCCAATCTTGTCGTCTATGAATGCGCGGTTGGCGATTTCGTTGGCAGCATTGACAATGCAGGGCATGTTGCCACCTTGCTTCAGTGCTTCGTAAGCCAAGCCGAGACAGCGGAAGCGTTCCACGTCGGGTCGCTCGAAGGTCAAGTCCTTCAAAGTGAAAAGGTCAAGACGGTCACCATTGAGCGAAAGTCTTTTCGGATAGCTGAAAGCATACTGGATGGGAAGGCGCATATCAGGCACACCTAACTGAGCTTTCACTGCACCATCCTCGAACTGCACTGCACTGTGAATGACCGACTGCGGATGTACAACCACCTGTATCTGTTCGGGTTTCACACCAAACAGCCACTTCGCCTCTATTACCTCAAATCCTTTGTTCATCAGTGTGGCGGAGTCGATAGTAATCTTGGCACCCATATTCCACGTTGGGTGGGCAAGGGCATCCGCCTTTGTCACCGACTTCAGCTGTTCCTTTGTCAGTTTGCGGAAAGGACCACCGCTGCAAGTCAAGAGTATCTTGTCAATGCGGTTGCCTGGCTCCAAGCACTGAAATATAGCCGAGTGTTCAGAATCCACTGGTAAGATGGGCACTTGGTTCTCGTTTGCCAAACGTGTGATGAGGTCGCCAGCCACAACCAGCGTCTCCTTGTTTGCCAAAGCAATCATCTTCTTTGCCTTGATGGCGGCAATAGTTGGTTCCAGCCCTGCAAACCCCACCATGGAGGCAAGCACAATGTCCACGTTGTCGTCCTGTACCACTTGGCAAAGTGCGTCAGCACCAGTGTAAACCTTGATGGGGAGGTCTGCTAACCCCTCTTTCACCTTTGTATAGTTCGCCTCCTTGGCAATGACCACAGCCTCAGGGTTGTATTGTCGGGCTTGTTCGATGAGCAAATCCGCATTGTTATAGGCGGTCAGTACATAGGCCTCGTAGAGGTCGCTGTGCAGCCCAATCACATCCAACGCTTGTGTGCCGATGCTACCAGTCGAACCTAATATACATATTCTTTTCTTCATAAGTCTAAAAGTCCTATAGGTAAGTCCATGAACATGGTTTTCTCTTCTTTTTTGATGTCTGCAATGAATTCTTCATGGGCGGGTATCATCACCTCGCTGCCATCTGTCTTCTCCACGATGAAGAGCCAGTTGTCCGTCTTGTCATCAATGTCGATGATGGTGCCAATCTCCTTGCCGTTGTCACCATCTATCATCTTGAAACCAATGAAGTAATTGAGCGAAACATCGTCCTCTCCGAGTTCCTCTTGATACTTCTTCTCCATATAGACAGGACTGTTGACCAGCATCTGTACGGCATCCATGCTGTCCATGTCCTCCAGCTTCATGATGGCGGTGGTGTCACTGCGGAAACGGTATTCCTCGATGAAGAAAGGCACTAAGATGCCATCTACCTCGCAGATGAGATAGTCGCAGTCGGCTCTGTCCCACACGTCATCCGTGAACTGAAAATTGATCTCTCCTTTCAGTCCATGCGCCTTGCCCATGCGCCCTATCTGATACACATCTTCTTGTCTAATCATTTTATTCTCTTGATGGCTGCGCCGAGAGCCGTGAGACGACCCTCAATGTCTTCATAGCCACGGTCAATCTGTTCGATGTTGCTAATCATGCTCACGCCGTTGGCAGACATGGCGGCAATGAGCAAGGAAATGCCAGCGCGGATGTCAGGGCTTGACATTCGGGAACCGCGTAACTTTATTTGGTTGTCATGTCCAACGACGACGGCGCGGTGCGGGTCGCAGAGGATGATTTGTGCCCCCATGTCAATGAGTTTGTCAACGAAGAACAGGCGGCTTTCAAACATCTTTTGGTGGATGAGCACTGATCCTTTGGCTTGCGTAGCTACCACCAGCATGATGCTGAGGAGGTCTGGCGTAAGACCAGGCCAAGGCGCATCGGCAATCGCCATAGTGCTGCCATCCATGAAGGACGACACTTCATAGTGCTGATGCTCAGGGATGTGGATGTCGTCGCCCATGCGCTCGACGGTGATGCCAAGGCGGCGGAACGCCTGAGGAATTATGCCGAGATTATCGTAGCTGACATTCTTGATGGTGATGTCGCTGCCTGTCATGGCAGCCATGCCGATGAAAGAGCCGACCTCAATCATGTCGGGCAGAATGGTGTGTTCCGTGCCATGCAGTTCCGTCACGCCTTCGATGGTGAGCAGGTTGGAACTGATGCCCGAAATTTTTGCACCCATCTGATTCAACATGCGGCAGAGCTGTTGGATATAAGGCTCACACGCTGCATTGTAGATGGTGGTGATGCCTTGCGACAAGACTGCCGTCATGATGATGTTCGCAGTACCTGTCACACTCGCTTCGTCCAGCAGCATATAAGTGCCCTTCAGTTCGTTCGCATCTATCTCATACACGCCACGTTCCATGCTGTAATTGAACTTGGCTCCAAGTTCCTGAATGCCGATGAAGTGGGTGTCTAATCGGCGGCGACCAATCTGGTCTCCTCCTGGTTTTGCCACACAAGCTTTGTGGAAACGAGCCAGCAATGGTCCTAAGGTGAGGATGCTGCCACGCAGGGTGGAACAGCGTTGCACGAACTCCTGGCTGCCCAGATATTCCATGTCAAGTCGGTCGGCTTGGAACTTCCACGAATGGTTGCCCAAGTCAGTGACGCGCACGCCCATCTTGCTCAGCAGGTTGATGAGGTTGTTGATATCCAGTATGTTGGGTATGTTGTGGATGGTGACAGGTTCGGGCGTGAGCAAGATGGCAGAGATGACCTGCAACGCTTCGTTCTTCGCACCCTGTGGGGTAATCTCGCCATGTAGCTTGTGACCGCCTTCGATGATGAATGATGCCATTGACTGAAGTTTTCCTTAGGGTTTATTTTTTCTTCTTTTTCTTGACTGTGGTTGAGATGCGGCTGCTCAGTAGTTCTCCATCGCTGATGAGGTGATGGCGTTGTGAGGCCAGCTGTATCTTTCCGTCGGTGTAGTATGCCATGTCGTCAGCCACTTTCTCGTCGCTCATGGAGTCAGTGCTCCAATTGGAAAGGTCACGCTTCATGTGGTTGGCGACCATCAGGGTCAGCAGGTCTCGTTGTACACCTTCGCTCATGGTGGCGAGGTGCTCGTTGAACTGCTCTACAAGCGTGCCATAGTTGCGCTTCCTGATGGGGCGTTGGGGATAGGGCAGCGGATTTGGAGCTGTGTTCTCGTCGTCCATGCGTTCAATCTCGACGGGATAGTCGATGTCCAAATCATATTGAGCGATGGCGGCAAAGTGGTTCCACAATTTCTTTTGGAAATCCTCTTTGTCGGCTGTCTGTGCTGCCATGGTTGCCATGGTGTTGATGATGCTTCGGGCACAGCGCATGCGCTCTTGTTTGTCAGCGATGGTCTTGCAGTGTTCCACCATTTGCTGGACACCTCGGCCATACTCTGGCATGATGAGTTTCTCTCTTGTTGTATTGTAATCCATATTGTTGAAGTCTTGGTTAAAGCAGCTTCTTGGGGCTGGTTGCTTGAAATTCTTTTAGGTAGTTCGGCTCGAAATACGCCACATCGGCGAAGTCCTCGCAGAGGAACTTCTTCTCTGCCAATGGCGACATGTATTTTGCCAGCAAAGGCACACCGTCGAAGAAGTGGGCGTTGGGGTGCTGAATGACCGATTTGCATTTCTCCGCTCCGTTGCCGAAGAAATAGACGGGGTGCTCGTCCAAGTAGGGCTTGAACGATGTCTCATCCACAACGACTGGTGCTGTGTCCATCACAGGGCGGAGGGCACGGGTGTAGAGTGCCGTATAGACTTCCATGCGTCGGGCATCGAGCATGGGGCAGAGTAGGGCATCCTCGGGCAGGTTGTCGTGGACGAGGAGCACGGGGACGCACTGCACTTCCAACGTGGGTACAGCCAGTAGTTTCAGGTCACGTCCGTAGGCCACTCCCTTTGCCATGGATGTGCCGATGCGCAGACCTGTGTAACTGCCAGGGCCTGCACTGACTGCCACGGCATCGAATGGAATGGCGTGGTTGTCAGTGAAGGAAAGGGCTTCATCGACCATGACACCGAGGATGGAGGCATGGTTGGTGCCCTTCTGTTTGTCCGCCTCTGATGCCTTGTCCTCTTTGGGCAGGTTGTCTGTCTGGAAGATGATGGCTGTGTCTTGGCTGACAGCCACGCTGCAGAGGTCGGTGGATGTTTCTATATGTAAGATGACTGACATAATCAGTAGGGTGCTAAATGAATGCAAAGTTACGAAAAAAGTTCTGAGTAGGGAGTGGGGAGTAGGGAATTATTCCTTTTTCGGGGAAAAAAGCGTGTTGAGAAAGCGAAAACTCCTGTCTCTTCACGTCTGGCTTTCAACTTTTTCTTACCTTTGTGCCCTAAACCGTAAGTAATTATGATACAATCAATGACTGGCTACGGCAAATGTGTCGTAGTGTATAATGGCAAGAAGATTCATGCGGAGTTGAAATCGCTGAACAGCAAATCGCTGGACTTAACCACCCGTATCGCACCTGTCTATCGTGAGAAGGAGATGGAAATCCGCCAGCTCATCCAGCAGGGTTTGGAGCGTGGAAAGGTTGATTTTGTGTTGTGGGTGGAGAAGGATACAGCCTCCAATGCTACACCTATCAATATGGCGCTGGTGGGTGAGTATAAACGTCAGATTGAGAAGATGCAAGCCGATTTGCAGTTGCCTGAACCTGCGGATTGGTATGCCACGCTCCTGCGTATGCCCGATGTGCTGTCACATGTTGAGGTGGAGGAGCTTTCGGCAGAGGAATGGGCACAGGCGCGCAAGGCGGTGGAAGGTGCTATTGACGAGACTGTTGCGTTCCGCGAGCAAGAGGGATTGGCGTTGGCAAAGAAGTTTCAGGAGAAGATTGACAACATCGCTTCGCTGTTGGTTGCGATTGAACCTTTTGAGAAGGAGCGTACCGCCAAGATTCGTCAGCGTATCATCGATGCGCTGGAGCAGCACGTCGGGGTTGACTACGACCGAAATCGCTTGGAGCAAGAGATGATATATTATATTGAGAAGCTGGACATTTCGGAGGAAAAGCAACGTCTGAGCAACCATCTCCGCTACTTTATCGAGACGATGAAGGATGGTCGTGGTCAAGGTAAGAAATTAGGCTTCATTGCGCAGGAGATGGGGCGTGAAATCAACACGACGGGTTCTAAGTCGAATCAGGCGGAGATGCAGAACATCGTGGTGAAGATGAAGGACGAACTTGAGCAAATCAAGGAACAGGTGCTTAATGTCATGTAATCGTAACACTCCAAATATCATCGGCTTTATGCAAGGGAAACTAATTATTTTTGCCGCTCCGTCGGGTTCTGGCAAATCGACCATTATCAACAGCATCATGGCGGACGGCGGTGGGGAAGCACTCAATTTGCACTTCTCCATTTCCGCAACGTCTCGTCCGCCGCGTGGCCAGGAGCAAAATGGCGTGGAGTACTTCTTCCTGACTCCCGACGAGTTCAGGGAAAAGATTGCCAACAACGAGTTTGTGGAGTACGAAGAGGTCTATACCGACCGGTTTTATGGCACATTGAAGTCGCAGGTTGATAAGCAGTTGGAAGCTGGCGAGAATGTCATCTTCGATGTGGATGTGAATGGTGCTATGCGCATCAAGCAGCTTTATGGCAAGCGTGCGTTGAGCATCTTCATCCAGCCTCCAAGCATTGAGGAACTGCGCAACCGCTTGGAGAAGCGTGCCACCGATGCGCCCGAGGTGATTGCGCAACGCATTGAGCGTGCCCAATATGAATTGTCGCAAGCGGAACACTTCGACGAGGTGGTTGTGAATGACAATCTGGAAATTGCGCAAGTGGAAGCATTGGCACTCGTCGAGGATTTTTTGGGAGAGTAAGTGGCGTGTATTCGATAGCGTATGTGGGGTGCTATGTGCGCACCCTGCGTATATGATTTCACGCACCCTGCGCGAAATATTACGGACACCCTGCGCATGTTATTTCGCGCAGGGTGTCCGTTTTCTGTAATGTGCTGTGTATAAATAAAAAAGCCGTTCCTTGGAAATGAAAGAACGGCTTCTTGGTTCAGAATCAACGACAAGGCGGTTTAGAGATTGCCTCTTTCCTTGTCGAGATAGTATTTGTAAGTGCCTACGGTCAGCTCGTCGCAGGCTGCTTCGTCGCACACGACAATGGCGTGTGGGTGCATCTGCAGCATGGATGAAGTCCACTTGTGGCTGATGTCGCCGTCGATGCAGTGCTTGAGGGCGCGGGCCTTGTTGTGACCGTTGCAGACGAGAAGCACTTCCTTGGCGTCCATCACGGTGCCGATGCCCACGGTGAGTGCCTGCTTGGGCACGAGGCTGAGGTCATTGTCGAAGAAGCGACTGTTGGCATGGATGGTGTCGGTGGTCAGCGTCTTGATGCGGGTGCGCGAACTGAGCGAACTGCCTGGCTCGTTGAAGGCAAGGTGGCCGTCGGGACCGATGCCGCCCATGAAGAGGTCGATGCCACCCACTTCGGCGATGAGTTCCTCATAGTGTTGGCACTCGGCAACGAGGTCGGGCGCATTGCCGTTGAGAATATGCACATTCTCGGGCTTGATGTCGATGTGGCTGAAGAAGTTCTTCCACATGAAGCTGTGGTAGCTCTCTGGGTGGTTCTCAGGGAGATTGACGTACTCGTCCATGTTGAACGTGATGACGTTCTTGAAGGAAATCTTGCCAGCGGTGTACATGTCAATCAGATTGCTGTATAGCCCGAGGGGCGACGAGCCTGTGGGACATCCGAGCACGAAGGGCTTTTCGGGTGTAGGTTTGGCTGCGATGATTCTGTTTGCTACATAGTTGGCTGCCCATTTTGACAGGGCGGCATAATCAGGTTCAATGATGACTCTCATGGTGTTTGTTGTTGTAAATTAGTCGTAACCAATGTTGTATGTCATTTATTTCTCTTTCAGTGCTTCCCAGCCTTGCGCTTTCAGTTCAAACTCTGCACCGTCGCGCGTGATGAGGGCACAGCCTAAACTTTCCTTGGTGATGTGACCAATCAGTTTGATGTCCTTCATCTGTGTAATCTTTTCGTGGTCGGCGATGGGGACGGTGAACAGCAGTTCATAGTCTTCACCACCGTTCAGGGCGGCTGTGGTGAGGTTCATGTTCATCTCTTCCGCTGTCACTGCCGTCTGATAGTCGATGGGGATGCGTTCTTCGTAGATGCGGCATCCGCAGTGGCTCTGCGTACAGATGTGCAACAGCTCGGAGGAAAGTCCGTCGCTGATGTCCATCATGCTGGTGGGATGGATGCCTGCCTCGCGCAACTGGAGGATGATGTCACGACGGGCTTCGGGCTTCATCTGGCGTTCGAGCAAGTATTCGCGACCGCTGAAGTCTGGCTGTGCAATAGCCATGCGTTCTGCATCGGTCTTGGCTGTCTCTATTTGGTTGTAATAGACTTCTTTCTCGCGTTCTAATAGCTGGAAGCCCATGTAGGCAGCTCCTAAGTCGCCTGTCACACAAACGAGGTCGGTCTCTTTTGCGCCATGGCGATAGATGGCTTTGCCTTTCTCTGTCTCGCCAATGGCGGTGATGGAGATAGCGAGTCCTGTGCGCGAGCTGGTGGTGTCGCCGCCCACGATATCTACCTGGTGCATGTCGCAAGCCAAACGCAGTCCTGCATAGAAGTCTTCCATGTCTTCCACGCTGAAACGCTTGCTCAAGGCCAGGCTCACCGTCATCTGCTTGGGCATGCCGCCCATGGCGTAGATGTCGGAAAGATTGACCATGGCGGCCTTGTAACCCAAATGCTTGAGCGGCATATAGGTGAGGTCGAAATGGACTCCTTCCATCAGCAGGTCGGTCGTGACGAGGATGTCTTTGTCGTTGCTATAATTCAGCACAGCGCAGTCGTCGCCTACGCCATAGTGGGTTTCAGGATTGGTGGATTCAAGATGCTCTGTCAAGTGCTTGATGAGTCCAAATTCACCAAGAGTGGATATGTCTGTAGCCATGATTAGTGGGTATGGTTGTTATGCACGCTTTTGCGTGGATGGTTGGTTACAAAGTTTCTGATGAGTTTGTTGAACTCCTCGCCTTTCCCGTAGAGGAACTCCACCTCAACGGGGATGATGCGCAGGTTGTCAAGTCCATGCAGTCGGGTGGCATCTTTCTCTGTAGTGATGATGGTGCGTCCAGCTGCTCGGGTGCGTATGGACTCGATGTCTTTGGGTGTAAAGTTGTGATGATCAGGGAAGCTCATCACATCAAAGTGGGGCAGAAACTTGCGCAGGTCATATATCATCTGCTTGGGCGAAGCGATGCCTGTTACCAGCAGTGGATTCTCGCCCACATCGTGAAGGTGATTGGGGTATCGGAATGTGGTGAAGAACACCTTTTGCCAATGCTCGAGGTCGAGGCTTCGTACAATGCCACGACGTTCCATCGGGGTGATGTGGCGTGGGCATTTGGTGATGATGATGATGTCAGCGCGCATCCGCCCTGATGTGTGTTCGCGCAGTCGCCCGGCTGGCAGGAGCTTGTCAAAGTAGATGAGGCGGCGGTAATCCATCAGCAGGATGTTGAGTCCTGCTTGTACGTATCGGTGTTGGTAAGCGTCGTCCAAGATAATGACATCGGTGGCTGGCTGCAAGGTGGGCTGCATGAGCTGCTGGATGCCGTGGCGGCGATTCTTGTCAACAGCCATGTGGATGTGTGGGAACTTGTGCTTCATCTGGAAAGGCTCGTCACCAATCTTGGTCATTGGCGTGTCCTCTTCGGCAAGCACATAGCCTTTGGACTTGCGCTTGTAGCCTCGGCTGAGCACTGCCACTTGGTGGTCTTTGGAGAGGAGGCGGATGAGGTATTCGGCATGGGGAGTCTTGCCTGTTCCACCCACAGTGAGGTTGCCTACACAGATAACGGGGATGTTGAACTTTTGGGATTTGAGCATACCAATATCGAACATCAGATTCCTGATGCGTACCACCATGCCGTAGAGCCATGAGAGTGGCAGAAGCCAGTAGTTGATTTTGATATGGTCTCCTTCCATGCAGGGATTACTTCATGTAATGATAATACTCGCAAGCGGCCAAGAGCCATGCGCCTGTGCCGAAGGGGGCTTGTGACTGCGCGTTCACCGTTCGGGATGGGTCTGGCTTTTCGCCGATGGGTTGCACGTAGCCGATGCTGTAGTCGGGGCGGAGAGCCACGGTGGTGAGGTATTTCCAAGCCTTGTCGATGGTAGGCTGATACTGCTTGGCGGGCAGGATTCCGTTGTTCACGCCCCATAGGATGCCGTAGGTGAAGAAGGCGGTGCCGGAAGTCTCATAGCCTGGCGCATCGTCGGGGCAGAGCATGGAACGGGTCCAGTAGCCTTCAGGTTGTTGGCATTTTGCTACACCTGCTGCCAATTTCTTGAAGCGGTCGAGGTAGAAGGCTCTGTATTTGCTGTCCTTGGGGAGGTCTTGCAGCACTTTGGCTAAACCTGCCATTACCCAACCTGCGCCACGTGCCCAAAAGGATTTGCCGCCGTTGCAAACGGTCTTGACTTTGGGATAGATGTATTTCCCGTCGCGATAATAGAGCTGTGCCTCGGTGTCGAAGAGGAGGCTGTCGGTCCATTGGTAGCACTCAAACTGTTTGTCAAGCAGTTTTTGGTCGTGGGTGACGGTGTAGAGTTTGCTGAAGATGGGCATGCCCATGTAGAGCGCATCTGCCCACCACCAGTAGTCTCTCTCGGGAGTTGAGGCTTGGTAACACATCACTTCGAGTGCTCGCTGGATGCATTCTGCACGGTGTTCCTGCTTGTAGAGGTCGATATAGACTTGGAAACAAATCTGCCAGTCGGCGAAAAGCACATGGTTCATGCCTTCGCCATAGGTCTTGTATTGCCATAGGCTCTTGTCTTTCTGCGTGGCACCTTCCCAATGGTTGTATTCAGCCCATTCTATGGCGTAATCAAGGTAGCGTTGCTCGCCTGTCAAGTCGTACACCGCCTGATTGCCAGTGAAGTAGGCTGCATTGTCCCAAAAGCCACGGCACTTGGCAGAATTGTGGCTTTGCCAATAGTCGTTGACTTTCTCAATGGTGGTTAGAACTTCTTGTTTGGTCTGTGGTTGCTTGATAGTCTGGTCAGACGCTTCTTGTTGGGGCTGTGCGAAGCCTGTTTGTGTCATGAAGGCTGCACAAATCATGAATGTAGATAAGAGTTTCATATACATAATAGGTATTTAGTTAGTTTTCTTGCGTTGTGAGTCCCAGCTTCTGCGCTTCTTCGATGAGAAGTTGTTTGGCGGATGCGTAGTCGTTGGGTATCTTTCCGTCTAAGATGGCATCCTTGATGAGGTTCTTCAATACTC
>CAMWJL010000051.1 GCA_947174565.1 uncultured Prevotellaceae bacterium | reverse complement strand
GGGCTGGACGACCTGCCCGCACGCTTCTCGATGAACATTGAGCCTTACGAACTGAGCCACATCGACAAGGACTTCGACACGTTCCTGCATGTGCTGCACGGCAAAAGACCACGGATATGAATGCACTGACACTCTACGAACTGAACAACCTGGTGCGCCAGACGCTGGAGCTGACACTCGACAGCACATATTGGGTACAAGCCGAAATCAGCGAGCTACGCGTGAACCGCCACTGCTACATGGAACTGGTGCAGAAAGACGAGCGCGGAGGCGGCATGGCGGCAAAAGCACGAGCGCAGGTGTGGCAGCACCGATGGGCTTTCCTCAAACCGATGTTCGAGCAGATGACAGGGCAACCACTTTCCGCAGGGATGCAGGTGCTGGTGCAAGTGGAGGTCACATTCCATGAGCTGTACGGCTACTCGCTCAACATCACGGACATAGACCCCACCTACACTTTGGGCGACTTGGCACGAAAGCGGCAAGAGATTCTGCGACAATTAGAAGAAGAAGGCATCAGCACCATGAACAAGGAGCTGCCCCTGCCACGGCTGTTGCAACGCATTGCCGTTATCTCATCCGCCACGGCTGCCGGCTACGGCGATTTCAGCAACCAGTTGACCCACAACCAGCGGGGACTCGCCTTCAAGACGGAGCTATTCCAAGCCACCATGCAGGGAAACGACGTGGCACACAGCATCATCACCTCACTCAACCGCATCGCAGAACAACTGGACGAATGGGATGCCGTGGTCATCATCAGAGGGGGCGGAGCGACCTCCGATCTGCAAGGCTTCGACTCGCTCGAACTGGCTGAAAACGTGGCGCAATTCCCACTGCCCATCATCACGGGCATCGGTCACGAGCGCGACGACACCGTTATCGACCTGATTGCCCACACCCGTGTGAAGACCCCTACCGCGGCAGCAGAACTGCTCATCCACCACCAAGAGGAGGAACTGGACATGCTGGAGGACCTCACCGCCCGACTAACCGACCAAACCCTGCAACTGCTCGCCAACGAGGACAATAGGCTCAAACTGCTGGCAGGAAAAGTCCCACTACTATTCGCACAGGTGAAAGCACGAGAGGAAATGAGACTGCACCGCCTCATGGCAACCTTGTCCCACCGCAGCATGCTATACATCGAACAGACGAAAGAAGCCGTGGAACGCATCCACCAAAAACTCTACCTCCATGCGCCCCTGCTCCTCCAGCGAGAGCGGCAACGCATTGTCCTGAACGAGAGCAAACTACAAAGCGCAGAACCCGACCATATCCTTCGGCTGGGATTCAGCATCGCCCGTTTAGGCAGCAAAGCCATCACAAGCGCAGACGAAGTACACGAAGGAGACGAAATAGAGACCATTTTAGCATCCGGAACATTCAAATCAACCATCACATGGAAAAAGAAATGACCTATGAACAGGCTATGAAACGCCTTGAACAGATTGTGAAACAGATAGAAGTCGGAGAGATGGACATCGACTCGCTCACAGCCAACCTGAAGGAAGCCAAAAACCTTGTGGCTTTCTGCAAAGATAAGCTGACAAACGTCGAGACAGAAGTGAAAAAATGCCTTGATTTGTAAAAAAAACATAATTTCTGTCAAACTAACTTGGCAGTCCCGATTCTTTTTGTTACCTTTGCAAAGACTTTTTAGAGCATGTGCGCATTATGCCTATCACATAATGGAGGAACACACGCTACTCGACAGAAACGAGATAAATCGGTAAAAAACAATGGAGAAAACTCTTGTAATCTTGAAGCCAGGTGCGGTACAACGCGCACTCGTAGGTGAAGTAACAGCCCGTTTTGAACGTAAAGGCCTGCGTTTGGCTGGCATGAAAATGATGCAGCTCACAGACGAACTTCTCAACGAGCACTATGCTCACTTGGCGGAGAAGCCTTTCTTCCAGCGCATCAAGAACTCAATGATGGCTTCCCCCGTTGTTTGCTGCTGCTATGAGGGTGTTGACGCTGTAGAAACAGTGCGTTCGATGACAGCCAGCACCAACTCAAGAAAGGCTGCCCCAGGCACAATCCGAGGTGACTTTGGTATGAGTTTCCAAGAGAACATCATCCACACGTCCGACTCGCCTGAGAACGCCATCATCGAGTTGAATCGCTTCTTCAAGCCCGAAGAAATCTTTGACTACACGCCGGGAGTGTTCCAGTACCTCTATGCAAACGATGAGTACTAACTCCACGAAAGTCTCCTTTTCCTAACCCCACTAAGACCTAACAAACCCGTGACCTTTTCCCACATTTCAAAAGCAATAGGAATCGTACTTTTCTCAATGGCATCGCTGGACAGCTTTGCACAAGACGCCATTGCAAGACAAGCCCCTTCCGACAAACGTCTGAAAGACATCCGAAACGTAAAACTCAACAACACAGCAAGTTTCTCTGCTGACCTCAACAACCCTGCTGCCCACATCTATACCGACTGGACAGAGAATGTAAGAGGCTGCAACGGCTCTGTTCCAGCCAATTACAAGATTGACCTGAGAGGTTACTGCATGCCAACCACGAACAGAAAGATTAACTCTCCGTTCGGTCCTCGTTGGAGACGTCAACATGAAGGCTTGGACATCAAGGTATATATCGGTGACACCATCCGTGCCGCATTCGATGGCAAAGTACGCATCTGCAAGTTCAACGGTGGTGGCTATGGTTATTACTTAGTGTTGCGCCACCCCAATGGCTTGGAAACGCTGTACGGTCACTTGAGCAAGCAACTGGTGAAGAAAGACCAAATTGTTCGTGCTGGCGAGCCTATTGGCTTAGGCGGTAACACAGGAAGGTCTTCAGGCTCTCACCTGCATTTTGAGACACGCGTATTGGGTCAGCCAATCAACCCCGCCCTGCTCTTCGATTTTGAGCATCAAGACGTTACGAGCGATTACTATGTGGTGCGCAACAGCATTCAAAAAGGCGACCTTGCCGCACGTCAGGTCTCTCCAATGGAAGCAAACGACGCCCAGCAGGTAATGGCTGCAGCACCTAACACAAACGATAGAAATACCGAAGCCACCGAAGAAGGCATTGACGCAAAGCCAAATGCAGATAGCAAGCAGCAGCCAAGAAAGAAGGCGAACAAAAAGGCTACGTCGTACTCAGTGAAAAAGAGCGACACCCTCTCGTCCATTGCACGCAAGCATGGCACTACCGTGGAAAAGCTCTGCCGTCTCAATGGCATCAAACCTACATCCATCCTGCGTATAGGACAGACAATCAAGTGCTCATAAACGAGCAGAAATCTCATATTCATTTAACAGGCACCAAGTTCACGCTTGGTGTCTTTTTTGCAAGCCTACCCATCGAAAACAAAAGAAAATATTGTTTTTCTTTGTTTTATGTCGTAACTTTGCAGTTCATTAGCAGTAATATGGACACTCAGCAACAATTCAAGCAGGCGATGGCCGAATGTCGCGACATCTTCAGCAAGAAACTGCATGATTATGGAGCCGCATGGCGCATTTTGCGTCCATCATCAGTCACTGACCAAATCTTCATCAAAGCAAACCGCATCCGTAGCCTCGAGACCAAGGGCGTTTCGCTGGTTGGCGAAGGCATCTACCCTGAATTTCAAGCCATTGTCAACTACGGAATCGTTGGCTTGATACAATTAGAATTGGGCTACGCTGAGACGGAGGATATGGATGCTGCCCGTGCAATGGGGTACTATGACAAGTATGCCCAGACGGCGCTTGAACTGATGCTGCGCAAAAACCACGATTATGACGAGGCGTGGCGTTCCATGCGCGTGAGTAGCTATACTGACCTCATCCTCATGAAGCTCAATCGCACGAAACAGATTGAGGGGAACGACGGACAGACGCTTATCTCAGAAGGCATTGATGCCAACTATCTCGACATGATTAACTATTCCGTTTTCGGTCTCATCAAGTTATCCGAAGCGCACAATGACACCCAAAACTAAATCACGGCTTCTCACTATCGCAGTGAATGTGTGCCGCCTCCTTTTAGCTGCCACATTCATTTTCAGTGGCTTTGTCAAGGCGAACGACCCACTCGGCACTGCCTATAAGCTGGAGGACTACATCCATGCGATGGCATGGTTTACCTTGCCCGACACCTTCCTGCTGGGATGTGCCGTGATACTCGCATTCTTCGAGTTCACTCTGGGTGTCAGCATCCTTTTCGGCATGAAAAGAAGGGCTACGTCGGTTGTCACACTCATCTTCATGGCGGTAATGACGCTACTGACGGTTTATATAGCTATTGCCAATCCCGTGTCCGACTGCGGTTGCTTTGGCGATGTGCTCATATTAAGTAATGGTGCCACATTGGCAAAGAACATTGTCCTGCTGGCTGCTGCTATCTTGGTACAACGCTATTACCATTTGCAGAAGAACTTCTTAGGGCAAAGCCTCAAATGGTTCATCGCCTTTGTCACGCTCTGTTCCATTATCGGCTACGCCATCTACTGCATCGTGTGTCTGCCTGTGTTCGATTTCCGCCCTTACAAGATAGGAACGAACCTGCGAGAAGCGGTGGTTGGAGCATCGCAACAACCGAAGTTTGACGTGGCTATCATCTATGAGAAAGACGGGCAGACATTGACCTTGACCGCGGAGGACGATGACCCAGACTCCACTTGGACGTATGTGGAGACACGTCGCATCCCTCGTGCCAACACGAACTTGGCAATAGCCGACTTCTATGTGACCAATGCTGAAAACGAAGACATTACATCCGACATTCTCCTCGATGACGGCTATACGTTCCTGCTCATCATCCCCGACTTACGGAATGCGGATGAAGATTGCATCAACAAGGTCAACGCCATCTACGAATACACACAAGACAACCTGTTGGGTTTCTACTGCCTTACGGCCTCGTCTGACACCCAAGACCAACGTTACTGGCGTGACCACACTGGTGCTGAGTACGACTACTCGCTGGCAGAAGAACGGATGTTGAAGACGGTGGTGCGCGGACAGCCAGGTCTTGTGTTGCTCCACAACGGAATCATCCTGAAGAAATGGAGCAACTACGACCTGCCCGAAGAAGAGGAACTGAAGGAGTTGCTTCAGGAGTAAGGCAAGAAAGAGAAGACAAACAAAAACAACATACACGTTTAACTCATTAAAAACAAAACAACTATGGCAAAGAAAATTGTTGCTGGAAACTGGAAGATGAACAAGAATCTCCAGGAAGGTATTGAGTTGGCAAAAGGTCTCAACGAGGCACTCGCTGCAGACAAGCCAAACTGCGATGTTATCATCTGCACTCCATTCATTCACCTCGCAAAGGTGTCTGACATCATCGACCACAAGGTGATTGGTCTTGGTGCCGAGAACTGCGCAGACAAGGCTTCTGGTGCTTACACAGGTGAGGTTTCTGCCGAGATGGTGAAATCTACTGGTGCCGAGTACGTTATCCTTGGTCACTCTGAGCGTCGCGAGTACTACAACGAGACTCCTGAGATTCTGAAGGAGAAAGTGGAGTTGGCTCTTGCTAACGGCTTGAAAGTGATTTTCTGCATCGGCGAGTCTTTGGCACAGCGTGAGGCTAACGAGCAGAACGCCGTTGTGAAGGCAGAACTCGAAGGCAGCGTATTCCATCTCTCTGCTGAGCAGTTCAAGAACATCGTTATCGCTTACGAACCCATCTGGGCTATCGGTACAGGCAAGACTGCCACTGCTGAGCAGGCAGAGGAGATCCACGCCTACATCCGTTCAGTCGTAGCCGAGAAGTATGGCAAGGAAATTGCTGATGAGACTTCTATCCTCTATGGTGGTTCTTGCAAGGCTTCAAACGCTCCTGAACTTTTCGCCAAGCCCGACATCGACGGTGGTCTCATTGGTGGCGCATCGCTCAAAGTGGCTGACTTCAAGGGCATCATCGACGCTTGGAAATAATTCCATACAAACATTTTATGTACGATGTACGACCCTACCAGCTCGTACATCGTACATACTCACTCCAAGTCCCTGCAACAGGCAACGCTAACTTTCAACTCCACATTCCACAATGAAAAAGCTTCTTTCACTCACCCTCATCCTCCTCTTGTGTACCATCACCATGTCTGCACAGACCTTCACAGACCATCTTAACAGCAAGGTGGCGGGGCAAGGCACAGTGACAGTACACCATAACTCCGCCATCGACGATATGGTGAACGGGAAAAAGCAATTCACACCCGAGAAGAAAGACGACAAGAAAGATTTGTCAGGCGTACAGAAAGGGAAGAAGACCCGCGCACGCGGATACCGCATCCAAGTCTATTGGGGAGGCAGCACACGCACCGACGAAGCCAATGCCCGTCGGGCAGGTACACGCATCACCTCCGTTTTCCCCGAGTTGCAGGCCTACACCACTTTCGGTTCGCCCAACTGGCGTTGCCGTGTAGGCGACTTCGCCACCCACGAAGAAGCAGAAGAATACCTCGACAAGCTTCGAGATGCCCGCCTCTCCCAAGGAGCCATCATCGTCAAGAGCGAGGTGTTCATCTATCAATAACTACTACAAGGACGAGATGAACAAAGAAGAACAGATTGAGATTCTCAAGAAAACCTGCCAACAGAACCTCGAAACCATAGGCGAAGACCCACAACGTGAAGGACTGACAAAGACCCCTGAACGTGTGGCACGAACGTTCCTTGAACTCACCAAGGGCTACACGATGGACCCCATCGCCACATTAAAGTCCGCCATGTTCCAAGAGGACTATGACCAGATGGTGGTGGTGAAAGACATCGAGTTCTACTCCCTCTGCGAGCACCACATCCTGCCATTCTTCGGGAAGGTACATGTAGCTTACATCCCTAATGGTCACATCGTTGGCCTGAGCAAGATTCCACGCATGGTCGATATCTTCTCCCACCGTCTGCAAGTGCAGGAACACCTCACCAAACAGATTTGCGAGTGTCTCCAGCAAGCTCTTAATCCGCTCGGAGCCATCGTTGTGATAGAAGCACAACACCTTTGCATCCAAATGCGTGGCATAGAAAAGCAAGGCTCCACCACTCAAACCATGTACTACACTGGCGTGTTCGAGAACATCGAGAAACGCAAAGAATTCCTCAGTCTAATAAGGAATTAGGAGTGATACCACAATCCACCATCGACCGCATCATCGACGCAGCCAACATTGTTGATGTCGTTTCTGATTACGTCACGCTTCGCCGCGCAGGTGCAAGCTACAAAGGATTGTGTCCTTTCCACGACGATAAAACCCCCTCCTTCTCCGTCTCTCCAGCCCGTGGCGTGTGCAAGTGCTTCAGCTGTGGCAAAGGTGGCAACTCCGTCCATTTCATCATGGAGATGGAGCAGATGAGTTATGCCGAAGCACTGAAACACTTGGCAAAGAAATACGGCATCCCCGTCGAAGAGGAAGAGATGACCGACGAGCAGCGGCAGAAGATGAACGAGCGAGAGAGTATGTTCGCCGTCAACGAATGGGCAGCCAAGTATTTCAGCCAAACCATGATGAACAACCAAGACGGACGTGCCATCGGACTCGCCTATTTCCGCAGCCGTGGTTTTCGCGACGACATCATCACTAAGTTCCGTCTCGGCTTCTGTCTCGACAGCCCCACCGCCATGTCGAACGAGGCGAAGGCTAAGGGATACAACGAGAAATACCTCATCGACACAGGACTCTGTGTCAAGCGCGACAACGGCACTATCTACGACCGTTTCCGCGGACGCGCCATGTTCCCATGGATAGCCGTCAACGGAAAAGTGGTTGCTTTTGGCGGTCGTGTGCTCGACGCACGCACCAAAGGAGTCAGCCAAAAGTATGTCAACTCGCCCGACTCCCTCATCTATCACAAAGCTAACGAACTCTACGGCATCTTCCAAGCCAAGAAGCAGATAGCCAAGGAGGACATGGTTTATATGGTGGAAGGCTACACCGACGTGCTCGCCATGCACCAGTGCGGCATCGAAAACGTGGTCGCCAACTCAGGCACTGCGCTGAACGAGGCACAAATCCACCTTCTCCATCGCTTCACCAACAACATCACCCTCCTCTACGACGGCGACGAAGCAGGCATCCATGCCGCCACACGCTCCACCGACATGCTCCTTGCCGAGGGCATGAACGTGAAGATTCTGCTCCTGCCCGACGGCGACGACCCCGACAGCTTCTCTCGCAAGCACAACGCGCAGGAGTTCAAGGAATATGTGGCTGCCCATCAGACCGACTTCATCCTCTTCAAAACTAACCTCCTGCTCAAGGATGCGCAACGCGACCCCATCAAGCGCGCCCAACTCACCGAGGACATCGTGAGGAGCATCGCAGTCATTCCCGACGAAATCATCCGTTCCACCTATGTGCATGAATGCGCCGAAATCCTCAACATGGACGAAGCCATCCTCATGCGAGGTGCCAACAAAAACCGTGCCACCATTCTCGACAATCTCAAGAAAGAGGCACAACGCGAACGTGAGCGTCAGGCACGACTGCTCGAACAATCCGCCCCCACAGCAGCGAACAACACACCTGCATCTACCCTTGATACCCCTCCGCAGCCAACAGACATCCCTGATGACATCCCGCCGATGGAGGCTTTGCCCCCACTCGATAGCACGCCTGCCGTCACAACTCCTATCGCCACCAAACAAGGCTTGGCAGAGCAACGCTTCCATGGCCTTGAACGCATGATTCTCACCCTCGTCACTCGCTATGGAGAGCAACTCATCGACGGACAGGATGCTGACGGAACTCCCACACAGACCCCTTTGGCAACCTTCGTTCAAGGCGACCTCGACTACGATGGCATCCAGCTCCGTTCACCGCTCTATGCCAAGATGCTCGCCTTAGCAAGCCAGCACGCCAGTTCCCCCGACTTCGTCGCCAGCAAGTTCCTCATGAACAACCAAGACGAAGACATCAGCCGCGAAGCAGCCGACCTCATCAGCGACCGCTATCAGCTGAGCAGTGGCAACCAAATGACCCAGACAGAAGAAGAACTCAAGGTCACCTACCTCTCACGCCTCTTGCTTGATTACAAGAACGCTATCATCGAAGAGGAACTTCGCCAATGCAATGCAGACCTCACCCGTCCCGAGGTGAAGAACGACCTTAACCGCCTGATGGACACCATGCGCCGCATTAAAGAACTCTGCGAAATCCAACGACAACTCGCCAAGTTGTTAGGCGACAGAGTCGTCGTAAAATAACATACCATGAAGCATTCTACAATCTTTTATTTGACCCTCCTTATCGTACTCACATTGCCGCCAGCAAAAGGCTCGGCACAAACCCCACCACTCGTCTATCCTGTGGAGCACACAGGCAAGCACTTCGCCCCACCCGTCATGCCAAAGCCTGACCAACTGCCCGTCATTCACGAGTTGCCCGATGCCTTAGAGGGTGTCGCCAACTTCTCCGATTGGGCAAAACGTCGCAACGACATTGGCCACATGATTCAGCACTACGGCATCGGCACCAAACCTACCGTCGAGCCCCAGCAAGTTCAGGCACACATGGAGGAAGACACACTGGTTGTCAATGTGATAGTAGGTGGACAGACACTCACCCTGCGTTCCGAGATACGCTACCCCAAAGTGGGACAGCCCCCCTACGCCCTCATGATTGGCGCCAGCATGATTTCACTGCCACGCCAACTCTTCGAGGAGCGTCCCATCGCCACCATGACCTTCCACGAGAAGCAAGTCAACGACTACGGTCAGTTTGGCAACCACCATGAACGTGGCGAACACCCCTTCGACCGCCTCTACCCCAGTTTGACCGCCAATGGTACCTACAGCGAATGGGCATGGGGTCTGAGCCGCCTCATCGACGGCTTGCAGCAGTTAGGGTCAGAAGTGACCAAGATTGACACACAGCACATCGGCGTAACTGGCTGCTCCTATGCAGGCAAGATGGCTCTCTACTGCGGCGCATTCGACGAGCGCATTGCCCTCACCATCGCCCAAGAACCAGGTGGCGGCGGTGCAGCAGCATGGCGCAAGTCCCACGAATCAAGCGAGAAGGTCGAAGACATCGACAAGACCGACTACCACTGGTTCTTGGAGAGTCAAAAGAACAACTTCAGCGGCGACTCCGTATATCGCCTGCCCTACGACCAGCACGAACTATGTGCCATGGTATGTCCCCGTGCCCTACTCCTGCTCGGCAACCCCGACTATGTGTGGCTTTCCGACCGCGCCATGCTCCCCTCCGCCCAAGCCGCCAAGAAAGTATGGGAACGCTTCGGCATCGCCGACCGCATGGGCTGGAGCATCGTTGGCAATCACGGTCATTGCCAACTGCCCGAACGCCAATGGCCCGAAGTACAAGCCTTCATCGACCGCTTCCTCTTGGGTCG
Organism: uncultured Prevotellaceae bacterium; assembly: GCA_947174565.1. GTDB lineage: Bacteria > Bacteroidota > Bacteroidia > Bacteroidales > Bacteroidaceae > Minthosoma. The sequence continues at coordinate 7,574 of CAMWJL010000051.1, read as the reverse complement.
CCCTGCCGACACCTCCAATGTCGAGATTGCCGAATTTTAAGCATCCCTTTCTTCCCCACCCTAAATTCCCCTATAAAATCGATGTCCCCGACATCGACCAATCGGAGTCCCCGACATCGGTTGACCGATGTCGGGGACTCCGATTTTTATGCTGTGGAAGCACACTGCACATAGAAGTATCTAATGGCTGATGTCCGCCCTTCCAGTTCGCAGACACAAGGGACGTTTTTGCCCCCAACTGAGGCGAGAGCAACTTTGAAAAGACGTTGGCAGGCGGTTCGATTATAGGACAATGAAGGTCGAATCCCCTGTTTTTTCCTCTTTCCCATCATGCTTGTTGTGCATTCCAAAAATAAGTTGTACTTTTGCAACCGCAGACCGATTCGCAGAAGTTCCGAGCGAGGGACAGGTGAGGAGGAATGCGATGAACATACATTAAGAAAAAAAGCGTTTATCTGCGCTGATTCTTGACGCTCTGAAATTCTCGCAAAGTTTCAATCAATAGTCAAGGATGTAGCAACGGTAGATGCCCGTTGAATATACAATATTTTGTATTCGGCTGATATTTCGTCAGAGATATTGCCGAGTATGTTGGTTGTATATACCAAGCGTGGGCTTCTGCGTTGCCGTCCGACTATTGATGGGCAATGCGAGAGCCTCAGAGCGTAGGATGGCAACAGATACAGACTCCTACGCTTTTCCATTTCAATTAACAGCCAACGAGGGGAGGACCGAGGCACTATAACATCATTAAACAAATGAAAACAAAAAGAATGATGCGATTGATGTCCATGACATTGGTTGCGATTGCAAGTCTGGGATTTTTCTCATTCTACAGTGATGACAACAACGACAATCAAGGCGATGGCACGAGCCTTGAAGTTCCCAAGAATGTCCGTAGTGCGGTAGCCGACGGGAAAGTCACGGTCACTTGGGATGCCGTGAACGGCGCAACCTCCTACAAGGTGTTCCGTTCGGCGGACGGGCAAAGTTTCTCGCAAGTTGGTTTTTCGTTGAGCAATTCCTTTACAGACAACTCTCCTCTGTCTGGATTGAACTACTATCGCATCCAGGCATTGGGGGCAAACGATGTACAAAGCGAGATGAGTGCCATGACTCTGCCGATAGCTTATAGTGATGCTTCGGGGGACGAATCAGGTGATGACCCTGATTATAACGGTCACACTTATGTGGATTTGGGGCTACCAAGTGGTATCAAGTGGGCTACCTGCAACATCGGTGCCTCCTCCCCCTCCGATTATGGCTATTATTACGCTTGGGGCGAGACAACGCGGAAAGCTGCATACACGACAAGCAACAGCGTGACATACGGCAAAAGTATGGGTAACATCTCAGGTAATCCAGAATATGACGCAGCCCGTGCTAACTGGGGCGGTAGCTGGCGTCTGCCTTCACTATCGGAATGCGTGGAATTGAACAATCAATGTACCTGGACTTGGACGAACCAAGGAGGTCATAACGGCTGTCGGGTCACTGGTCCTAACGGCAATTCCATCTTTCTTCCTGCTGCTGGTTGTCGCGACGGGTCGTCGCTCGAAGACGCAGGAGACATCGGTTTCTATTCGATTTCTACGCCTTACGAGAGCAATACGCAGGACGCGTATGGTCTCTTCTTCAATAGCAGTAGAGGCGGTAACGGCTTGGGGAGAGGCACCCGCAGCCTCGGGCTGCCCGTCCGCCCTGTTTCAAAATAAATCGTAGCGCATTCGATTGATTTAACCTGAGATTAAAAGCCCCAATGATACAAACAAGCGGGCGTATATCCGAACGGTGATATACGCCCGCTTTCATTGTACAAGGTATGTCTCCGCTCAGAATCATCCACATCAACACATCGTGAGTTATTTTTCTTTTGACAGAAAAAAGACGGTATATTTTGTTCTTCACACAAATAATGCTACCTTTGCAATGCGATGAACATACTCAGCCAAGACATTAAATATCTACAAGGGGTGGGGCCGAACCGCGCTTTGCTGCTTGCCAGCGAACTCGACATCACCACCGTGGGCGACCTCTTGGCTTATTACCCTTATAAGTATGTGGATCGCAGCCGCATCTACAGGATAAGCGAGATAGACGGCAATATGCCATACGTGCAGTTGTGCGGACAGATTTTCTCTTTCGACACCGTTGGTGAAGGACGCAACAAACGGATCATCGCCCACTTTGCTGATGGTTCTGGGGCGATTGATTTGGTGTGGTTTCAAGGCATCAAGTATGCTGCCAAAAGCTATGACTGCCGCAAGCCTTACATCGTCTTTGGCAAGCCCACCGTATTCAACGGGCGCATCCAAATTGCTCATCCTGAGATGGAGGCAGCTCCCGAACACCTGAAAGCACAGGCACGCACAACGGGCAATTTATTTGAAGAGGATGTGCCAAACGCCAACCTGCGAGAAACGGAAATGGACGCACAACCCACTGTGTTCAAAGGCTTGTGCCCATCTTACAACACCTCCGAGAAGATGAAGCGGAGTGGACTCAACTCCACCGCCATCGCCAAGCTGACCGCCAACATGTTCAAACTGCTCAAAGAGCCGTTGGCAGAGACACTCCCCCCCTACATTGCGCAACAGCACCACCTCATGTCCTACGACGATGCCGTGCGCAATATCCACTATCCCTCTTCGCCCGAAGCTCTTCGACATGCCCAGTTGCGCCTCAAGTTTGAGGAGCTTTTCTATGTGCAGCTCAACATCCTGCGCTATGTGAAAGACCGCCAACTGCGCTATCGAGGCATCGTGTTCAACACCATCGGAGAATGCTTCAACGGTTTCTTCTACAACCACTTGCCTTTTGAACTGACCAATGCTCAGAAGCGTGTCATCAAGGAAATCCGTGCCGACATGAAGTCGGGGCGACAGATGAACCGACTCCTGCAAGGCGACGTGGGCAGCGGCAAGACCCTTGTCGCCCTCATGGTGAGCCTCATCGCCATCGACAACGGATGTCAGGCTTGCATCATGGCACCGACCGAAATCCTTGCCGAGCAACACCTCGACACGCTCCGCAAGTTCTTGGGCGACCTCCCCGTCACGGTAGAACTTCTCACTGGCACCGTGAAAGGCAAGCGACGCACCGCTGTGCTCGAAGGACTCGTCACGGGCGACATTCACATCCTCGTCGGCACCCATGCCGTCATTGAAGATAACGTGCTTTTCCACAGGTTGGGACTCGTCGTCATCGACGAACAGCACCGCTTCGGTGTGGCACAACGCGCCAAACTCTGGATGAAGAACTCCGTGCCACCCCATGTCCTCGTCATGACTGCAACCCCCATACCACGCACGCTCGCCATGACCCTCTACGGCGACCTTGATGTGAGCATCATCGACGAACTGCCCCCTGGACGCAAGCCTATCCGCACCGTCCACATGTTCGATGCCCACCGCCCACGCATCTACCAACTGATGAACCGTGAGCTACAACTGGGTCGGCAAATCTACATCGTCTATCCCCTCATCAAGGAGACCGAGAAGATGGACTTGAAAGACCTCGAAGCGGGATTTGAGGAAATCAGCCAAGCGTTCCCCAATCATAAGGTGGGCAAGGTACACGGCAAGATGAAGCCAGCCGACAAAGATGCTGAGATGCAGCATTTTGCCCAGCACGAGACCCACATTCTTGTCTCCACCACCGTCATAGAGGTGGGTGTCAACGTGCCTAATGCCTCCGTCATGATTATCGAGAACGCCGAACGCTTCGGCCTCAGCCAGCTCCACCAGCTCAGAGGACGTGTGGGACGAGGAGCTGACCAAAGCTACTGCGTGCTCGTCACCAAGTTTGAGATTGGCGAGACCACTCGCAAGCGCATCCAAGTGATGGTCGATACCACCGACGGCTTCGAGATAGCAGAACAAGACCTCAAGCTCCGAGGTCCAGGCGACCTCGAAGGCACACAACAGTCGGGCATGGCGTTCGACCTCAAGATAGCCAACCTTGCACGAGACGGGCAAATCCTCACCCTCGCACGAGACACCGCCCAAGCCGTCATCACCTCCGACCCCGAGGAGCGCAATCCACAGAACGACATCCTCTGGCGAAGACTACGAGAACTAAGAAAAAGCAACATTAACTGGGGCGCAATAAGCTGAAAAACAATGACAATATGAATACCATTACGACCAAACTCCTGACCTTGTGGCTCGTCTTCATCTGTGCCACAACCGCTTTCAGCCAAGAAAAGGCGGCACATGGAAACACTGCCTCCATGCTTGACTCGCTGAAAGCCGTGAATGATTCGATTGTCGAATCGTTAAACAATCAGATTCAAGAGCTTAAACTGCAAGGCATCATGATGCAGGAACAGCTGGAACGCACCAACAAGAACGCCAAGCAGGACTCCCTGCGACGGGTTGCACGCAAGGAACGGGTAGATTCTCTGCGTAATGTCACCCCTGGCGCACCGCTGATTGTCGAGGGCGACACGCTTTTCCTCATCTATGCCCGAAGTGGCGGCTTACTGCCCGAAGCCCGAGCAGCATCGGCAGAGCACAAGATCTATGAAGTGGGCAAACACCTGACCATGTTTGCCGATTCCGTTTATGTGTTCGACAGCGAAGAGTCCTCCGACGTGATGGCGGGCGAAGACGTCATCTTCAGCGTCACCGACCTCGATGCCCTGTGGATGAACACGGAACGACTCGCCTTGGCAGAACAGTACCGCGATGTCATCAGCGAGAAAGTGCATCAACTGCACGAAGCCTATGGACTGCAACAGAAACTGCTGAGTGTGTGTTGGGTAGCACTCATCATCATTGCGATGGGCGGCCTCATTTGGGGCATTATTTGGCTCTTCCGCCTTTGGAAATTCAGCCTCACACGCAAACTGCTCCGCACCATCAAGTCGGTCAGCATCAAGAACTATCCACTGCTTGATGCACACCGCCTCGGCATAGCTATCATCTTCGTCTTCAACATGGTGCGAGTGCTCCTCATCCTTCTTGTCCTCTTCATCGGCATCACATCCATGTTCTCACTCTTCCCCGAGACGAAGACCTTCACCTACACCGTCGTTGGCTTCATCTGGAATCCGCTCATCGACATCCTCAAGTCGGCAGTCACTTACCTACCTAACCTCTTCAAGATAGGCGTCATCATCGCCTGCTTCCACTACCTGCTGAAACTCGTCCGCTACTTTGCCAACGAGATAGCCATCGGAAGACTGAAAATCAATGGCTTCTATGCCGATTGGGCAACCCCAACCTACACCATTCTGCGCGTGTTGCTCTACTCCTTCATGTTCGTCATGATATGGCCTTTGCTGCCCAACTCCGACTCCGAGATTTTCCAAGGCGTGTCGGTCTTCATCGGCGTGGTCGTGTCGCTGGGTTCCACATCGGTGGTAGGCAACGTGATGGCAGGACTTGTGATGACCTACATGCGCCCCTTCCGCATCGGTGACTACATCCGATACGAGAACACGGAAGGCGAGGTGATAGAGAAGACCATGTTGGTCACTCGCATCCGTACCCGCAAGAACGAAATCATGACCATTCCCAACTCCAACATGATGAGTTCGCAGACATCCAACTTCACACTCTCCGCACAACGCTACGGAGTCATTGTCCACACGAAAATCACCATCGGCTACGATGAGCCATGGCATAAGATAGAGAACCTCCTGCTCGAAGCTGCCGACAGAACCGACGGCATCAAGAAAGACCCGAAGCCTTTCGTCCGCATCACAACCCTCGATGACTTCTATGTAGAGTATGAAATCAACGGATGCACCGACCGTGCCAAGACCATGCCCGTCGTCTATTCCACACTCCATCAGAACATCCTCGACACCATGCACGATGCTGGCGTAGAAATCATGTCGCCTCACATCGAAGCCCAACGCAGAGACATTCCCGTGCAGATACCCAAAGACAAACTGGGCGACTGAGGGGAGGTGCGCTGATTATTCAGCAAGAAAATGATTGCTTTCTTTTGACAGACAAGACTTTATGCCTACCTTTGCAAAGAATTAACACATAGTAAACACATCATGGAAGAATTAGAAACAGGTTCAACGTATGTTAAACCAGAAGTCTTGATATGGCTTTTGGATTTGAATAGCAATGTATTAAGCGCAAGTAGTGGGGGGGGTAATAATGGCAGTTCAGCCCCTGACTTTTTAGAAGGAAAGCGTTGGTTCTAATGACATTTGGAATACAAGAAACTATGAGAATCAGAAAGACATTGGCGGCAACTATCATGTTGCTATTATTGTGTGCATGCCAATCGGACAGTTATCAGGAAGTCGTCCAGCCACAACGCGTTACGACAATAAAGGCATCAATCTCCAACTCTAATCAGACCAGAGCACAGGTGAAGTATGGAACAGGACAGGAACAAGAAAGGGAAATCTTCATGTGGAATCAGAAAGATGTGATTTATCTATTTAATCTTTCTAATTTAAATAAGGATACAAAAATAACCAAATACGATATCAAGGAATTGGACGATTCCAATAGGAAAAGTGCAGAGTTCACATTTTTCGAGCCAGAAGATGAATATGACCGACAGATGTATGCTACTGAGCCTCTTAGCGTTAATGCAGGGGATATGATTTTGGCAGTATATGGCGAGGTGAGTAGATATAAGGAGGGTTGGATTGAAGAATATGAAAATGTTTTCACATACGGTGTCGGTACAGAAGAAAATAAGCCACAGTATATAGTAGAGAATCCAGATGACGAATCCCTTAGTAATATGAAGGACAACCTGAAAATGTATGATGTTGTCAAGGCTGATGACGATGGTCAGATTCCTGATTTACATTTCAAACATCTGTCGGCACTGATGCGTGTAACTCTCCGCAACGAGACTGGTAAAGACCTATACCTAACAAAGTTGGAGTTTAACTACCCTGGCACAGAAGCTTTTTTTAATACTACAATGTATTTCAGTGTAAATGATGATATGACCTTAAAAGTTTATGAAGATGAAGAGTTCTTCGGTAGCAATAGTAATCCATACACCGACAATATAGGTAGCACAATAAACGGAAAGAACGGCACCACCGACATTGGTGATGTCATACGCAATGGGGAGTCTTATGAGCTTTATCTTTCAACTGTTCCGAGAATAGGGAATAATCGCAAGGGCGACGAATTTACCATTCATATTATTGAAAACCACGATACTGACAACCCTTATGCTATCACTTTCAATGACTTTGACACCGTGATTGAGGCAGGCAGACGTTATTGGTTTGACTTGACGGCAACCGAAGACAGGAAGTTGGTGCTGACATCGGAATGGGAAAAGTTGCAAAACGAACAAGGAGGAAATACCGAGAACAATACACAGGAAACAGATGAATGACCATCACACATAGCGCACAGGCAATCACCTGTATGCACTTGACTGCTGTCCGAAAAGGAACGTGTCCCATACACACCCTTTTCGGACAGCAGTTCATTTTTAGGGGGAGTTACTTTTTCTCCTCATCTTTCTTAGACGATGACGCTTTTCTGCTTCGGTGTGTGGTGCAGTTTCACAGCCTATAAATCGGAGTCCCCGACATAGCGGGTGGCGGGGGGGGGGGGGCGCGTGGTGGGTGG
>CAMWJL010000050.1 GCA_947174565.1 uncultured Prevotellaceae bacterium | reverse complement strand
TGCAGGACGGACATTAACTCATACTGCTTGACGATGGCTCAACGGATGGGACGGCACAGTCAGTACACGACTTTATTACGGCAGAGAATGTGCCGAACGCCCTTGTATTTTCCCAAGCAAATGCTGGACAAAGTGCAGCTCGCAACAAGGGAATACAGATGGCGACAGGCGACTACATTTGGTTTATTGATGCAGACGACTATGTTAACACTCCTGAAGCGCAACAAGTGATTGTACTTGCAAATCAAGCCATTACTAGCGGAAAACAAATAGACGCCGTGGTCTTTGGGCTAAAGTTGGAAAAAGGAAAAACAAGCATTCCCAATCCCATTCTACAAGATGTTGAATACGATACCGGCCCCAACTATTTTCGTCAAAGCAATATCAACGGGACATTTCGGACTTATCCTGTAAACAAACTATTTCGGACTGCCTTAGTTCGCAGACTAAACTTGACTTTTCCATGTGGACGTATCTATGAGGATATGCAATGGAATGTACAATACTTCCTTCAATGTGAACGAGTGCTCCAACTGCCACTCAACCCTTATCACTATGTACTCCACAATATCAATAGCTCGACATGTCCAGCACGCATACAGGGGCGCGACTTCCAGGCTCTTACTGCGGTAGAAGAGGCTACGATATGGCTACAAGGACAAGACGCACAAACGAAATCTGTCAAAGAGGCTTTTCATATCTTGATTTTCACATTCCTCTCTTCTTGTTTATTAAAAAAGTACATACCCCTATCGTTCTCCCATCCCGAAGCGATTGAGTACGTCCAACGGACAATGCGACACCCGTTGTTCCGCAAGGCTGTGCGCCATTGTGTACAACACCCATCAATAGGTTTACGGCGATGGGGCATGGCTCTATGTATCTACTTTTCACCACGCCTCAGCCGCCACATTATATACAAGATAATGTAACCCTACAATCTCATTGGAATTGAAATATCAAACTGACCTAACAATAAGTTACTCTACTTGTGATACTTAAAATACGAGATAAATGCCCAGCAAGTAATGTAATACACGCTCTTGAAAAACGGAATGTGCTCTACTTCACGCAGCACCTTCCATTGTGGCACAATGACTTTCTTCTTGTCGGCTGTAATAGAAGTCTTACGCATACGGTAGTAAACTAATTGCTCTTTATTACCATAGGCAACTCGGATGGTTTTCAACATATTGAGCCAATACACATAATCGTCGCGCAAACTACCCATTGCCTCGTTAAAATACAGCTTTTCCACACGTTTCAAGTCATAGACAGCAGCAGAGGGGAAGATTGGGCAAGTTTTCAGTAAAGCCCGGTAGGTGACTCTTGCAGGAGCAATAAATGGAGTCAGAACCTCCTGCTTGGTATACTCGTCAATTCGCTTATAAGAAGAGAAGACAAGAGCGGCATCCTTCTCCTTCATAAAAGCCAACTGCTTCTCCAAAAAATTCGGCATCCAAATATCATCAGAATCCAAGAAAGCGATATACTCCCCTTCCGCTGCACGCAAGGCTATGTTTCTTGTACCCGATGAACCAGAGTTTTTCTTGCTCTCGATGAGCTTCACTCGTGAATCCTTTGCAGCGTATGTCTTCACCACTGCAATACCAGCCCCATCATCAGGCGAGCAATCATCCACTATAATCATCTCCCAATTCCCATAAGTCTGCGCCATAACAGACTCAATGGTATCGCCTACAAAAGCTGCGCCTTTATACATTGGAGTGACTATCGAAACTAATCCTTCTTTCATCAGAGTATCACAAGCATTAACTGCATTATTGTACAAAGTTAAGGCTTTTTAACGAGTGACACAAAGAGAACCAAGAAATAATATCCTTTTCCCACAGGAAAAGTCCATCCGCCCATATAAATGTACACATCATGAATAAAAGCCAATACTTTCTAATCATATTTGATGGACGATGTCGTCCTGCTACACTTTGATTGAATCTCTTGATAGAACGAAAAAACTCCATCCACATAAGCATCCTTACTATACAACTGCAGAACAACCCGAAACGCATTGTCTTTCATTACAGCATAAGCCATCGGCGGAGTATCAGTCACTTCATGCATACGAAGCGTCAATTCTTGAGATGTACCATAACGTAGTCCTATATCACCGCCACAAACAGCCAATCCATTGTCATACTGCTCTTTCGTGCCTGCCGTATTTCTTCCAATCGTCAAACAATGGTTTAACATCGCCTCTGGCAGGCATCTTCCAAATGCCTCAGAAGGTGAAGCAACAATCACAGCGAGAGCGTGTTGCATCAAACTATCTATATCACGCCGATTGCCCATAAACTCAACTTTGCCTTGTATCCCACATTCCCTCACAAATGAAGACACCTCATCATAATATGCTTTCTGGGTGATTTCACCTGCTATCTTCAGCACAACATTCTTGTCTGTCCTCTCTTTACAATACTGATTAAAAGCCTCTACCACTTGACAGACTCCCTTAGATTGTTCAATGCGCCCCACAAAAAGGAAATATGGATTGCCCATATCAGGCATGGAAGACGGAACTGAAGACACAGAATCTATCACAACTCCATTATAAATTACCCGAGAACGAGAAGGAAGAAAATGATGATGGCGTTGTATTCCCTTTGTAATACATATTGTATAACTATTCTCAACATTAACTCGCTTGTAGAAAGCCATCGGCGAAGGATAATAATGCAGATTGAAGTCCAAATCTGCATATTCCCGAGCATGCAGCACATGGGGTATATTTAACTTCGTTGCCGCAACAAGACCACAGGTAACAACACTTACGTTCGTATGAATCAGCTCTATGTCATTATGTTTGCAATATCCTACAATAGCACGGATTGTTTTATACTCCAAAAATCGTCGAGCCATGAGACGTGGCAGAAACAACAACCTATCCTTCATTGAGTTGAAGTTAGGGAATACACCTAACCTATAATTCAATGCCATCACGGCAATCCCCTTTCTATGAAGAACCGCATACAATCCCTGCTTTCCAGGAGTAATAACATGTGGTTCCACGCCTCTCTTCACAAGCCCATCCAGTAAAGTCAAAAAGGATTTTGTGGCACCTTCCGACATGTTTACAGAATGTACTATGTACAGCACTTTCATTTCTCCGCCCTTTCTGTCTGATTGACCGTCAATTTTTTAGAGCCGCCATACACCGTCATCAATAGTGGGATAAAATTGCTAAACCACAATGGGTATGCCCGTATCCAGAATATGAGGATAGAGATAATTACAACTACAACTAAATAGCGAACATTCACATATCCCCTGAAAGAAAAACCATAAAACATGATAAGAATGAACAAGCCAACAAGCCCATACTTATAGATAAAGACACGGTATCCAGAATTGCCTGTACCCACCCTAACATTCTTTTCCATGTCACGGCCAAAGAAAGCATCGGAACTTACGATATATTTATCAAATTCCTTCTCAAAATCCTTATCTACACGATTATTCCCGACAATATCTCCTGTTGTCTCATCCACCTCAAGACGCGACACAATCATATTATTCACCATATTATCCCCTCCATTGTACACCATTGCTCCTCCTACAACGACCGCAATCAAGACAACTGGAGCAATCAGCAATTTAATGATATTCTTATGCTGCACCCACTGAGAGAGGAAAATCAACGCTATCAATATAGCATACGCCGCCAGCGAGAATGTAATGACAGAGGCGATAATAAGTACCACATTCCACCACTTCTTCCATTTTCCCATTTGAGTCATCAACAACAATGTCGTGGCAGACCCCAAATGTCCTGGTTCTAAGAAGACCGACTGAAAGCGTGGAATCAATACCAGCATGAATCTGTCATCAATCATAAAGAAATAATAATTAGAGAAGGAGTATTGATTGTCTCCAAAAACCGCACTACGATTCGGCAAATTAAACCCTATCAAATACAAGAAAAAGAAAAACATGGAGACGATGAGCAGAATCGCCATTAATTTGCAGATGATAGTCAACAGTGACTCCAACACATCGCTATCCACTTTAAACAATATAAAGAAAACAGCCACAAAAAACGCATTGGCAATATATCCAAAGATATTCGCATCATCCGCCATGACCATATAGTAAGACAAGATAACATAAATTGCAAATGGCCACAGAAAATCCATACGAGAAAACATCGTAACCTTCATTGAATTAGACACCAAATAGCTAATCAAAAGGAAAGCAGAAGCAGGCACGACATACAATTCCTTCAAAGGCCACATAAACCAAGGATGCAGTGAACCATAGTAAGCAATCAACATCCCGGCATAAAAAAATGTCATCATGATGCTTTTCTTATCAATCAGATAGAACTTTGACAAATCTATCTGGAAAAAACAATCTCGTGGTATCCTGATTTGCATAGACTATATCTCCCTCAAATTAACATGATTTACAATTCCTCGTCACACCGAATCCCATTGCGTTTCACAATTCGCGCAGGATTACCAACAACCACACAATTATCTGGAACTGATTTCAGAACAACCGAACATGCACCAATAACAACATTATCACCAATAGTAATGCCGCCCAACACAACTGCACCTGTAAATATCTTCACATTGTCTCCTATAACAGGTCGTTTCCCTCCAGGCCTATCTTTTGCGACGGTCACATTATGCCAAATCTGAAGATTCTTACCAACAGACTGTGCTCCAAGACGCATAGAATGCCCATGCTGGATAACGAGACCAGCTCCTATATTCTTAGACATGATACCAGTCAAAAAACAAGTTGGCATCGGAGGAACAAAAAGACTTAATAGAGTTCCCAACCTCCCCAACCGATGATACACCAAAGTCCTGTATTCCTTCAAATGGAGAAGAAACCAGCAATAAGCCCAAAACCGCTGATTCTTATACGGATTCTCTATCACTTCCATCCATCGCTGCAAGTCAGGCCTTATCCGTGCAGGAAACAACATGTAAGCGATGACATGAGGGAATATATATATACTCTTTATCAATAATATGACAGTTCTCATTGTTTCCATTTATTTATGAAACTTAACACGAACCAATCCCAAAACATATTCTCTTTCTGCTTTCGACAGCACAAAAAGCCACAACACAAATCCGCTCACAAGGAGAGAAAGAGAAATTGTTATGATGAAACGATATTCCATATCCATCAGACTAACACAAACCCTTCCCACTACACATTGAGCGACAAACAGGGGTACCAAAGGCAACACGACCGTTCTCAAGAAATGAGCAATGCTCAACCCTGCCGTATATTTCATATAAGGCAAACGTATAACAGCCACAAATATCTCTGCTGCCAAATGAATACACATCACGACAAAAGGAACTTGTCCATGTGACAATACATAATAAATGGGCAATAAAACCAGTATTTTAGGAGTATATGTCAGTAACGTATAGTTTCTTATCTTTCCCAACGCTTGGTTGATGGTATTCATGCTATACGTAAATTGATCCACCACCAAACAACATAGAAGAAAACGGCAAAACATCCCTGTTCCTTCTGGTACATCCTTCAACCAAAAAGAAAGTATATCTGGGACTTCAAATATAACGGGAACAACAATCAACATAAGAAGCATGGTTGAGTATTTCGATTCCATCTCAGCCAGATACAACATCCTTTTATGATTACCTTCTCCTGCCGCCTTTACGATCTGCGGATTCATAGCATTAAGAACCGACGTTGAAACAAAGGCAATAGATGCATATACCTGAGTAGCTATTCCATACGCAGCATTTATAACTGTTCCATATATACGATTCAGAAAGAACTGAATCCCTTGGCTTCTTAACACAACAGAACCCGTACTATATGTCAACCATCCCGCAAACCCTGCCATTTTACGTACAAACTTGAAATCCAACATACAACAAGAAACTGAGAAACGACATTCTTCATACTTTTTCAAAGCATAAATCAACATTGCCAACAGGTTAAATATCTGAATCGCCAAAATCAAAAACGCATATTGGAGCAATCTGTCATTATCAGCATATAAAACCCACAACGCCGTACAAAACTTCAAGCATCCATCGCACACCTCCAGAACAGAAATATAGGTTATGTTTTCCCGAGCTATAAACAAAGCCTTGAATGGTGCAGAAATGATTGTTGTTACCAACAAGAATACGGCAATAATATACACTTGATTCGCAACAACTTCACGACCTTCAGGAATATTCAGCCATTGAAAAACAAACAAGTTTTTGGCACACAGTAGCAATACGGTAAGTCCAGCAGCCAACACTAAATGCACAAATAAACTATTTGCAAGAACCTTACGCACTTGCGATATATCCGCCTTACCATAATAATACGAAACAAAACGTTGTGTTGTTATTACCAATGAGTTTGTTACAAAACCCAATAGAGCAACAACCCCTCCAACAAGCACATACAAACCATAATCGCTTTTACCCAATGCCTCAATAATATAACGCGTCGAGAACAAAGAAAGCAGGATATTCAATATAGAACGCATATACTGAACAGCAGTGTTAAGTATGATACGCTTTGTTGGCTCCATAGACATTGATAAAGAGGTACGCCGTACTATGTTGTACGATAGATATTCTTCAATATATCTTTCTTGAAAAGATAAGCAATTGTACCAATGCTGGTCAACAACAACATCGCTGCCACAAAAAGCATCCGCTTAGGACCAGATGGTTTCACAGGCACAACAGGACTCTCCATCAGAGAAAAGGCAGGTGTCGCTTCCTGCACTTTTGCCTTAGCAGCCACCAACTGGGTATTCATCGTGTTGTAGGTATTGAGCTTGATGCTAAGGTCGTTCTCTAACTCATCACGCTTAGATTGTTCTGATTGCATGATGGTGTTCAGGTGCGAGTCACAATAGACACCATACACACGCAAGGCTTCTTCATATTCCTTTTTAGCACTCTCCGTCAATTTTGAATAATACTCATAATCCACACGAGCCTTCTCTGTTCTATATTGTGTGATAAACTCCTGAAGACGAAGACGTGTAGAATTAGCCATTGCCGCACAAATGAGGGGGTCTTGATCCGTCACACTAATCGTAATAACTCCAGTCTTTTTATCAACCGAACAAGCAATAAAAGTACGAACAGTTTCAAACAAAGCTATTTGTTCTTCGCTTAACACAAAACAGCCTGCTTCATTAGTAATGAACTTAGACGTGCCTTGTGTTGCTTTCGGCTTCGGCTCATCAATCCATTCTTTCAACTGCTTCCTCACCCACCGAAAAGGCCATGTGTAAAACGCATATTGCTGATGCTTGGTCAGATAAGTTCTATAATCCGTATTGATGTCACCATCCTGAGACTTTACCTGAATGGTCAGCAAATCCGCAATGAAATTATTGGAAGCCACAACCTCTGGATAAATGTCAGGGTAAAAAGCATCCTCGGATGTCATATTACCCATATTGAATCCAAAGGTGCTTGCCAAAGAAGACAGCGAGCTATTGGATACAGAAGATGTTTCAG
Source organism: uncultured Prevotellaceae bacterium (assembly GCA_947174565.1). Lineage (GTDB taxonomy): Bacteria > Bacteroidota > Bacteroidia > Bacteroidales > Bacteroidaceae > Minthosoma. The sequence continues at coordinate 10,635 of CAMWJL010000050.1, read as the reverse complement.
GCACCATAGAGACCGATGCCTGATAAGTACGAGGTACAGGGAAAATAATCAGGCATGACACCACAAAGGTAATGCACCAAACCTTGAAGAACAAGCGTTTCTTGCTCCACATCAGTTTCCACACCTCTCTTAAATCGATGACTTCCTTATTATTCTGTTCTTCCATATTTTCCTCCATCAATATAAATCACAACTCCTTCACCACCTCCATGGCTCGCTCTATCACCTTGTGCATGTCATAGTACTTGTACTCGGCAAGGCGACCACCAAAGATGACTTTAGTTTGGGAGTCGGCAAGTGCCTGGTATTGAGTATAGAGTTGGGAGTTCTGGCTGTCGTTAACAGGATAGTAGGGTTCATCGCCTGGCTGCCATTCCTTGCTGTACTCACGAGAGATAACCGTATCGGGACACTCATCCAAAGCAGCACCGAACATTTCAAAGTGCTTATGCTCGATGATACGGGTATAAGGTGTCTCGGCATCGGTGTAGTTGACTACAGCGTTTCCCTGGAAGTTGGACACTCCCTCCATGAGTTCCGTCTCAAATGAAACTGTTCGATACTGCAAATGCCCGTACTGATAGTTGAAATAGCGGTCTATCTCGCCTGTATAGATGATGCGGTCTGCCTGTGCGTCGAGTTCATCCTTTTGGTCAAAGTAATCAATACCCAAACGTATGTCACAACCTATCAACATCTGCTCTATCCAAGCGGTATAGCCACCCTCTGGGATGCCTTGATACTTGTCGTTGAAATAGTTATTATCGAATGTGAACCGTACAGGAAGACGCTTAATGATGAAAGCTGGAAGTTCGGTACATTTGCGCCCCCACTGCTTTTGTGTATAGCCCTTAATAAGCGTTTCGTAAATGTCCTTACCAATCAAACTGATAGCTTGTTCTTCAAGATTCTTAGGCTCATCAATATGGTATTCGCGCTTCTGTTCCTCAATCTTAGACTTTGCCTCCTCTGGAGTCTTCACACCCCACATCTGATAGAAGGTATTCATGTTAAAGGGCAGGTTGTAGAGTTTGCCGTGATAGTTAGCCACAGGCGAATTGGTGTAGCGATTGAAAGCAGCAAATCTGTTCACAAAGTCCCACACTTCCTTGTTGCTCGTATGAAAGATGTGTGCGCCATATTTGTGTACATTGATACCATTGACGTTCTCCGTATAGACATTGCCCCCAATGTGGTTGCGCTTATCTATCAACAGGACAGAATAGCCTTTCTGCTTCAAGAGATAAGCAGATACAGCTCCAAAGAGTCCTGTACCAACAATCAAAAAATCATATCGTTTCATTGGCAATTAGTCACTATATTATAAGTTATTTCAAGATATTGGCGATGGTCACCATCATGGTTGCAACAGAAGCAGCCGAAGTGCCCATTGCCGCATATTCAGCCGTGGTCATCTTGTTCTTCTGCTTTTTTGATGGTACTACAATGGTACATCCTGGCTGAACGGCTTTGCTACTGGTGTGACTGAGCAACTCCACAGAGCCATTCATATAGATAGCATAGACACGGTTCTTACGTGCGTTGTCACCATAGCCACCCGCATGCTTGATGTAGTACTTCAACGATTCTCCCTTCTTGTAGTTCATAGAGATAGGGTACATCACATCACCACTAATTTTGACTGTAGAAGAATATTGCGGAATCACCAAACGGTCTCCCTCACGCAACACAATATCTTCTTCACAACCAGGATTGGCAATAGCCTTTTCGAGGTCGATAGCCACTGGGAAAACGTTGCCTGCATCCAATTTCATAGTCAGCAGAGAATCAGCACGTGAGAGGTCATAGTTCTTGTTCTCGCTCTGCATAGCCTCTTCATAGATAGCAATCTGTGCAGCACGCAATGAAGCCTCTTGCTGTTGGAGTTCTTCCTCCGTCATACTGCGTTCCAAACGAGCACCCTTGGCATAACCCAAAGAAGTGAGTCCTCCAGCCGCCTTGACCAAATCGCTCAAGCGGTAGTTCCTGTTGGACATCGCATATTGACCAGCGAAATTCACTGAGCCAGTAACGGATACATTACTCTGTTCTGAATAGGTCGGGCTGGTACGCACCACCACTTGGTCGTAGGGCTGCAAGATGAAGCCAGGTTCACCATCAACCACAAAGCCATCTTTCAAGGCAAAAGTGAAAGCCTCCGTCAGAACCTCATCGTTAACCAAAGCATGTGGGTCATCAATACGACGATAGATATCCACCTTCACCGAAGAGGCTGCATCAGTCAAGCCACCAGCCTGCAACACAAGGTCTTCCAACGACGTGTTTTCAGCATAAACATAGAGACCAGGATAATGCACCTCACCTGTAATGGAAAGCGTTTGGTCGCCATCCATGTCGCGTTTGCTGGGGATGTAGAGCACATCGTTCTTGCGTAGAGGGATGTCAGGCACAGTACCATCCATGATGCCAGCCACATTAACAGCCAACACTTCCAGCGAGAGGTCATCTTTCTGACGGTGCATGACAGCACGTGCCGTAAACGCATCCTCGCGTAACCCCTCAGCAGCCTTGATGAGTTCGCGAACAGTGCTGATGTCCCCATCCATCTGGTACATACCACTATGGAACACAGCACCGCGAATCTCCACCATGTTAGAATAACGTGGAATGACACTATCAACAAAGACAGAGTCACCATCAGCCAAAATGAAACCATTCCAATCGAACTCACCCACCGTGTGCATGGAGTACTCTGCCCCATTCTTGCGAGTGACACGAATATTCTTCTTATAAGCATCACCCGTGAAGCCACCTGAATAGCCCAAAATGGTAGAAAGGCTTTCGTTCTTCTTCATCTCGTAAAACATCGGACGTTTCACCTTACCACGGATTTCCACCAGCTCATCGTAAGGACCAACCACAATGATATCGTTGTCGTTAAGACGTACATCGCCCCGAGAATTGCCATTTAAGAGATAGTCATACACGTCGATGGTGGCAATCATACGCCCCTGACGATACACCTTGATGTCACGCAGCGTACCAATGTCATTGATACCACCAGCAGCGTATAGGGCATTGAAAGCGGAAGAAAGAGAGCTTAGTGTATAGGTGCCAGGCACATTCACTTCGCCCATGACCTGCACCTGAATGCTCCGCGTGCCGCCCACAGACAACTGAATGTTGGAGTCAGCATAGAAACGTCCGAGGTATGAACGCAAATACGCCGTTGCCTCTAATACGCTCATGCCACCAATCTTGCAAGGACCTACCCCCGTGATAGTCACCACACCGTCGGGGGAAATAGTCTCCGTAAAGGTTTCCTGAGAAGCACCCCACACGTCGATAATCACCTCATCACCAGCTCCCAAACGATAGTTGGAAGGGGTAGCCATATTCATGTTGGGCTGGAAAGTCAACATCTGGTTGTTAAAGATGTTACGACCAAACACTTGATTCGGTTCGCGGAAATAGTTCTGATAATAAATCAATGAGTCAATATCCATGAAGCCGATTTCATCGTTAATCGCCTGTGTGCGTTCCTGCAACGTGCCATAGTTGCGGTTCTGTACACGATACTGAGGCTGAATCATGTACTGGTTCTGCATCTGACTTTGCGTGCCTTGTTCCTGACGCTCTTGACGCAGACGTTCCGAAGTCTTTCCTGTCAATGTTCCTGTGAGGTCAGAGGCACCAAGCGTATTTTGCTCGGCATTGTACTTCTTACGGATGCGACGCAACTGGTCAGTCGTCACGCCCTTCTTCAGCAGTTTTGATACAATCTGCTGCTGGGTAGCACCCTTGCTTTTTTCTTGATTGACAAAACGCACCACCTGTTCGTCCGACATCGATTGTGCCCATACTGTCATACACAGCATGGAGAATCCAAACGTAAATATCAGTTTCTTCAGCATTGATAGCCTCATGGCATTAGTATAGGTAAGATTAAATTGTTATACAAATTTATATTTTACACAGCGTATTGAACACGATTTTGGCATCCAGCCACAAACTACGATGCCGCAAATAATAGAGGTCCATGTCCAAACGACGAAGCATTTTCTCCATCGTGTCCGTATAGCCATTCTCAATGGTTGCCATCGACGTGACCCCCGGGCAGGTACAATACAACAGTGCGTAATCGGGGTTTTGCTGCATGATTTGGTCGATGAAATACTTGCGTTCAGGACGATAGCCCACAAATGACATATCTCCCTTGAGCACGTTCCATATTTGTGGAAGTTCATCCAGATGGTGCTTGCGCAACGAACGCCCGAAACTCGTCAAGCGTGGGTCGTCCACCTGTTCCAACTGCGGCACGCCGTCTTTCTCTGCATCCACCACCATTGTACGGAACTTATAAATACGGAACGGATTGCCTCCTTTGCCAATGCGCTCCTGACTATAGATGGCAGGTCCCGAAGCAGTCATCTTCTGACGTACATATATATATATGAACACAGGCGACAACACTATCAGCAACACGATTGCTCCCACGATATCCCCCCCTCGCTTCAACGCCCTCTCCACTGCTGTCATTCCGTCTATGTCAGCTATTTCTTTGCAAACACTCATCGGCTCTTTCATGTTCCGAATATAAATACTTCAATAACGAAACACTTTCAATATTATTATACTTAAAATTGACAAAAACGGGGCAAAGATAGCAATAAATCGTCAATAAATGGCACGCATCCGATGTTTTTTCCCTAATTTCGCATCCAAAAGAGGAGGAGCACATCCTTAGTGTCTCTTTTCCGCTACAGAAAAAACAAACCAACACATAAGAAAGATATGAAAAAAGAGTTCTTTATCCTTGCATGCCTATGCGGTCATTTATACGTATCGGCACAAGGTATTTCGCCCGAAATGCTGGCACGATTTTCTCAAGCCAACAAACTGGCAGGTTGTGAAGTAGCCATCAAAAACGCCTTGGCGGCAGGTCCTGTGTCCAACTTGGCACTCAACCAAGACAACATGGTGGAACAAAACACGTATTTCTCCAATTCAGTGCCCTCAAAAGGCATCACCGACCAAAAGTCATCGGGGCGATGCTGGCTGTTCACAGGCATGAACGTGTTGCGAGCAAAGATGATAAAGGAGCAGAACCTTCCCACAGGCATCGAGTTCTCGCAGAACTACCTCTTCTTCTACGACCAACTGGAGAAGTCAAACCTCTTCTTGCAAGCCATCATCGACACCCGAAAGAAACCCATGGACGACCCTACCGTAATGTGGCTGTTCAGAAATCCATTGTCCGATGGCGGCACGTTCACAGGCGTGGCGGACCTTGTAGCAAAATACGGCATCGTACCCAAAGGCGTGATGCCCGAGACCTACGCATCAAACAACACCAGCCAGTTCACCACCTTCCTCAAGCAGAAACTGCGTGAAGACGCCCTGGCACTGCGTGCTAACGCAAAGGCCAACGACAAGACCCTGCAAGCACAAAAAGAAAAGTTCCTTTCGGAAATCTACCACATGCTCGCTTTGGGTCTTGGCACACCAGTCACAGAATTCACTTGGGCACCTAAAGACAGCGACGGCAGAAACGTCTATCCTCCCAAGAAATACACCCCACGTTCTTTCTACGAGGAGTTTATCAATCTTGACCTACAGAACGACTACATCATGCTGATGAATGACCCCACACGCGACTACTGGAAGACCTACGAAATCCAGTACGACCGCCATACCTACGACGGACACAACTGGCTGTATCTCAATGTCCCCATGGAAGACATCAAGGAAGCTGCCATTGCATCCATTAAAGACAGCACCATGATGTATTTCTCATGCGACGTGGTAAAGTATCTGGACCGTTCACGCGGCATCGCAGACCTCGCCAACTATAACTACAACGAAATCTTCGGTGTCAAGTTTGGCATGGACAAGGCACAGCGCATCAAGTCCTTCGATTCGGGTTCCACACACGCCATGACCCTCAAAGCTGTAGATATTGATGAGGACGGAAAGCCTATCAAATGGGAAGTGGAGAACTCGTGGGGCAGCACCAGCGGACACAACGGGCACATCATCATGACAGACGAATGGTTCGACAACTACATGTTCCGCCTGGTCATCAACAAGAAATACGCCTCAGAAAAGATACAGAAAGCCAGCCAGCAGAAACCCATCCTGCTGCCATGCTGGGATCCCATGTTTTGCAGTGAAGAATAAGCGTTATGAACATTGTTGAAAGATTTTTGAAATACGTTTCCTTCGACACACAGTCGTCGGAGGAAACAGGCACAACGCCCTCTACCGAGAAGCAGCGTGTCTTTGCCGAGTATCTGAAAGAAGAACTTCTCAGAGAAGGGCTACAAGAGGTTGAACTTGACGAGCTTGGCTACCTTTATGCCACGCTGCCGGCAAACACGGAGAAGCAAGTGCCCACCATCGGCTTCATCGCCCACATGGACACCAGCCCTGACGCATCGGGCAAGGACGTGAAACCACGCATTGTAGAAAACTATGACGGTAGCGACATCGTGCTATCAGAGGGCATCGTCACCTCTCCCACCAAGTTTCCCGAACTGCTCGACCACAAGGGCGAAGACCTCATTGTGACGGACGGCACAAGCCTGCTCGGAGCTGACGACAAGGCTGGCATTGCCGAAATCGTGCAAGCGATGGTGTATCTGCAACAGCACCCTGAAATCCAACACGGGAAAATCCGCATCGGCTTCAACCCCGACGAGGAGATTGGGCTTGGCGCGCATCACTTCGATGTAGAGAAGTTCGGCTGCGAATTTGCCTACACGATGGACGGCAGTGAGGTGGGTGAAATCGAATTTGAAAACTTCAATGCCGCTTCTGCCAAAGTGACCATCAACGGGTGTTCCGTCCATCCTGGCTATGCCAAGGACAAGATGGTAAACGCCGCCCGCATCGCCACCGAACTGGTGGGCATGCTACCAGCCGACGAGACACCCGAAACCACCGAAGGCTACGAAGGATTCTTCCACCTCACCAGCATCAGCGGAGGCGTGGAGAAAGCACAGCTTTCTTTCATCATCCGCGATCATGACCGCGAGTATTTTGAAAGCCGCAAGACGGAAATGCAGGACATTGTGACTGCCATCAACGACAAATATGGTGAAGGAGTGGCGCAACTCGACCTCAACGACCAATACCACAACATGCGCGAGATGGTGGAATCCAAGATGTATATCATCGACATCGCCAAGCAAGCCATTGCCGAAGCGAGCATGCCCCCAAAAGTCAAAGCCATCCGCGGTGGAACAGATGGCGCGCAACTATCTTTTAAGGGTCTCCCCTGCCCCAACATCTTCGCAGGAGGACTCAACTTCCACGGTCCTCACGAGTTCTGCCCTGTGCAGAGCCTCGAAAAGGCGATGCAGACAGTCGTGAACATCTGCAAGATTACAGCAAAGGAGCTTGGCAAGTAAGCCAAGCTCCTTTGCTTTTGACACAAATACAACATCATTTTTTCTTCGGATTCTTGTTCCAGTGATACGCCAAATGTGCCATGACGTAGTGGGGCAGCGAGCGATACCACGTCTCGGTGCGACCTTGGGCGTTCACCATGTATTCTGTCGATGAAAGTTGGTGCAGCAGGTCAAAGGCTTCGATGCTGGCGATGAGTTTTCCCTTGCAGAAAGGTTGGCTGACGGAGGCATTGATGATGAAGTCGTTGGTGTTCAGGTCGCTACTGCCATAGCCACGGCGTGAGTACATGTTGCCGTCGGCAGAGAGCGTCGTGTTCAGGCGTGGAATAGTGTAACGGGCAGACAAGCCATATTGAAAATCGGTGACGTTAAGCGTCTCGAAGTCATACATCTTGCCCTCCGAATGCTGCCAGCGGATATCGCCTGTGGCACGGACATTCAACGCACCTTTATTATATTGTATATAGGCACCGTCGTGTAGGGCCAGTGTGTTCACGATGTTCTTGTGGCTTTGGCTTTCTCCTGTAAACATGGAGTGGTCGATGGAGTGGTTGAACCCAGCGTCGGCGTTAGTTTGCCATGTCCAATAACGGTTATTGTCTATTGCTTTGGAAAAGTCAAACTTGGCGTTCAGTCGGTATGCTCCCTTCACGTTCATGGGCTGGTAGGTATAGACAGCGGTTTCTGTATTATAACTCACCGATTGAGCCGTCTGCCGATGGTAGATGTTGGCAGATGTCCCCACGTGCCATTGCTGTTGATTCCCTCCTCCCTTGTTAGAAAAGTCTATGCCGAAGCTGGATGTGATGTCTCCTTTGAGATTCGGATTGCCCAACTTGACCACAAGCGGTTGGCTGTCATCGCGATAGGTGATGCGGTCGGAGAGATTGACACCACTACGCCTGTGACTGACATTGATATTAAAATCCCGTTTGCCATATTCCGAAACATGTCTGAAAGAAGCTGATGTGTTCAGGAACAGGGTGTTTTGTGTAGCCAGTGTGTCGAGCATGCCTCGCTGGTAGTCAAGCGATTCATGACGAACTGGAATGTTGACTCCTATACTCCAACATTGATAAACAATTTTGAATGGCCGGTCAGGAATCAGCGTGTATCGCCCTTCACGATAGAGCGAGATACTGACATTGTTCTCGAACATCTGTCTGTGGCTGTCGTAGGAGTTCGAGGGGTCGGTGATGGCTGTCAGCATGTCCATCTCCGAAGGCAACAAAAGCGATTCGGGGTGGTAGAGGTAGTCGTGCGTCCTTGCATTCCACATCTGTGCCTGTTCTGTAAGCCCAATCTTCACGTCTTTGCCAAGCGGCATCCCGTAGCCGAGTTGAAGAAAGCCCACCGTCGAGCGGTTGTAGATGTCGTTGGTGTTGTGCGTCAATAGGTTCGTATTTGCCGTGAATTGCTCCGTCTGGTAGCGGCTGGCTTGTTGGCTCTCATCGTTGTCGTGCTGCATCATGGTGTAGAAATCAATATGCTGTTTGTTCTTGCCTACATTGAACGCGCCGGTCACCTCGCCTTTCAAGTTCCACGCCTTGCCCTCGCTCATGCCGATGGTGCGCATTGAAGCGGTCAGCGCGTCGTCCCATTGGTCGAACGAGGAATTGAACGAGCCGTTACGCTTGACATAGTTGAAATCGAGTTCCGTCCTCAAATACAGCGGCTTCTTCAAACTGAGCGTGTTGTGCAGCTTCACTTTCTTATTGCCCGAACGATTCTGAGAAGCCGAGAGGGACAGTGGTGAGCTTCCCATGAGAAACTGCTCATATCGTTGACGCATTTCCTGCACGTCGGTGGTCGAAGTGTAGTCGGCACTGAATGTCTCCTGCACCTGTTCACCTTTCGTGTGGTAGTCTATCTCCGTCGCCGCGCTGCGCGTCGTCAACATTGAGCGCGGCATGGAGGCGGGAGTCCAATGCCCCGACTGCCCGATGTGGCGGCTCTCGTTCACATTGTTCACGTTGCCTAAAAGCGTCAGCCGCAGACGGTCGGTGAAACCGAGGACAAAAGCACGACCGAGCCATCTGTCCTCCGTGCCGACAGCTCCCTCCACATTGGCGACATAGCCCCGTTGGTATTCTTCTTTCAGATTCACGTCCATCACATACTTTTTCGGGTCAACGTCATAGCCCAGTGCCATGCTCTTGTCCGACGACTTGTCATAAACCTTGATGTTTTTCACGGTATAGTATGGCAGATTCTCCATCAACACCTTCTTGTTTCCGCCCATGAACGAGCGCGAACCGAGCAGGAGTTCATCCACCTTGCGCCCGTTGACGAAGATTTCTCCTGCCTCGTTCATCTTCACGCCCGGCATCTGCCGGATGAGGTCGTCGAGCATCGACCCTTGCGGCAACTGGAATGCCGAAGCGTCATAGACGATGGTGTCGCCCCGATAGAACATCTTTATGCGAGTGGCTTGTACCACAACTTCGTTCAAATCCACTTGGCGCATCTTGCGCATTTCTAATGTCGGCACCTCCACCTCGGTCTGTTTACCGATATTCACTTGCGACCACACGTCATCGTAGCCTTTCAGTTGAGCATGAACTAACAGCCTGTTTGCACTTGTCGTTACCTTCGCTGAATATACGGCATACAGCAGTCTATCGTCTAAACGAATTAGGGAGGTCTTTGCCGAATCGACCAACACACTGCTGTCCGCCCTGCATATTGACACATGGACATCGGGTAGCGGTGTCTTCAGGAATCCGTCCTTCACATCGACACTGATGTCTATTTCTCTATGCGGTTGTGCCATCATACTGCTTGGGGTGAGCCATGCAAGGAGCATGACTGCCACAAACGCAGTGAATCTCTTTCTCTGGTTCTTGTTCATGATTGCAATAGCTTTTAGGTACTTGAAAAAATGTCGGCGGCAAAGGTCGAAAAAGACTTTGGTTTGACCAAAGATTTGAGTTTGCATTTTGTTTGCATTTTCTGCAAAGTAATTTGCACGCATTTGCAAAGAAGTTTGAATGAACAAGTAACTTGCTCATAATGAATAAATAGAGACCTTCGCTAACCAGCCACAGCACCCCAAAATACACCTCCAACGGCATTAGGGCTGATGTTACAAAATCAATGGAAAATGTATCACTACTCTCCCGTTCTGCAAAACAAGAAAAAATAACCCTTTTTTGTCTCAGACAGAAAAGGGCGGAACAAGGGATATGAAGCCACTATCTGCGGCGTGCTTCCACAGCCTCTAAATCGGAGTCCCCGACATCGGTCAACCGATGTCGGGGAC
>CAMWJL010000049.1 GCA_947174565.1 uncultured Prevotellaceae bacterium | reverse complement strand
CTCCGTAAACCGCACAAGAATCTTTTACTTATTCATAACTTACGAACAATTATTAACAAGTTATGAATAATTATTCCAAACTTATGAACAATTATTTATAACTTATGAACGATTTGCCCTCCGAGCCATCTCGAACAGCGATGCTGGCAAATGGCAGTATCCGTCTGCGTGTTTGTCAAGATAGTCTTGGTGACGCTCGTCCGCTGGGTAAAAACGCTGCAAAGGCTCCACCTCCACGGCGATGGGAGCATCGAGGTGCTGTTGCTCCTCGGCGAAAACACGTTGAATGACAGGCAAATCGGTCTCGGCAGTGTAATACACGCCAGTCCTGTAGCGTGTCCCCTCATCGTGCCCCTGCTTGTTGAGGCTGGTGGGGTCGATGGCCTTGAAGAACATCCGCAAGAGGAACGCCAAATCGACCATGGTGTCGTCATACTCGATGCGCACGGTCTCGGCATAGCCTGTCATGTCGGTATAGACTTCCTCATAAGTCGGGTCGTCCGTCTGTCCGTTGGCGAAGCCCACCTCGGTGTTCGTCACGCCTTTTATCTGCTTGAAATAATGCTCGGTGCCCCAAAAGCAGCCGCCAGCAAGAAAAATGTCTTTGGTCATAAACGTTGATGGTTTAGAATGTGACTCTCTGATTTATATGGGGGAAAAGAGAAAAGGCTAACGGATTTCTTTCAACTCAATACCTTCGTCTTTCTCCAAGTTGCGGCTATATTGGCGGTCATGGGCATTGTTCCAGTGTTCAAATACACCAAGGCTGCCAGTGGGCACACCGTTAGGGCGGTAGCTTCCGAACAGGGCGTTTTCCCCAAGGGCAGCCTGTTTAAGATAGTTGTCGCAGTTGACACTGGAGCCTTTCGGAAAGGCTGGTGCTCCACTGAAACCAAGATTGTCGCCAAATTCGGCATCAAGCATATCGAGGCACACGCACTCAATGGCTACAGGGTCTTGTGACATCAGGTAGCAACTGCTCCAGCCGCCGCCGAATAGTTTGCGCCAACGGTCGCGGTCGGCACGTGGAGCACCTACGTTGGTCTGCATACCATATAATCCGTCAATAATATAGAGTATGGTTTTGCCTCCCAGATTGGGACAACCCATCAAATCGACCAGTGCGCTGTAAGCCCCGTCCTCGGCACGGAATTGGCTGACGGTCGATTTATCATGTTCCTTGAATGGCCACTGGATAGAACCGAAATGGTTTTTCGCACAGGCGGTGATGCCCGCAATTTCATGCCCTTTCAGCAGGGCCAGATTGATGAGGTAGGTCGCCTCCACCACCGCCTTGGGCAGTGCGTTCCCAAGTTCCACATGTGGGTTCGTGTATTGGATGGCGTCTTGAACCCATGCGGCCGCTTCCACGCCTTGGGAGCCTCGGGCACTCATCCATCGCACGTCGGGAAATAATTGGTGTACGGGGATATAGATGCGGTCAGGTATAGCCCGTGGACGGAACCCGATGGAGGCATCGTAAAGGAGAATGTCCTGTTGGCGCACTCCTGCGTCGCGGGTAAGCTGGCGGAGCAAACTGATGAGTGCTTGTGGCGACTGGTCAATGTCGTTGTCACGGTCTTTGGTGTCAAAAGTATTGTTGAGATTGATTTTCACCGCAATCACTTCACCAGCCTTGTAGCCAGCCTTTCCACGCCCATGTGTCAGGTTGTAGTGTGTGAACAGGCGTTGCCATGCCTTTTTGCTGTTCTTGGTATCCAGCAATGCACACAGAGATTTCGTATAAGTGTGGTCGAGAGCTTCTTGGTCAATGTTCCCTTCATCCCACCAGTTCCCATGTTGTCCGTCCCATCGAGCCATGTCTGGGTTGTGCATGAGGACTACTCGACCTGGATGGACTCCTTTTCCCTTTCCCAAAGGCTGATTGGGGATAACCCTTAAAGATTGCGCTGTACCCATAGTAGGAATTGCCATGAGTACGATGGATAAAAGGATGCTTGACAAGATGAAGGTTCTCATTCTCAGTCTTCGCGATGAGTCTATCTGCCTGAAATAAGGCTTTGTGTTCTCAAAGCAGCCGCCAGCAAGAAAAATGTCTTTTTTCATCGTGCTGATTCAATTTCTCTTCTAACGCTTATGTTGGAACTTACGCAAATTCTTCATTCTCCGTCCTTGCGATAATCTCGTTCTGCAGCTGCTCGGTCATGTCGTTGAAGTAGTCGGAGTAGCCAGCCACGCGGACAAGGAGGTCTTTGTATTCGTCGGGTTGCTTCTGGGCATCGAGCAGGGTTTGTGTGTCAACGATGTTGAACTGGATGTGATGACCGCCCATCGAGAAGTAGGCACGGATGAGAGAGACGAGCTTCTGCAAGTCTTCCTCACGCTTCAGCAGCGAGGGCACGAAACGCACGTTGAGCAGTGTGCCGCCCGACTTGGTTTGGTCGAGCTTGCCCAGCGACTTGATGACCGCCGTAGGTCCGTTCGTGTCTGCGCCATGCGCAGGCGAAGTGCCGTCGCTGATGGCGAAGCGTGCCATGCGACCATTGACCGACGCGCCACAGACAGAGCCGAAGTAGTTGTGGCAGGTGGTGGAGAGCATGTTGAGCTGAGTCGTTCCGCCACGCGTGTTGGGATGCCCTTCGATGGCTTCCACGAGGTCGTCATACACCTTTACGGCAATCGTGTCGGCATATTCGTCGTCGTTGCCGAAGAAAGGAGTGCGGTTCATGATGAACTGGCGCATCTTCTCCTGCCCCTCAAAGTTGTGGCTTACGGCATCAAGGAGTTCATCCATCGTGAATTTCTTGTCCTCGAAGACATGCTTTTTCATCGTTGCCAAGCAGTCAGTGATGGTGCCGAGTCCCGTACATTGTATATATGTGGTGTTGTAGCGCGCACCGCCGCTATAGTAGTCACGACCTCGTGTGATGCAGTCGTCGATGAAGAGCGACAGGAATGTGGCAGGAGCATAGAGCGAGAACATACGTTCGATGTAGTTGTTCACTGCCAACTTCATGTTGACGAAGTAAACCATTTGCTTGTGATAAGCGTCGTACAGTTCTTCGTAAGTCTTGAACGTGCGCGGGTCGCCCGTTTCCAGTCCTAACTTCTTGCCAGTCATTGGGTCAATGCCGTTGTTCAGCGTAATTTCCAGAATCTTCGGTGTGTTCAGATAGCCCGTGAGGATGTAGGCCTCCTTGCCGAACGCACCCACCTCGATGCAGCCTGAGCAGCCGCCTTCGTTAGCATCCTCCTGCGTCTTGCCTTGGCGCACCAGCTCCTTCGTGTAGGTGTCAGGGTTGAAGACAGAGGGGTAGCCATGACCTTGGCGAATCACCTTGGCACCAGCCAGCACAAACTCGTCGGGAGTGACTTTGCTGACATGGATGGAGAGGCCCGGCTGCAACTCGTGCAGCTCTTCCTGCACCTCAAGAATGATGTAGGAGAGGTCGTTCACCGCATTGTTGCCGTAGCGGTCAATGCCACCAATGTTGATGTTGGTGAAGTCGTTGTAAGTGCCCGATTCCAAGGCGGTCACGCCCACCTTTGGGGGTGCTGGCTGGTTGTTGAACTTAATCCAGAAGCACGAAATCAGCTCCTTCGCCTTGTCGCGGGTCATGGTTCCGTCTTCGAGTCCTTTCTGATAGAAGGGGTAGAGATGTTGGTCAATGTGCCCAGGGTTCATGCAGTCCCAGCCGTTCAGCTCGGTCACAGTGCCGAGGTGGACAAACCAGTACATCTGAATCGCCTCCTGCATGTCTCTCGGTGCATGGGCAGGCACCCAACGGCACACGTCGGCAATCTTCAACAGTTCCGCCTTGCGCTGAGGGTCGCTCTCCTTGGCTGCCATTTCCTCAGCCAGCTCCGCATGCCGTTCCGCAAACAGGATGGCGGCATCGCAGCTGATGTCCATGGCTTGCAGTTCCTGCTGCTTGTCGGTGGCTTCGGGGTCGTTGATGAAGTCCAGCTCGGCAAGGGTCTTGGCAATGAGTGCCTTCACGTCGAGCAAGCCACGGTGGTACATCTTGCCGTCCATTGCCGTGTGGCCACCAGCACGCTGCTCCATGAACTCGGTGAACACACCTGCGTGGTAAGCCTCTTCCCATTCTTTGCTCACATGGCTGAAAATGCGCTCGCGCTGTGTTCTTCCTTCCCAGTAGGGGATGACCTCACGCTCGTAGGTGTCAATGTCCTCCTGGCTGATGTAGTAGGGTTGCAACTCTCGGTCGTTCAGCGTGTGGAGGTCTTCCACCGTGTGGCAGGTCAGTTCGGGGAAGGTAGGCACAGCCTTGGGCACAGGACCACGTTCGCCCACGATAAGCTCGTCCTTGCCGATATAGATGGTCTTCTTCTTGCAAATCTCGTAGAAGTTTCGGGCACGGAGGATGCAGTTAGGCATCTTGCCGTAGTTCTCCTTGTAGAACGCTGTTTCGATGAGGGCACGCTCAATGGTGAGTGTGGTGGGCGTGTCGATGCTCTGCTGGTGCAGGCGTTTCACACGGTCGTTCATACCGCCCTCGTTCTCTGGATGCTGGAGGGCATAATTCATTTTGCTATGCGGCGCACGCATAGCGACAGTTGTAGCCATATATCGCTAATCTATATATAAGTGAAGTTTATGTAAATCCTTTGGTTTTGTTGCGCTTGCCGCGTTCAATGCCAGAAGCCTCCTTGGCTGCCAGCTTCTCCTCCAGTGTGAGGTCGTTCCACCACACGGAGCAGTCAGGGTAAGCCCTGCCCGACACCTTCATTTTGTTCTCGATGCTCAGTGCCGACCACCACTTAATCATATCCACTTCAGGATTCATAGTCGTTTAAGAATTAAAGGGTTGTACAACAAGTTGCAAAGATAGAGAAAAAACGGCAATATCTCCAAGTGTTTTCAGGAGAAAATTTTGAAACTCCATCCCTTTACGGCACAAATTTTCGTTGATAACCAATAAAATAATCATCTGCTTTTGTTGTCGAACCTGCAAGTCTTGTGTCGGTAAAAATCTCGTGAAATGGTCTATTTGCCATCTGTGTATCAAAAAAACTTGCAGAATTTGTTCACCGCACAGAAAAATTCTGTAACTTTGTCCTCTAAGGTGGAGGCTATGCTTGCACAAAAGATGTATTTACATTAAACATTAAATAGAGAATTATATGACAAAGGTTTTGAAAAAGTATTGGTGGGTTGTAGCAATTGTAATAGGAATGCCTATAATGGTTAATGTTATATTACTTATACCTGCATTTTTGCCTGTTGTCGGCGAGAATACCCATTGGTTGACATTTTTTGGTGGATATATAGGCTGTTTGATTAGTACATTTGTTGCATTGTTTGTTCTTTACCGTCAGTTAAAACAGAATCAGGAAGAGAACGAAAAGAATCGGGTTGCAAATGAGGAGGCAAACGAAAAGAATCGAAAATTGCAAATTAAAGTATTAGAATATCAACAGCAAATGCAATGGTTGCATTCATTTCGGGAAGCGAGCGCGCAATACGTCCAAATTTACAATGCAAATGATTTAATTGCAATCGCAAATGTGCTTATTGCCAATCCGCAAGAAGCGCATAATATGTTAAAACCTCTTTTTAATAGAGCGGCAATATCTGATACGCAGTTCGCATATTGGCGTAAGGATGATAATGACACAAAAGAATTGATGGAAAAAATCACGCCTAAATTTAAGCGGTATAACGATGTGCTTTTAGATATTCAGCAGATAATAGCTTTTAGAAGGAGTTATCCTACAGCAATGTTTGGCTCTTTGGCTACCCCAATGCAGATGATGGGTATGACGGACGTAATGAAAAATAAAATAACACAGATCTCTAAACAGCAGCCAGGTTATTTGCAACAATCATCACAACTATTTGTTGGTGTAGTGATGGCACGAATAGATGATATGAAAGATGACATGGCATATATTCAAGATTTGTTATATAATTATGTTCATTCGGAACAAGCAAGAATAAATAAAATTTTGGAAGAATCGTATGGCACAAAACAGATTAAATAAATTAGAACTTACTTGGATTGGTAAGTACGATGAGGATAAACAGCCGTTGGAACCGAGGATTTTGATAGAGAATCCCGAGTATTCCAATGGTGAGGTTGAAACGGGGGTGCTTCCGAATGGCAAGCCGTGGAATGGTAATATGCTGATTCACGGAGATAATCTGCTTGCGCTGAAATCGCTTGAACAGGATTATGCAGGCTGTGTCAAATGTATTTTTATAGATCCTCCCTATAATACAGGTAGTGCTTTTGAACAATATGACGATAATTTAGAGCATTCTCTTTGGCTCGACTTGATGTATTATAGATTGCAGGTTCTTCATAATTTACTTTCAAATGATGGAACAATATGGGTCGCATTAGATGATAACGAGGTTCATTACTGTAAAGTTATGTGCGATGAAATATTCGGTCGAACTAACTTTATTCAAGCAGTAGTTTGGAGGTCAAGTGATAATTCTAATAATGATTCTAAACAGTTTTCCATCGACCATAATACGATATTAGTCTATTCAAAATGTAGCGGATGGCTTTCAAAAAGACTACCCCCGAAAGACTCACAAGTGTCACATTTCAAAAATCCTGATAATGATCCAAAGGGGCCTTGGTTTGATGGAAATCCGATTTCTTCCCCATCCCCGAGAGAAAATTTGATGTTTGATATTGATACCCCTATTGGAACTATAATACACCCCCCTAAAAATGGTTGGCGATGGAGTAAAGAAACTATTGCAGAGAAAATGAAAAGTGGAGAAATCTACTTTAGTAAAGACTATACTAATATTAAACGTAGAACATATTTAGCAGATAGTCAGGGATTACCACCGTCATCTTTATGGGTTGATTTAGAAGAAACAGGACATAACAGACAGGCAAAGTATGAACAAAAGAAATTGTTTCCTGACTGGAATAAAGATATGTGGTTTGCTACCCCAAAACCCGAAAAACTAATTGAAAAGGTTCTAAAAATAACGACTAATGACGGCGACCTTGTCCTCGACAGTTTCCTTGGTTCGGGAACAACAGCGGCAGTGGCGCACAAAATGGGGCGGCGATGGATTGGTGTAGAACTCGGAGACCATGCCTATACACATTGTGCCGTTCGTATGCAAAAGGTGGTGGATGGCAGCGACCAAGGCGGTATCTCCAAAGCGCAGAATTGGAAAGGTGGCGGTGGCTTCAAATTCTATGAACTTGCACCAAGCCTGCTCAACCACGACAAGCATGGTAACCTCGTCATCAACAAGGAGTACAATGCCGATATGTTGGCGGCGGCGATGGCGAAGCACGAGGGCTTCACATACGCCCCCGATTCCGCAGTGTATTGGAAGCAGGGCAAGGGTGCGGAGAAGGACTATATCTTCACCACGACGCAGTTCCTCACCGTTGAGGCTTTGGAACAGCTTCACGAGCAGATGGGCGAGGGAGAGTCGTTGTTGATATGTTGTACCTCGTTCCAACCCGAATGCCGCAACCGTTTCGCGAACATCACCCTCAAAAAGATTCCGCAGATGCTCCTCGGTCGCTGCGAGTTTGACCATGATGACTACTCGCTCAACATTGTTTCGCTGCCCGAGGTGGAGGATGAAGAGTGTTTGGAAGACGATTTGGATACGAATGCAACTTCTCCAACCACAGAACGAAATTAGTTTGATAATAAGTGTCTTGAAGCAGAAACGACTTGTATCTGAGACAAACTGTTTCCCGATTTCCTTAACTCGAATGAGTTCTGAACTCGCTGCAAAGATAATGCTTTATTTTGTTTTGAGCAAATATCGGGATGAACTGCTTTGTTTATTTGTTGTTTTTTAATCAGATAAATAGTAATGGACATAATTGGAAATATTAAACAACGCCTGTCGCTTCGCAAACCGCTTGCCGAAGCACTGGATGTTACAGCCAAGATTGCGGAGAATCTGTCGCTGACGAAACCTCCCAAGGACGAAAGTGAGTTGTGGGATTTCCTGAAAAGGGAGCTTGACGGGGTGAAGAGTGTGGTGCCGATGATGAAGGCGTTTGACCGTGATTTCCCGTCGTTGGCATTCTCTATTGCCACGGGCATAGGCAAAACACGGTTGATGGCTGCCATCATCGTTTATCTGCATCTGAAACACGGCATCAAGCACTTCTTCGTTCTTGCTCCCAATCTCACTTTGTACGAAAAACTGAAACGTGATTTTGGCGATGCTACTTATGAGAAGTATGTTTTTAAGGGGATGAGCGAGTTTGTGAGCCATCCACCGCAGATTGTCACGGGTGAAACGTATGATGGCAGGACGCACTCGGTGTTTTCGTCGTTGCAAATCAATATCTTTAACATCGCAAAGTTCAATAAGGACACGAGAAACAGCACGAAAGGAGTGTCGAAGATGCGCCGATTGTCGGAATACATAGGCGAGTCTTATTTTGATTATCTTGCCGAACTGCCGGACCTCGTCATCTTGATGGACGAGGCGCATCGATACCATGCCGATGCGTCGAAACGGGCTATCAATGAACTCCGTCCCGTGCTCGGTTGCGAGATGACCGCAACACCATTGGATGAGAAGGGCAGGCCGTTCAAAAATATCGTGTTTGAGTATAATCTTGCTCAGGCACTTGCTGACAAGAGATATGTCAAAGACCCGATGGTGGCAGGGCGCAAGAACTTTGAAAAACACAACTTCACACCTGATGAGATAGAGATAATCAAATTGGAGGACGGCATCAATGTTCATGAACGCACGAAAGTGGCTATCGAACTGTATGCCAAGCAGAACGACAAGCATGTGGTTCATCCGTTCATCCTTGTGGCTTGCCGTGACATAGCCCATGCCCGTCGTGTCAAGGAGTTGCTCGAAAGCGATCGGATGTTTCATGGCAAATACAGGGGAAAAGTCCTGCAAATAGATAGCTCGACGAAAAAAGATGAGGAAATCGAACAGCAGTTTGTGGCACTGGAATCGCCTGATAATGAGATAGAGATAGTCGTGCATGTCAATATGCTTAAAGAGGGTTGGGATGTGAACAACCTCTACACGATTATTCCCTTGCGTGCCGCTGATGCTGCCGTGTTGATAGAGCAGACCATCGGACGCGGATTGCGCTTGCCATACGGCGGTGAACGCACGGGCAACAAAGACGTGGATACGTTGACGGTCATTGCGCATGAGAATTTCGCGGCTGTCATTGCCAAGGCGAAAAGCGGCGATAGCGTCCTGAGCAAGTTGACTTATGTGGAACTGGATGAGAATGAAGCACAAGAGGCTGCTGGAAAGGTCGTAACCACAACACCCACTATTATTGAGAAGTACCAACAGAAAATCATACAGGCACAGACTTCTTATGAAAAGAAGGTGGCTGAACGCACTTGCGATGCTGTCCGTGCCGTGATAGAGGTGATTCCAACGGTGGCGAACAATGTACAGCATTATGGCGATTTGGCGAAATCGGAGGTGGTGACACAGATTCGGACACATGCGGTTGAACTTATCAAGCAACGTGCTCAAATAACGCTATTTGCTGAAGAAGAGGCGGCTGAACAGATTGCGCAGCTTGACCATGTCATTCAATCCGTCATTATCGACTACGAGAAGAATGTGATAGCCATTCCGCGTCTTGTCATTGAGCAACCCAAAGTCAGGAAGGTGTTTGAAGATTTTGACCTCAATACGGACAATGGGTACGATATTCCTGATGTCAGTTATGAGATTTTGCGTCAGAGCCTTGCCACAGGAGAGCGTGATGTTATAGCGGGCAAGTCGGGCTGTTCAAAAGGTAAGCCTACGGATATGCTTGTTGCACGTCTTGTTGATTATGACGATGTTGATTACGACGCTTATTCGGATTTGCTGTACAAGCTTGCGGAACAGGCAGTTGCTGCCATACGCAGCCATTTGTCGGATGCGACGGATGATGAAGTGGTCGAAAGGGTGAATGCTTACAAGGAATCTTTGGCTGAGAACATCTATTGTCAGATGAGGGAACATTCCCATCTTGAGCGTGACCATGTACAGCCCACGCGTGTGTTGCCGTTCAGTCGGATGCTTGACCAGCACCTCGTGGAGAATGAGTTTGGATATCGCATGGTGGGCGATGTCCCGGAAACGGCGGCTTGGGCAAAAAAATATATTGTCAAGGGCTTTCTGAAATCATATTATCCTGAATATCGCTTTGACAGTTCTACGGAATGGGATTTCGCCTATGCCCTTGAATGTGATGGCGATGTACAGAAGTGGTTGCGCCCCGTTCCGCAACAATTCTGCATTTATTGGAACGACGGGGTAAAGCGATATGAGCCTGATTTCATCGTGGAAACTGCCGATGCGATTTATATGTGCGAGACCAAGGCTGCCAAAGCGGTGGAAGATGCGGATGTGCAGAAAAAGGCGGAATCTGCACGTGCATATTGTGAAGTAGCATCTGCCTATAATGCCGAGCATAACGGAAAGCCGTGGAAATATGTGATTATTCCGCATTCAGTCGTTCTGCGCACCTCTTCGTTCGGGTATATGCTCAACAAAGCAGCCCTTTTTAACCTGTAGCATTGTTGGTCTTGGGCTGTATGTGAAAAAGCACAGACTTTTGTCCTCGGACGGAAGGGGCTACATGAGGCGTGAGGCGCGTCGTTGTGAGGTGCGCTTTCACAGCCTCTAAATCGGAGTCCCCGACATCGACCAATCGGAGTCGGGGACATCGGTCGGTCGATGTCGGGGACTCCGATTTTTGTGCCTTTTTTGGAGGGAGTTGGTCGGAGGCTTTTGTGGGGGCATTGGGCTACCCTTGTTTGAGGGTTGTGGAGTTCCAACGCCATGTTCTGTTTTGGCTCGTTTTCTGCCAAACAGGAGTGGTCTGAGAAACTTTCTTCTCCTAAGTTGAGGTGATTGTGGATGAAAAGGCGTAACTTTGTCGCAGATTGGGCGAAAGGCCTAATCGTGACGATAAAGAAGGATTAGACTTATGATGGAAAAATCATTAAGAGAACAGATTGTTGCGCTGGTGAAGAGCGAAGTGGTGCCAGCGGTGGGTTGCACGGAACCGATAGCGGTGGCGTTGTGTGTGGCGAAGGCGACGGAGACGCTGGGGCAGGTGCCGGAGAAGATTCATGTGTTGCTGTCTGCCAACATCCTGAAGAATGCGATGGGTGTGGGCATTCCTGGCACGGACATGATTGGTCTGCCGATAGCGGTGGCGTTGGGCGCGCTGATAGGCAAGTCTGCGTATGAGCTGGAGGTGCTGAAGGATGTGACACCCGAGGCGGTGGAGCAGGGAAAGCGGTATATCGCAGAGAACCGCATCTTCATCGGGCTGAAGGAGGACATCGCGGAGAAGCTTTATATAGAGGTGCAGGTAGATGGTGGCGGCAGCACGGCAGAGGCGATTATCAGCACGAGCCATCAGGACTTCCTGTGTGTGCACAAAGATGGAGTGACGCTCTACGAACGTCCCTGCAAGGCTGAGGATGAGAACGATGAGGAGTGTATGTGGCTGACGCTCGGCAAGGTGTATGAGTTTGCCACTACGGCTCCGCTGGAGGAGATTGAGTTCATCCGCGAGGCGAAAGTGCTGAACGAACGGGCGGCAGAGGAGTCGCTGAAAGGGAATTATGGTCATGCGTTGGGCAAGACGTTGACACGTCCGTTGGGCAAGGGTGTCTTTGGTGACACGATGTTTTCGCATATCATCTCTTCGACGGCTTGTGCCTGCGATGCGCGCATGGCTGGTGCGGCGATTCCTGTGATGTCGAACTCGGGCAGTGGCAACCAAGGCATTTGTGCCACGTTGCCAGTGGTGAAATTTGCGGAGGAGAACCATAACACTGACCAAGAGCTGATTAGGGCATTGATGCTGAGCCACTTGACTGCCATCTACATCAAGCAGTCGTTGGGCAAGCTGTCTGCGTTGTGCGGATGCGTGGTGGCTTCGACGGGTTCGGCCTGTGGCATCACCTACTTGATGGGCGGCGACTATGAGCAGATTACTTATGCGGTGAAGAACATGGTGGCGAATCTGACGGGCATGATTTGCGACGGTGCCAAGCCCTCGTGCGCATTGAAGCTCTCGTCGGGCGTGAGCATGGCGGTGCTGTCGGCTATGCTGGCTGTGCAGCGCAACTGCGTCAGCTCGGTGGAGGGCATCATCGACGATGATGTTGACCAGTCCATCCACAACCTCACTCGTATCGGCAAGGATGCAATGGAGGAGACGGACCGCTGCGTATTGGAGATTATGACTAATAAAAAATGTGAATAAACGAAGAAACTACGGATTTTGTCGTAACTTTGCAAGTAAATTATAATATCTACAACAAATGGCGTTAAAGACTTTGATTATAGGAAGCGGACCTGCTGGATACACGGCAGCGATTTATGCTTCGAGGAGTTCGCTGGAGCCTGTGCTCTACGAGGGATTGCAGCCGGGCGGACAGCTGACACAGACAACAGACGTGGATAACTTCCCTGGCTATCCTGAGGGTACGACGGGGCAGGAGTTGATGGACGACCTGCGGGCGCAGGCGGAGCGTTTGGGCACCGACCTTCGCGATGGAGTCATCACAAAGGTGGAACTGTCGAAAGACGGCACTGCGCCCCACAAGGTGACGACCGACGACGGAACGGTGCTGGAGGCGCACACGCTGATTATCTCGACGGGCGCATCGGCTAAGTATCTGGGTTTGGACGATGAGAAGAAATATGCAGGGCAGGGCGTTTCGGCGTGTGCCACCTGCGACGGCTTCTTCTACCGCAAGAAGGTGGTGGCCGTGGTGGGCGGTGGTGACACGGCTTGCGAGGAGGCGCAGTATCTGTCCAGTTTGGCAAAGAAGGTATATATGATTGTGCGTCGCGATGCGTTGCGTGCCAGCGATGCCATGCAGCAGAAGGTGAAGGAAGCGGAGAACATCGAAATCCTCTGGAACACGCAGACGGAAGGTCTCTATGGAGAGAACGGCGTGGAGGGTGCTCATCTGGTGGAGAACAAGGGCAAGGAGAACGAACGTCGCTACGACCTGCCTATTGACGGTTTCTTCCTTGCCATCGGGCATCATCCCAACAGCGAAGTGTTCCGTCCCGATGTGGAGGTGGATGGGCAGGGCTACATCAAGGTGCAGCATCCTACTACCTTCACCAACATCCCTGGCGTGTTTGCGGCAGGCGATGTGGCTGATCCTCTTTATCGTCAGGCTATTAGTGCAGCTGGCAGCGGATGCCATGCCGCCATTGATGCCTTGCATTATCTACAGGAAAAAGGAATTATTTAATTGAAGACAATGAAAAGATTATTTACGATTCTGCTTGCGCTCTGTTGCTTGGGCGTGGCGCAGGCGCAGTTTGCCAAGCCTGTGAAGGTGACTACCACCATCAAGGAGACATCGGCTACAGAGGCGGTCATTACGTTTGTTGCCTCTATTCAGAGTGGCTGGCACATGTATAGCACTCAAGTGGTGGAGGATGGTCCAACGCCCACGACCATCAATGTCGAGAAGATAACGGGTGCTGAGTTGGATGGTCCGTTGAAGACGGCTGCCGCACCCATCAAGAAGTATGAGGATATGTTTGATGCCGATGTCTATTTCTTCGAGAACACGGCGACATTCACTCAAAAGTTGAAGCTCTTGGGCGGCAAGTACGAGGTGGAGGGCTACCTGCAGTTTGGTGCTTGCAACGACCAAAACTGCATTCCACCTACTTCTGAGGATTTCAGCTTTAAGGGCGAAGTGGCTGCTCCAAAAGTGATGGACGTAAAAAAAGATGAACAAGCAGAACAGAGTGTTCCCGAGGCGGCTGCTCAGGAAGAAGAGGCTGCTGTCGTCGAGGAGGCTGACAGCACAGCAGAAGTGGTTGACAGCGTGTCGTCTGCCTTGGGTGAGGGTGACATCTGGGCACCAGTGATTGAACAGCTTGCTGCATTTGACAAAGGGGGCAACGGCAACACGTCCGACGCTTCCCTTTGGCGTATATTTTTGTTGGGTCTGCTGGGCGGATTGGTGGCACTGGTCACTCCCTGTGTGTGGCCCATCATCCCGATGACCGTGTCGTTCTTCTTGAAGCGTGGGACGACCAAGAAATCGACAGATGAGGAGAAGGCTGCTGCCAAGAGGCGTGGCATCCGCGATGCCATTCTCTATGGAGTCAGCATCATCGTGATTTACGTTACGCTCGGGTTGGTCATCACGGCTGCTTTCGGTGCTTCGGCACTGAACAATCTGGCGACTAATGCCGTGTTCAACATCCTGTTCTTCCTCATGCTGGTGGTGTTCGGCATCTCTTTCATTGGCGGCTTTGAGATTACGTTGCCGTCGAAATGGAACACGGCAGTGGATGGCAAGGCTAACAGCACCACTGGGCTGTTGAGTGTCTTTCTGATGGCGTTCACGCTGGTGTTGGTGAGTTTCTCTTGCACGGGTCCCATCATCGGCTTTCTGTTGGTGCAGGTGGTCACATCGAGCATTGTCGGTCCTGTCATTGGTATGTTGGGCTTTGCCATCGCGTTGGCTTTGCCTTTCACGGTGTTTGCCCTCTTCCCACAGTGGCTGAACGCTGCGCCCAAGAGCGGCAACTGGATGAACGTGGTGAAGGTGACACTGGGCTTTGTGGAGCTGGCATTCGCTTTGAAGTTCTTCTCTGTGGCGGACTTGGCATACGGCTGGGGACTGCTCGACCGCGAGGTGTTCCTCTCGCTTTGGATTGTGTTAGCAGCCCTGTTGGGGGCTTACCTGATGGGTTGGATTCGATTCCCGCACGACGAAGAGGAGTATGACGAGATGGGCGAGGTGGTGCTGCATCAGAAGACTTCCATTCCGCGTTTCTGCATGGCACTTGTGTCATTTGCGTTTGCCATCTATATGATTCCTGGTCTTTGGGGTGCTCCTCTGAAGGCGGTGAGTGCCTTTGCGCCTCCGATGAAGACACAGGACTTCAACCTTGCCGCGGAGCAGGAAGTGAAGCCGATGTTTACCGACTATGAGGAGGGCATGGCATACGCCAAGGCGCACAAGATGCCTGTGATGATAGACTTTACGGGTTATGGCTGTGTGAACTGCCGCAAGATGGAGGCAGCTGTGTTTGTTGACCCCACAGTGGCGGACATCATGACCAACAAATATGTGCTCATTCAGCTTTATGTGGATGAGAAGACGAAGTTAGCAGAGCCTATCGTGGTGGATGACAATGGCACGACGCGCAAGCTGCGTACTGTGGGCGACAAGTGGAGTTACTTGCAGTCGCAGAAGTTTGGCGGCACGGTTCAGCCTCTCTATGTCCTGCTCGACAACGAGGGCAATGTGCTGGAGAAGAGTTATTCTTATGACGAGGACATTCCCAAGTTCATCAACTGGCTCAACAGCGGACTCAGCCGTTATCAATAGAAACCACCATATAGGATTGTAACGAACCTTTGACATGAACGTTGTAATGATAAATAGAATCCTTTATCGTTTGGTGGCTTCTGTCTTGTTCTGTGGCGGTCTTGCTTTGCAGCACGAGGTCAAGGCACAGACGTTGCGTGGTGATATCAGCCTCAGCGACCCTTTTGTGATGACTGATGCGAAGACACAAAAGTACTACATGACGGGTACGGGAGGGCAGATGTGGACAAGCCCAGATTTGGAAGTTTGGACAGGACCTCAAAAGGTCATTCAGACCGACTACTCGGCATGGATGGGAGCAAGTCCGCAGGTGTGGGCTTCGGAAATCTATGCACTGGACGGGAAATACTACAACCTCTCAACGTTCACCAACGATGCTGTGACCATAGATGAGAACGGGCATTCACGTCGGGCCGTACATATACTTAGCAGCAATCAGCCTGCTGGTCTCTATAGGCTCATTCCCAATGGGGATGCAATCTATCTGTCTGCCGAGAAATCTACGCTGGACGGTACGCTTTTCATAGACACAGATGGCACACGCTATCTTATCTATTGCCACGAATGGATTCAGAACGGGAATGGCACAGTGGAGGCGATTCGCCTCAAGGACGACATGAGCGGCACGGAGGATGAACCCACTATCCTGTTCCGTGCTCATGATGCAACGTGGAATACAGGCGACGTAACCGATGGACCTTTTGTTTTCCGTACACAGACGGGACAGCTCGGAATGTTGTGGACGAGCTGGCATGGAGACCGTTATGTGCAGGGTGTAGCTTATTCCACCACAGGGTCGCTTATGGGGGCATGGCGACAGGAGGCATTGCCTGTAACTCCAGATAATTATGGTCATGGGATGCTGTTCAGAACCCTTGAAGGTCAGTTGCTGATGTCCATCCACAGCCATCGCAACATTGATTTGGGGAAGCAGTGGTTTGAGCGTCACCCGACATTCTTTGTCTGCGATGACAGCGGTGACAAGTTGCGTGTGGTGATGGAATACAAGACTAACGTTGGTTTGGGAAATCCAGCCAACGTTGTGGTTGGCAATCCAGAATTCAACTATGGAAAGCAGGGCTGGATGTGTACTACAAAGGCTCAGAATCAGCTTATTGCCCACAATCAAGGTGGTGCTATTACGGGTGACTTCTTCGAGAATTGGGATGCTAATTCCTACACAGGCGAGATTTATCAGGAACTAACTTCGTTGCCCGCAGGTACTTATCGCATCAGTGCCGCCGCATTCCGCAACGGTGTCATTGCGGGCGGAATCGTGGATGCTGATGTTGTTAAGCTGTTCGCCAACGATGAACTCACCTCTGTCACAACGAATAATCCCGAACGGTTCTCTGTCATTGCAACTGTTACGGACGGGCATCTGCGCTTCGGTCTTCGTTCTGAACAGAAGAATTACAAATGGATGGGCATTGACAATGTGCGAATCGAGTATTTTGGTCCTGGCAATTACACGGCGGAACAGATAGATAGTGCCAGTCGCAACGAGACCGTTTATCTACGCAATTTGTATGACGGACGTTTCCTAAGTGCTGGACAGTCGTGGGGCACTCAGGCTGTGCTTGCTGAGCATCCTATGGACTTCTACCTTGTGCCGTTACCTAATGGCCGCTATGCCCTTGACAGTCGTCTCAGCAATGGTGATGTCAATCACTATGCAGGTGCTAATGGCTATTTGGATGGAGCGATGACAGAGTTCCTCATTAACAGGAAGGACAATCAGACTGTGACCCTTTCTACTGACGGCAGTCATTATTGGGGCTGCACAGGTGGACAACTCGTTTCCACACAACTCACCAACGCCAGCTCCAAGGGAGCACAATGGGAGATTCTTCGCCACGACGACCTGTTGGCTTTGTTTGATGAGGCAACACCAGATTCTCCTGTCGATGCGACGTTCTTTATCCAATGTCCTGGCTTCGGGCGCAACGATACCCGTCTGTCAGCATGGCAAGGTAGTGTGACGACAGGTGGCGATACTCGAAACCGATGCGCCGAGGCTTCTTCTGGTTCTTTTAATGTCTATCAGGAAATAGTAGGATTGCCCAGTGGGTGTTACGAAGTGCGTGTTCAGGGCTTCTGCCGTGGAGCCCAAGCAATGTTCTATGCTAATCAAACAGCGCAACCATTGATGAATATCGCAGATGAGGCTGGTCAACCTATGACTCTCGATGCGGCCAGCGAGTGTTTTACGGCCGGAAAATATCAGAACTCTCTGCGTGTAAAGGTGACTGATGGCATGCTTACTCTTGGTGTCAAAAAGATATCCTCCGTGTCCTCATGGACAGTCTTCGATAATTTTGAACTATATTTTCTTGGTGATAAAGACCCTGAGACGAATGTCAGCGGCATACAAGAGACAAAGGGCGTTACTGGTACGATTTTTGATACTGCCGGTCGTCCTCTCTCACATGGTAATCTGCATCATCTTTCCCCTGGAATCTACATCATCAGAAATGGAGAGGGAGGAGAAAAGGTTCTCCGCAGAAAGTGATTACTTATTCATTTGAATCGTGATTAGTTGTAAAGCGGGGATTGCTGCTTCCTCTAATGTTTAACGCAGCTCTTTAATTTCTAACAAGATGTTTGTTAACGGTAATCTCTATATCGCACGAGGTGCGGACGGTCCTATCTGCTTGACGGGGCGCATGTGTAACCGCCATGGCCTCATCGCTGGTGGCTCGTCACGCAGCACCTCTGCGACGAAGAAAACGACTTCTACCCGTAAAACCTCCAAAAAGAGTAACTCATCGGCAGGTTCCATCCTTGGCTCAGCCGCCAAGACTGCCGCCACTACAGCCACCAGGCGAGTGACCAACGAAATCCTAAAGAACATCTTCAAGTAAGTACACGCTTACTCTCAATACTCATCAGCAGGGGGGGCAGCACATTGTGCTGCCCCCCCCGGTTCTTTTTGTGTTTGTGGGACGCGATGAAGTGGTTATAATTCACCACGTTCG
>CAMWJL010000048.1 GCA_947174565.1 uncultured Prevotellaceae bacterium | reverse complement strand
GAAATCGGGTGGCGGTGGGGTCTAATTTCTAGTGGGCCGGAAAATGTTTTTGGGGATAGTTGTGCGGTGACTTTTATTCATTCATGGACTTCCATGAGGATGGAGTGGGGCGATATAACAAAAGAAGGACAGGTCTGTTCTGACCTGTCCTTCTTGTATTTGTTCGCTCTTGGCGGAGGTTATTTCTGCTCTTCTAATGCGGCAATCTTGGCTTTCACCTCTTCCATGTCGGCTTTGAGCTTGTCCATCTTGCGGTTCAGCTCTTCCACCAGGGCATTGCCTTGCTTCGATTTGCTGCTGAGGTTCAAGAACCCGAGGTTGTTTTCGTAGGTCTTGATTTCGTTCCTCAGGATGTCGAGTTGGCGCATGAGGCGTGAACGCAAATCGCTGCCGTTGCCGTTCTTGATGCTTTCCTTGAAGCGGTCGAGACGGCGTTTGGCGGCACTTTGGTTGGCAAAGCCATACAGGCGGTCCATCTGCTCGCGGAGGAGTTGGTAGAGCTTGTCCTTCTCCTTGAAGGGGACATGGCCTATTTTGTTCCACTCTTCTTGTGCCTCGCGCAACTTTGCACGGAGGTCGCCCTCGAACTCATCGGGCACGATGGCGGCGAGCATGTCGATGATGCCCTTCTTCTTCTCCATGTTGGTGGTTTGTTCGGCATGTGCGCCTTGGTTCGCTTCCTTCTTGGCGGCGAAGAATGCGTCGCACGCTGCGTTGAAACGCTCCCATATCTGGTCGCTGTACTTCTTGGGCACTGTGCCGATTTCCTTCCATTTTTTCTGCAAGTCAATCAGCACGTCGGTGGTGGATTTCCAGTCGGTGCTGTCTTTGAGTGCCTCTGCTTTCTCCACCAGTTCGAGCTTCTGTGCGTAGTTTTGGTTGAGGTTGTCACGGACGGTTTGGAAGTACTCGTTCTTACGGGTGAAGAAGTTGTCGCATGCGGCACGGAAACGCTCGAAGATTTTGGTGTTCATCTTCTGAGGCGCATAGCCTATGGTCTTCCATTCGGCTTGCAGGGCTGTAATCTTCTCTGAGAGGGCGTTCCACTCGGCGAACGTCTTGAGGTCGTCGATGTTGATGCCTTCGATGGTTTCGCAGATGGCGGTCTTCTTGGCGAGGTTCTCTTCTTCCTTTTGTTTGCGTGCCTCGAAGTGCTCCTGATGGCGTTTGTTGATGACGGTCGATGCGTCCTTGAAGCGTGTCCAGATTTGTTCGCGCAGGTCGTTTGCCACAGGGCCTATCTCGCGGAAGTCCTGATGCAGTTGCTGCAACTTGCGGAATGCCACAATCACGTCTGGCTCTTCGGCTAACTTCTCGGCTGCTTCGCAAAGGGCTGTCTTGTGTGCCAAGTTCTTCTTGAAGTCGTAGGCACGGAGTTCGTTGCTCAATTTCAATGTGTCGTAGAACGCCTCAACGGCTTGCTGGTAGGTCTTCCACAGGTTGGTTGCCTTCTCGGCTGGCACTTCCTTGATGTCGTTCCACTGCTGTTGCAGTTCTTTGAAGTCGTTGTAGGCACGGTTTATCTCATCGGGGTTCTCGGTGATTGCCTTTATCTTTTCGATGATTTCGAGCTTCTTCTGATAATTCTCCTCGCGTTCCTGCTCTTGCGCTGCGGCTGCGGCTGCACGTTTCTCGCGGAGGATTGCCATCAGTTCCTTGAACTCGGTCTCTTCCAAGTTGGGCGCAGGAGCATATTCTTCTGCGTTGCCTCCTTCTTCCACGAACTTCTTGTAGGCGGCATCAGCCTCTTGGTGGTGGATGCGGTAGAAGTTGCTCTTGAGACTGTCGAGTTCTTGGCGAGTTACCTCTTCGTCACTCTCGGCAAGGGCTTTCAGTCGGGCAACAACTTCGGCCTTGGTTGCGTAAGTGGCGATAGAAGTGGTAGAGGTTTCTGCCTGAGGTTCTTCGACAGCTTCTTCTGTTACAGGCTCTTCCGTTGTCTCGGCAACGGGTTCTGCAACGGTTGCAGTTGTTTCGGCTGCAACTGGTTCTGTAGCTACTGCAGGTTCAACTACAGGTTCCTCAGTGGGGTTCTGGATTTCAGTCATAGTTGTTTTAGTGTATTATGTTAAGCATGATTGTATATACATAGACGACTGCTGCGGGAATGGCAAGCAGGGCACTGTCAAAGCGGTCGAGCATGCCTCCGTGTCCTGGCAGGATGTTGCCCGAGTCCTTGATGCCGAGGCGGCGTTTCAGAAGCGACTCAACGAGGTCGCCCCATGTACCGACAATGACCGTGAGCAATGCCAGCCCTGCCCAAAGCAGATGGCTGGTCAGTGGTGTCAGGGTTTCGGCGAAAGGAATGAAACTGGCTATCACTTGCGATGCCGCAATAGCCGTAAGGCCACCACCGATGCTGCCTTCCCACGACTTCTTGGGGGATATGCGTGGGAACAATCGGTGCTTGCCCAGCCGAGAGCCAAACAGATAGGCCCCAGTGTCGTTTGACCACAGGAAAATGAATAGCGAAAGGGCATACCAATAATAGTAGGTCACTCCTGCCGCTGTGCCGATGAAACACAGCGTGTTGAACGATGCGAAGGGTAGGGCGATGTAGAGTTGTGCCATGAATGCCATTGCCCAGTTCTGAATGTTGTCAGGACGGTCAAAGTATAGTTCCGATACCAGCAGGTAGATGAGCGAGATAAGGTAGGGAATGAACACCTCTGCCCCCATAATGTTGGTGTTGAAAGCCCATACTGCTATGAACAAATACGCTCCTGCCATCGTGGTGATGAAGCGGTTGACGTGTAGGTTCATGTTGCAATTGACAATGGTCGTGAACTCCCACACTGTCAGCGCGGTGATGGCAGTGAAGACAAACAGGAGCGTGTAGGGGTGTAACACGATGCTGGCTACGAGGATTGCAACGAACAAGACTCCTGTGATGGTGCGTGTAATCAGGTTTTTCACGTTGTTTCGGGTTTGTCTGTTTGAGGGGCTTCTGTCTGAGGTTTTCCCTCGGCTTGATTACCTTGTTCCTTCGCCTTCTCTGCCTTGGCAATCACTGCTTGTACAATCTTCTGACGGATGAACTCTTCGTTTTCCTTCTTGTGGTCAGTTATGTCGGTAGAGCCGTTGTTGGCGGCCTGTTTCTCCTCTTCTTCCGTATTGGCAGCCAAGATTTCATCTGTGCGCGAAGTCCATGGACGCTTGCCGAAGATGTCCTCCAGATCTTCGGCAAAGATAACCTCTTTGTCGATGAGTTTCTGTGCCAGTTGGGCGTGACCCTCCTTGTGTTCAGACAACACCTTCTTTGCACGCTCGTATTGGCTGGCAATGAGGGTTTGTACTTCTTCGTCGATGGTCTCTGCCGTCTTGTCGCTATAAGGTTTGCTGAACTGATATTCCTGATTGTCATAGTAACAGAGATTGGGCAACTTTTCACCCATTCCAGCGTAGGCAATCATGCCGTAAGCACGTTTCGTCACCTTCTCCAAGTCGTTCATCGCCCCTGTCGAGATGCGACCTACGCATAGCTCTTCGGCGGCACGACCTCCCAATGTGGCGCAAATCTCATCGAGGATTTCTTCCTTCGTGGAGATTTGCCGTTCCTCTGGCATATACCACGCCGCACCAAGGGCTTGACCGCGTGGAACGATGGTCACCTTCACCAACGGGTTGGCGTATTCGAGGAACCACGAGATGGTGGCATGGCCCGCTTCATGCAGAGCAATGGTTCGCTTCTCGTGCGCTGTCAGCAGTTTCGTCTTCTTCTCCAATCCTCCGATGATACGATCCACTGCGTCAAGGAAGCACTGCTTATCGACCCACTCCTTGTTGTTGCGGGCGGCTATGAGGGCTGCCTCGTTGCAGACGTTAGCGATGTCTGCCCCTGAAAAGCCTGGGGTTTGGCGTGCCAGCTGTGCTACATCCACCGTCTCGTCAATCTTGAGCGGCTTCAAGTGTACCATAAAGATTTCTTTGCGCTCGTTCAAGTCGGGTAGGTCAACGTGAATCTGTCGGTCGAAACGTCCAGCGCGTAACAGCGCGCTGTCTAAGACATCGGCACGGTTTGTCGCTGCCATGATGATGATGCCGCTATTCGTTCCAAAACCATCCATTTCGGTCAGCAACTGGTTCAATGTGCTTTCGCGCTCATCGTTGCCACCCATGGCTGCCGTCTTGCTGCGCGCACGGCCAATGGCATCAATCTCGTCAATGAACACGATGCAAGGAGCTTTGGCTTTGGCTTGCTGAAACAGGTCGCGTACTCGACTGGCACCTACGCCAACGAACATCTCGACGAACTCGGAACCCGATAATGAGAAGAACGGTACGCCAGCCTCGCCAGCGACTGCCTTGGCTAACAGCGTCTTACCCGTTCCCGGAGGACCTACAAGCAGTGCTCCCTTCGGTATCTTGCCACCAAGGCTCGTGTACTTCTCAGGAGTCTTCAAGAAATCGACGATTTCCCGCATTTCCTGCTTTGCACCTGCCTGTCCAGCCACGTCCTTGAACGTAATCTGTGGCGTGTTCTTGTCGTCCTTGTCGAAGAGTTGGGCCTTAGAGCGTCCCACGGAGAAGATGCTGCTGGCACCACCCATAATGCCACCGCCTCCCATGCCACGCATGATGAAAAGCCAAATGAAGATGATGACGATGATGGGCGCAAAGTTCCAAAACAGGTTGCTAATGATGTCATTATCACGCTCGTAAGTGACCTTGCCCGTGAAGTTGCCTTCCTCGTTTTGGATGTCCAGGTAGTTTTCAAGATTATCTATCGAACCAAACTCCACCTTGATGCGTGATGCGTTCTTGTTCTTGTCAACCGCACCAAACACTTGTTTGGCGTATTTAGAGTCAATGCCCAAGGTCAGCGTGTTGTTGTCCTTGTTGATGGTCACGTCAGCCACATAGCCCTTGGCCACGAACTCCTTGAAGGTGGTGTAATCCACTGTGCGCGAAACAGAAGAGTCGTGCCGTGTGAAAATCATGAATGCAAGTCCCACGACGAGCAGGATATACAGCCATGTGAAGTTGAATCGTGGCTTTTGTATTTGGTTCTTGCCGTTGCCACTGTTGTTGGTCTTGTTCGTGTCGTTTGTTTCCATGCTTGTCAGTCAATGTCAGGGATGTCAGTAATGTCGGCATCTTCCCACAGGTTGTCCACATCGTAAAATTCACGCGCGTCGGGCACAAAGATGTGTACCACCACGTCAATATAGTCCAATGCCACCCACAAGTTGTTTCGTGTTCCATCCACCGCCGACGGGCGCGTGTCCGCATTCTTGCGCGCAAACTCTTTCACCGAGTCGGTGATGGCTGACACTTGGCTGGGCGAGTTGCCTTCGCCGATGACCAGATATTTGGTGATGGTGTCGTCGATGTTTTCGAGGTTGACCACACGAATCTTCTTACCTTTCTTCTCTTGTATGCCTGCCACGCAAGCATCTACTAACTTCTTGGTTTCTGTCATTTAATATAATAATGTATATCAGTATATAACTTATTCAGCGTTGTCCGCCAGTTCTCGTTTCTTCTTCTCTTCAATCATTTGGAAGTTCTTGTGGCGCAACACGAAGTTGCTGCCCAGATACTTTTCCTTCACGATGGTGTTGTCCGCCAGCTCTTGTGGCGTTCCTTTGAAGAGGATGCGTCCCTCGAAGAGCAGGTAGGCACGGTCTGTGATGCAGAGCGTTTCCTGCACGTTGTGGTCGGTGATGAGGATGCCAATGTTGCGGTCCTTCAACTTCCACACCACATACTGGATGTCCTCCACGGCGATGGGGTCAACGCCTGCAAAAGGCTCGTCCAGCATGATGAACTTGGGGTCGATGGCAAGACAGCGTGCAATCTCGCAACGACGACGTTCGCCACCCGAAAGCTGGTTGCCTTTGTTTCGCCTCACCTTCTGCAAGTTAAACTCATCCAGCAGCTTCTCCAAGTGCTCCCGTTGTTCATCCACTGATTTGTACTTCATCTCCAGCACCGTCATGATGTTGTCCTCCACGCTCATGGTACGGAACACGCTCGCCTCCTGTGCCAAATAGCCCACGCCTTTCTTGGCTCGGGTCGATACGGGGTCTTTCGTGATTTCCATGTCGTTGATGAACACCTGTCCGCTGTTGGGAACCACCAATCCCGTTGTCATGTAGAACGAAGTCGTCTTTCCCGCTCCGTTCGGCCCGAGCAGTCCCACGATTTCCCCTTGGCGCACACTGATGGACACCTGATTTGCCACGGTGCGTTTGCCGTAGGTCTTCACCAGGTTGCGTGTGTAGAGCGTGTTCCTTTCCTCCGAATAGGGTGGAATGCTCTCATCGCCAGCGTTCGTGTTGGTTGATGTGTTCTTTAACTCCATGATTGTACAAATTAGTTACAAAAGTACAAATTGTTTGTTGATTAGTCACTTTCTAAAAGAAAAAACTATGTTAAAAGCCACTCTTTTGAACAAAAATAGCTAATTTTGCGAAGATTTTGCCAAGTATAAATCATTAAAAACGTCGTAAACGTGCTTTCTCTCAAAAGTGGATTAACCCATCTCGGACGCTATGTCCTCCTCATGGGTCGTGTGCTTTCGCCGCCCGACAGGTGGCGGATGTTCCTGAAGCAATACGTCACCGAGATGTATCAGTTGGGCTACAATTCGATAGGCATTGTGCTTATCATCTCTTTCTTTATCGGAGCGGTCATCTGCCTTCAAATCAAGCTGAACATCCAATCTCCTTGGATGCCGCGCATGGTGGTGGGATACACCACGCGTGAAATCATGCTGCTGGAGTTCTCGTCCAGCATCATGTGTCTGATATTGGCAGGCAAGGTGGGTTCCAACATCGCCTCCGAAATCGGCACGATGCGCATCACGCAGCAGATTGACGCGCTGGACATCATGGGCGTCAATTCTGCCAACTATCTCATTCTCCCTAAAATTTTAGGGCTGATGACCATCATGCCGATTCTGGTCACGCTGAGTGTGACGGCAGGCATTCTTGGCTCGTATGCCACCACATTGATGGGTACGACCACTGTGCCCGAGCTGGATGAGGGCTTCCGCTACCAGTTCACGCCGTGGTTCTTCTGGTGCGGCATGATTAAGGCCGTTGTCTATGGCTTCATCATCACCAGCGTGTCCGCTTATAAAGGTTACACGGTGGAAGGCGGCAGTGTGGAAGTGGGCAAGTCGAGCACCGATGCCGTAGTCACCAGCAGCATCCTCGTGCTGTTTTCCGACATCTTCCTCACCAACATGCTCACCTGATGGGAGCGTGTCGCTACTTCTTTAGTACTTCTGAAGAAGTACTGGAGTACCGCTGTGGAAGTATTGGAGTACTTCTTCGGAAGTACTGACGAGGAACAATAACATCAAGAACAAGACGTAAACCATGATAAAAGTAGAACATCTATATAAGAGTTTTGGGGACAAAGAGGTGCTCAAGGACATCAACGCCACGTTCCGCGATGGCGAGGTAAACCTTATCATCGGGCAGAGCGGCAGCGGCAAGACCGTGCTGATGAAGAACATCGTGGGGCTGCTTACTCCTACTGCCGGCAGCATCTACTACGACGCCCGCGACTTTGTCTCGCTGTCGAAGCACGAGAAGGTTCTGTTGCGTCGGGAGATGGGCATGATATTCCAGAGTGCCGCGTTGTTCGACTCCATGTCCGTGTTGGACAACGTGATGTTTCCGCTCAATATGTTCTCCTATGACCCTTATGAAGACCGCAAGCGTCGGGCACTCGACTGCTTGGCGCGTGTCAACCTGCAAGGTGCCGAACACAAGTTCCCGGGCGAGATTTCGGGAGGCATGCAGAAGCGTGTTGCCATTGCCCGTGCGATTGTGTTGCAGCCGAAGTATCTTTTCTGCGACGAGCCAAACTCGGGACTTGACCCCAAGACCAGCATCGTGATTGACGAGCTGATTGCTGGCATCACGCACGAGGACAGGATTACCACTATCGTCAACACCCACGACATGAACTCCGTGATGGGCATTGGCGAAAACATCACCTTTATCTGCGAGGGGCGTGCCGAGTGGCAGGGCAGCAACAAGGGAATTATGGATGCTACCAACAAGAAACTGGAAGACTTCATCTTTGCCAGCGACATCTTGCGGCAGGCAAAGGAACTGCACGACCAACAGCGAGGACGATGATTGTTTGCATTGCGGAGAAACCGAGTGTAGCGCGCGACATCGCCAACGTGTTGGGTGCCAGAGACATGAAGCAGGGCTACATCGAGGGCAACGGCTATCAGGTCACATGGACGTTCGGACATTTGTGTGAGTTGCGCGAGCCTGATGAGTACAACCCCCGTTGGAAGCGTTGGGATTTGTGGGACTTGCCGATGATTCCAGCACGCTACGGCATTCGCCTGAAGAATGACGAAGGGGTGCGGCGGCAGTTTGCCACGATTGAGAAACTCATGCAGGCGGCGGACGGCATCATCAACTGCGGCGATGCCGGACAGGAGGGCGAACTCATTCAGCGTTGGGTCATGCAGAAGGCTGGGGCGAAGTGTCCTGTCAAGCGGCTATGGATTTCGTCGCTGACAGAGGAGGCTATCCGCGAGGGATTCAACAGCTTGAAAGACCAAATCGAATACCAGTCGCTCTATGAGGCTGGGCTTTGCAGAGCCATTGGCGACTGGACGCTGGGCATGAACGCCACACGTCTCTACACGCTCAAATACGGACAACAGAAACAGGTGCTCTCCATCGGACGGGTGCAGACACCTACGCTGGCACTTATTGTGCGTCGCCAGCAGGAGATTGAGCGTTTCGTCCCCAAGCAGAGTTGGGTGCTCTCCACGCTGTATCGCGACACCAAGTTCACTGCCATTGCCCACGACGAAGAGGCTGAAGCTGAGGATGCTGCTGAGGTGAAAGCTGCCGCGGAACAGGGCAAGACCATCAAAGGAAAAGGACCGATTTACCGACAGGTGGAATACACCACCGAGGAAGAGGGACGGGCGGTGCTGCAATCCATCGAGGGGCAGCCTTTTGCCGTGACCGACATTCAGAAAAAGAAAGGCACAGAAGCTCCTCCTCGTCTTTATGACTTGACTTCCTTGCAGGTGGATTGCAACCGCAAGTTTGGCTATTCTGCCGAACAGACGCTCCAGTTGATTCAGTCGCTCTACGAGAAGAAGTTCACCACCTATCCACGTGTTGACACCACTTTCCTTAGCGACGACATCTATGCCAAATGCCCACAAACCCTTCAAGGTCTGCGAGGCTATGAGCAGTTCACGCGCCCCCTTGAAGGTAAGCCTCTCCCCAAGTCCAAGAAGGTATTCGACTCTTCTAAAGTGACTGACCACCACGCCATTATCCCCACTGGTGTGCCAGCCATCAGTCTCACAGACATGGAGCGTCGTGTTTATGACCTCGTTACCCGTGCTTTCATCGCAGTGTTCTATCCCGACTGCAAGTTCGAGACGACAACGGTGTATGGAGAAGTGAAGCCTGCACTGGCGGATGCCGTTCTGTTCCGCACCAGTGGACGGGTCATCCTTGATGAAGGATGGAAAGCCATCTATAAGAAGAATGCCACGGATAGTGCTGATGATGAGGAGAATAAGGCGAACGATGATGACCGTTCCTTGCCGCTCTTCAAGAAGGGGGAGCAAGATCCGCATCTGCCCATGCTCTCTGAGAAGTGGACACAACCGCCCAAGCCTTATACCGAAGCCACCTTGCTTCGTGCGATGGAAACTGCTGGCAGGTTTGTCGATAATGAAGAACTGCGTGATGCGATGAAGGAGAATGGCATCGGTCGTCCCTCTACTCGTGCAGCCATCATCGAAACCCTTTTCAAACGTCGCTACATCCGTAAGGAGCGTAAGAACCTTATAGCCACGCCAACGGGTGTGGAACTTATTGGCATCATTCACGAGGAACTCCTCAAAAGTGCCGAACTCACAGGGCTTTGGGAGAAGAAGTTGCGTGAGATAGAGCGTCGTCAGTACGATGCGCAGACCTTCATCGCCGAGCTTAAACAGATGGTCACCGACATCATTAACACCGTCCGTAACGACCACTCTAATCGTCATGTGGCTGTCACGACCGAAGAGGACTTGAAGAAAAAGAAGACGCGCAAACCTGTCGAATCCAAAGACACCACAGCCTCTTCTAACGCCCCTGCTGGTTTCCAACCGAAAAAGAAGTCAACTCCCAGAAAACCAGCCCAGAAAACAACCGAGGAAGTCAAAGCGACCCACAATCCCGACGAAGTGATTGGCATGCCTTGTCCGCTCTGCAAGGAAGGTCACATCATCAAAGGTCGCACTGCTTATGGCTGTTCCCGCTGGCAAGAAGGCTGCACATACCGCTTGCCGTTTGAACAGGCGTGATGGATTGGAACAGATTCTTTATGTTGACTTTGTATATATGTTTGGATATTCCATGGAAAAACATTAACTTTGCAACCAATAAGACGTATGATTATGGAGTCGCAAACAGATATTCGTTGGATTCAGCGTTATGCAAACTTTCATAGAGCATGCCAAAGGTTGCTTGAAGTGACGGAGGCTGACAGGCTTTTGGAGGACTTGACAGAATTGGAGCGAGAAGGGCTGGTGCAGCGGTTTGAATACACGTTTGAATTGGCATGGAAGGTACTGCAAGATTTGTTGACTTTTAAGGGGTATGACTTTATGGCAGGTCCGAATGGTACATTGAGAATGGCGTTTGAAGACGGATTGATTTCTGACCATGATGGATGGCGGCGCATGATGAAGGCACGGAATAAGTTGACGCATGTGTATGATGAAGAAGAGGTTTTTGCTATCATGGAATTGATTTTCGATGAATACGCTCCTGTGTTGAAGAAACTGGATGAGAATTTGGCTGTTTTATCCCAGAAGAAGACCTATCAGCAATTATGAAATTTGGATTGAGTGATACTGTCATCAAGGAACTGCAAAATGTGTTTCGTCATCATCCGAACATTAAGAAAGTTCTGATTTTCGGCTCTCGGTCGAAAGGAAATTATCGTGAGGGTTCAGATGTGGACTTGGCGATGATAGGGGATGACCTCACTTATAGCCAGTTGCTTGATATTTTGTGTGAGATAGATGATTTGGGGTTGCTCTATTCTGTGGATTTGGTGGATTATGCGAAGAAGAAAGGGACACCCATCGGTGAGCACATTGACAGAGTGGGAAAAGTCTTTTATGAGGCAGCATAGTCGCTTTGTGCTTCTCATTCCTCAAAGGGCTTCATGCAATAATGGAGTCTTTTTTTCGTTTTTAGTAGTATGCGAATAGACAGACTCCACATATTTATATATATATTAGCGGCTTTGACGATAGTGGCATGTAGCAACGAGGGCATAGCGTTCAAGAAAGCGGAACAGAGTTATGCCATTGGGGAGTACTATGCGGCAAGCATCAACTACAAGAAGTCGTATTCGCGGTGTAAGCCGACAGAGAAGGATAAAAGGGCGGTAAGGGCTTTCATGATGGGGGAATGTTACCGCCATATCGGCTACACGCAGAAGGCGATAGCGGCATACTTGAATGCTGTCAGATATAAAGTACCTGATAGTTTAGCCTACTTGCATTTGGCGCGTCAGCAATTAAAGGCAGGGCAGTATAAGCAGGCGGAGCAGAACTTCAAGGCGTATTTGGAACTGGAACCTGGCAGCGAGTTAGCGAGGAGCGGATTGCTGTCGTGCGAGTTAGGACCGCAGTGGAAGGCGAAGCCGAATCAATACACAGTGAAGAAAGAACCGCAGTTCAACTCACGGCGTTCGGATTACAGCCCGATGCTGGTGGGGGACGATGCGGATGTGCTGGTGCTGTCGTCAACGCGCAACGATGCGGCTGGTGACGACATATC
The DNA here is from genome assembly GCA_947174565.1 of uncultured Prevotellaceae bacterium. Lineage (GTDB taxonomy): Bacteria > Bacteroidota > Bacteroidia > Bacteroidales > Bacteroidaceae > Minthosoma. The sequence goes on along the minus strand of CAMWJL010000048.1, from coordinate 6,766 downwards.
GGGTATTACGGGATTGAAATTTGGCGATTTGTTCTCTTCTCGCAAGAATGACCAAGGGAAGTGGCAGCCGGTGGAGGTGATAGAGGGCGAGGTGAACACTGAGTATGACGAGGGAGCTTCGTGCCTCAGCCCTGATGGCAAGACGATGTACTTCACCCGATGCTCCAGCGACCCTGATTATCCGCGTTTTGCGGAGATTTGGAAGTCGCAGCGCAGCGATGCTTCGTGGGGCAAACCCACGAAGTGCGACATTGCTCGTGACACGCTGAGTTCCTATGCGCATCCAGCCGTTAGCCCCGACGGGGAGTGGCTTTACTTTGTGAGCGATTTCCCTGGTGGAGAGGGAGGTTTGGACATTTGGCGTACACGGATTCTCAGCAACGGCTTTGGAGGTATGGAAAACTTGGGACGCCCCATCAATACGGCTGGCGACGAGATGTTTCCTGCATTTCGTCCGAATGGTGACCTCTATTTCTCTTCTGATGGGCATCCTGGCATGGGGGGCTTGGATATTTTCGTGGCTCGTGAAGATTCGTTGCGTGGTATGATTGTCGAGAACCTGCAATTCCCGCTCAATTCTTCGGCCGACGATTTCGGTATGACGTTTGAAGGCGTACACAACCGAGGATTTTTCTGCTCTTCGCGCAATGATGGCAAGGGATGGGAACACATCTATTCGTTTGAATGCCCCGAAATTCTTCAAACAGTGACGGGTTGGGTGTATGAGAAGGATGGCTACGAACTGCCTGAGGCTCTTGTCTATATGGTGGGCAATGATGGCACGAATCTGAAACTTTCTGTCAAGGGGGATGGCTCGTTTACGCAGGTGTTGAAACCTGGGGTGGATTATGTGCTTTTAGGCACATGCAAGGGCTACTTGAACGTGAAGAACGAGATTCATGTGGAGGCTTCGGAGGAGAGTGAAGAATACACGCTCCAGTTTCCTTTGCCACCCATCAATGTGCCTGTGCTCATCGACAACATCTTCTATGAGTTTGACCGTGCTGACCTCACCCCCGAATCGACTGAGGCGCTGGACAAGTTGGTGGAGATGATGAACGAGAACGCGAACATCACCATCGAGCTATCGGCTCACTGCGACTACCGAGGCAACGACTCCTACAACCAACGTCTCTCCCAACGGCGTGCCGAGTCGGTGGTGCGTTATCTCATTCAGCATGGCATAGCCTCCGACCGTTTGACAGCTGTGGGTTATGGAGAGTCACGTCCGAAAATCGTCAGCAAGAAACTGGTTGAGAAGTTGTTATCTGGCAATCCAAAGGTGGAGGTGCAGGAGAACGACACGCTGACGGAGGCTTATATCCTCGGCATCAAGGGGGAAGAGGAGCAAGAAGTGCTGAATGCGTTGAATCGCCGCACAGAGTTCCGTGTGCTTCGTACTACGTATGGCACGACATTGCAGGAGTACAACCCAGAGGAAGAAGCAAAAAAAGCCGCATCCAAGCGTCAGGAGGATGCGGCTAAAGAAGATGATGACTTTATCTTCTAATCGTTTATGTTTTCTTCTGTGTCAGATGTCTTTTCTGACATAGGCTCATTTCCCAGATAGGTATATTCAAACTTGTCGCTCTTTGCCGATGGGAACTGTGAACGTGGATCGACATCGGCACGGTCTTGCAGGTGCTTGATGAGGCGATTGTAGGCATCCATGGCACTGAGGGCATGCTGACGTACATGGAAGCGAGTGTCGATGTATCTGCACTTGCCTGTCTCAGGCGTTGTGATGACGCGCTTGAACGTGAGCACAGTGTCCCACCATCCTGCTTTCTCCTCGTTCAGTGTGTCCAAAAGATTCTTCTTGCGTTCTGATATCGGGGATACACGCTCCGCCTTTTGTTCCTTGCGCCTAATTTCATCTTTCTTGAATTGTTCAAGCGTTTCAGCATCGGTCTTCAGAAAGAGCACATAGTTGGAGTAGCTCACTTTCAGGCGGAAAGGGAAGAGGTTGGATGAGTGGAGAAAGGCAGCGATGCGGTTGGCGGCGTTGCTTTCTATTTTGATTTCCTCAATCGTTTGGAGGAATGCCATGGCTTCATCGACGGAAGTTGCCAACGTTTCGTGGTCAAAATATCTAACGTATAAGTTCATGTGTGTTGATTTGCTTGTTTTCTCGTGGTGCAAAGGTACGACAAAAATGCGATATAGGGCGAAAGAAGCACGAAAAACCTTACAGGGATTGCAGGTCAACGTATATCTTCGACCATGATTCCATCTGTTGGTAGTAGTCTTTCAAGTCTGACTTCTTGACCCATTGACCTGTCATCTTTTCTTTCTCATTGATTTCGATGGAGGTATTGTTGAGGTTGATGTGGTAGAGCACACCCAGATGTACTTTGCCCACTTCGTTGGTGTCGTCGTTGATGAAACCGACGGGCACGACCGATTCCACACGGCAGTCCTCATGGAGCAGCACTTCCTCCTTCATTTCTCGTTCCAATTCGTGGCGCATGTAGGCAATGTCGATTTTGTCGCCGTAAGGGTTCATGTGACCGCCAACGCCCAATGAGTAGAGGTTGTGCAGGCGGGTTTCTGTTTGTTTCTTGGTGCGATGGAACAGATAGACCTCATCGCCACAGCATATCACGGCATAAGGAATGATTTGCTTGTGAAAAGGGTCGTCTTCCAACAGGTTGCGATGTTCAAAGATGCCGTTGGAGAGAATCTCCTCCATGAGGTTGGTGTCAACAAGTTTGATGACTGCATTCTCTTTGTATTCAAGTAATTGCCATAACTTCTCGGTGGGTATGGCAAGGGTGAGTTCTGTCTTCATGTTTGGGTGATTGTATTGATGTGCAAAAGTAAGGAAAAATCTCCATATAAGAAAGGATTGTCGGCAAAAAAGCGTGGCAGGCTTCATGCTTGGACATGCCTGTTGATGAGAAAAGTTATGCCTGTGCGCTTATTGGGCATAGCCACTTCTGATGCGCCATTCGGAGGGATAGAGATTGTTGGCGCGGTTGCCGATGTTCTTTACAAATCCGAGGGGATGTCCTTGATAAGTGAGAAGCACATAGCCGCGTGGCGTGTCGGGAGGCAGTTGCAGGGCTTCGGTGCGCAGATAGGCAATGGCTTGCTGCTTCTCCACGTCAAGGGTGGGGAAAGCTGTTGTGTTGAGGCTGTTACTCATGGCAAGGCTGTGGCAGGGTTGCAGGTTCTTGCCCTTCATGGAGGCGAGTTCGATGCCTGCCGACACCACCTTCGACGTGCTCTTTGCCAGTTGATAAAGATCAGCGTGTGCCGTGGGGAAAGCTCTGAATACCTCCTTGTCTTCTGCAATGGTGAACGCCTCTCCGTTGGTCAGCCAACCTTTCAGTTCCGCTGGTATCTTTGTCGCAGGCTTTCCTGTTCTTCCTTTCTCTTTCCTCTTTCGATGGGGCATGCCCTCACCGCCATCTGCTGATGTCTTCCTCATCACGCTGATGAAGAAGCCTTCGCCTTTCACTTGATGCGGATAGAAGTGTGTGTGCGTATCGGTCAATCCCCAGCTGTTCATGGGGTGGCACGACAGCACTTCCGCTCCTAATGTTTTGGCTATCCACGCCACATTCTCCTCGTCTTCCAAAGAGTTGTATGTGCAGGTGCTGTAGATGAAGAGTCCTCCCTCTTTGAGTGTGTGCCAGATGTTGCTCGCGATGTCGCGTTGACGACGCCAGCAGGTATCCACGTTGGCAAGACTCCATTCGCCGATGCTGTCAGGGTCTTTGCGGAACATCCCTTCGCCCGAGCAGGGCGCATCGCAGACAATGAGGTCGAATACGTTTCCGAAAGCCTGAAAGTCTTCGGCGAAATTGTTTGTCACGATGCAATTCGGATTGCCCCACTTGCTGATGTTTTCCGCCAATATATTAGCACGTTGACGCATTGCCTCGTTGGCGATGAGCAACGACCCTTCGGGCAGTTGTGACAGCATGAGGGTCGATTTTCCGCCTGGTGCAGCGCATAAGTCGAGAGCCACCACAGGCTCTTGTACATAGTGTTTCAGCACATGTGACAGGAACATGGACGATGCCTCCTGCACATAGTAGCAGCCAGCGTGGAAGAGTGGGTCGAAAGTGAACTGCGGACGCTCCTTGAGATAGAAGCCATCTGCACACCAAGGCACGCTGTCGGCTTCGGTCAGCAGGGGCAACTCCTCTGCCTTTATCTTGCTTCGGTTGAGTCGTATGCTTGTCGGTGCGGGCAACGAAAGTGCCTCGGCAAGTTGTTCGTAAGCCTCCTTGCCAAGGTGTTCAATCATCGTCTGCTGAAAGTCGTGCGGAAGGTTCATGCTTTCCTCTCTAAATCAACGAAAGCATATCTGTAAGCATGTTTCTCATCCGTCTCATGCTCTTCTCTGAAAGTCTCGACCCATTCTTCCGTATCAATCTCGGGGAAGAACGTGTCTGCCTTCTCGGGTGTGTCGTAAATGCAGGTCAGGCACAGGCGGTCAGCCTTGGGCAACGCCTCCTGATACACCGATGCTCCGCCAATGATATACACTTCGCCCTCGCACGAATCCAAAGCGGCATCGAGGTTGGGGTAGAGGTCAGCCCCAGGAAAGTCTTCTGCCTTTCCGCTGCGCGAAAGCACGATGTTCCGTCGGTTGGGCAGTGCCCCCTTAGGCAAGCTCTCAAATGTCCGTCTGCCCATGATGATGGTGTGCCCCGTGGTCAGTGCCTTGAATCGTTTCAGGTCGTTGGGCAACCAATATATGAGTTTGTTCTCCAAGCCAATCGCCCTGTTCTCAGCGATTGCTACAATAATGGAAATCATCTTGATGCTGTAAAGTTGATGATGAATGATTCTACGCTTTCTGAAAGCCAACTCATCGGCTGTCAGACGCTTACCGTAGCCTTGATGTGTGGGTGTGGGGCGTAATCCGTCAGTTCAAAGTCCTCATACTGGAAGTCGAAGATGCTCTTCACGTTCGGGTTTATCTTCATCTTCGGCAATGGACGAGGTTCGCGTGTCAACTGCAACTTAGCCTGTTCGATGTGGTCGAGATACAGGTGCGTGTCCCCCGTGGTATAAACAAAATCGCCTGGTTGCAAATCGCACACCTGCGCTACCATCATCGTCAGCAGCGCATACGAGGCAATGTTGAACGGCACGCCCAAAAACGTGTCCGCACTCCGCTGATAGAGCTGGCAACTCAGTTTCCCGTTTGCCACATAGAACTGGAACAGGATGTGACACGGAGGCAGGTTCATGTTCTGAATGTCCGCCACGTTCCATGCCGACACAATGAGACGGCGCGAGTTGGGATTGTTCTTGATTTGGTCAATCACCTCGCTGATTTGGTCCACATGCCCACCATGATAGTCGGGCCATGAACGCCACTGGTAGCCATAGATATGACCAAGGTCTCCATCCTCATCGGCCCACTCGTTCCAAATGCGCACCCCACGGTCCTGCAGCCACTTAGCGTTTGTGTTGCCCTGCAAGAACCATAGCAGTTCGTAGATGATAGACTTCAGGTGCAGCTTCTTCGTCGTCAGCAAAGGAAAGCCCTCTGCCAAGTTGAAGCGCATCTGATTGCCAAACACCGAGATAGTGCCCGTTCCCGTGCGGTCGCCCTTCTGCACGCCCTCTGTCAGAATGCGGTCGAGCAGGTTAAGATATTGTTTCATTGTGTCCTAATTTCGATTCTGTTTGCAAAAGTACATGAAAAGATTGACATACCCAAATATTTTCCCTAACTTTGCCAACCGATAACAACAAACTCAAACCTCAAAAACAGAATACTATGACCCTCACGAATTTCAACGAAGTGCCTCAGCAGTTCCATCTTTGTACAAATGCCGATTGCCCTTGGCACGCCACTTGCCTACGTCAGATAGCCATGCGTCTGCTGCCCGACAGCGTACAAGGCATCAGCATCATCAATCCCCACCTCATGGCTCATCCCGAAGCCACTCCGCAAGGCGACCCCACGTGCCCCTTCTACCGCGAGAACCGCACCGTCACCTATGCGCGTGGGTTCATCGGAATGGAACGTAGGATGACCGTCGAGCAGTTCAGGCGTTTCCGTGCTGAATGCCTCTCCATCTACACCCGCAACCCCTTCTATGAGCGTCGCAAAGGCGTGCTTGCCCTCTCGCCCAGCGAACAAGCCATCCTCTGCCGCATCCTTCACCGCATAGGCTTTTCAGGCGACATTCGTTTCGACCAAACCGAGGAGCGCATCGACTGGGATGACAGCCCCCTTCAACCCTGATTCTCTCACCTCCATCGTGCTTTTCCCCCTTTGCCTTCTTCCCGAGTCCTTGACATCCTCATCCACTCTCATTTCATCGCCTTTCCCGTCGTTTTCCTCTCCCCTGAAGGAAAACTTTCCTTTCTTGTGCAGGACAACTTTCCTGCGCCAAGAAGGACGGTCTTCCTGCACCGTGCAGGAAAGCCTCTTTACATACGCTCTGTGTTGTCCGTCTGATGGTTTGACAATTTAAGTGGAGCGAGCAGTCTTCAACCAATCCTGTGTCTGTGCATCTGCCGAGAAGAACTTGCTTGATGAAAAGGGTGGGAGGGTGACTATTTTCTGATGTGGCTGATATACGGCGATATCCACATCAAGCGCAACTTTTTGGGGTATCTGATAACCGCTTTTGTATAAAAAGATGTACAGAAGTTGCTACAATACCGAGATTTCTGTCACTTTGCTATCAATCTATTATGCGTCGAACTTACTTACTATGATGAAATGATGTATTCATAAGTCTTGCAATCAACAATAGTTTTATACAATAATTATTGCACTCCAATAAAT